>JBDSEL010000131.1:0-10214 GCA_039920065.1 Sphingomicrobium sp. | reverse complement strand
AACTTCCCCCTCCGCCTGCTCCTCGACTCGACTTTCCCCCCGGAAAGCCCTGCTTTAAGAGCAGTTTAGCCGCGATCCCACAAGACCTCTTAACATTTTTTAACACTTTTGCGAGGCCCGAGTCTCGCAGAAAAGAGCGGTTTCTGATTGGCCGCTTGTAACGTTTCGGTACGGTCAGCGGGCGCGGCGTCCATGACGAGCTAGGCAACCGCTGCCGGGCGCTGGCGTTGGGACCGAATGTATCGGGCGGATCTGGATCGCAGGGACAGAAGCGGGGCGTTGCTCGCCGTGCTGCTCATTCATGCCGCGCTGCTGTTCGCGCTGTTGCATTTGTCGGGCCAGATCGACCTTACCGATCCGCAAAACGTGCTCAAGACGTTCAACGTGATCGATCCCCCGCCGCCGCCGCGTACCATCCCACCGCCCCCGCCGCGCGCTGCCGACAAGGCCAAGCCCAAACAAAAAGAAGGCGGCTCGTCACCCAAGAACATCAAGAGCGAGGCGACCCCGATCAAAGCCCCCAAGCCGAGGGTCAAACCCTTGCTTCCAAACCCGGTGGTGGTGGCCGAAACGCCGCGTCAGGGCGTCCAGGCGACGCAGGGCGCCTCGACCATCACCGGTCCCGGAACCGGTGCCGGCGGAAACGGCACCGGGACCGGCAGCGGCAATGGCGGCAATGGCCCGGGCGGCGGTGGCGGTGGCGGCGTCGCGGTGCCCGTGGCGCTGGTCCGCGGGATCACCTCACGCGATTATCCCCCGGCGATCGGCCAGTCGTGGCCGCGCGGCGCGACTATATTCCTGCGCCTCAGGATCGAGGCCACCGGTCGCCCCAGCGGCTGCGACGTGATGCGCGGGTTCGGCAATCCGGCGGCCGATCAATGGACCTGCAGCCTGATCATGCAGCGCGGCGTGTTTCGCCCCGCGCGCGATGGCGCCGGCCGGCCGGTGGCGGCGTGGTTCGGCTACAAGCAGTCCGACCGCGACCGCTGATTTTTGCGCGTCACGGCGGTGTTCAATCGCCAGTCGAGCCTCTAGGGCGTGCCGCGACAAGGAGAATTTCGACCATGATTGAAGCCGAATGGTGGGACTATGAATCGCCCGAGGAACTGGCCGAGGCGGTTGCCGGCGATGTCGGGTTCATCATCTCCAGCGCGGTCGAGGCGCGTTCGGCTTCGCTGATCGCGCTTCCGGCCGGCGCGGACGAGCGCGGCATTCTGACCGAGCTCGCCGGCCAGTCGCTGCCGTGGAAGCGGGTGACCATCGTCCCGACCGACGATCTCATGGTCGGGCTCGACGACGAACGCTCGAAGGTGCGAATGCTGGCCAAGACCTTCCTGGCGCTCGGCGGGCGGGTGTTTCCAGTCGTCAGCGAAGCCGCCAGTGATCACCGCGCCGCGGGCAGCGCCGCCGATGCCCGGCTCCAGGACCTGCCGTGGCCGCCCGACCTGGTGTGGCTGACAATCGACGATGACGGCAATGTCGCCGGCCTGGTCGTTGGCGACGATCTCGAGGCCGCGCTCGACGCCCCCAAGGCGCGGCGCGCGGCGGGATTGATGGCGGCCGACGGCATCGGGCGAATCAGCCTCACCCGCGCCGCGATCCTGTCGGCGCGGACCCTGTTGATTACCGTCCAGGGGCAAGCCAAGCGCGACTTGCTCGAATTGGCAATCGCCGATGGCCATAGTTCGAAATTGCCGGTCGGCCGAGTGCTGGCAGAAGCCGAGCAGCCCATCGATATTCATTGGTGCGCCTGAGCCGCGTCTAGACGTCCTGGAGCGGCTTGCCGCGCGTTTCCTTGACCAGGAAGACGGTGACCAGCGCCGAGATTGCGGTGAACACCACCGGATACCACAGGCCGGCATAGATATCGCCGGTCATGGCGACGATTGCGAAACTGGTGACCGGCAGGAACCCGCCGACCCAGCCGGTGCCGACATGATAGGGCAGGCTCATCGCGGTATAGCGGATGCGGGTCGGGAACATCTCGACCAGGGCTGAGGCTTGCGGTCCATAAAGCGCAGTCGCGGCGACCACGAACAGCATCAAAACCGCAAGCAACAACGGATAGTTCATCGCCCGCGGATCGGCCGATTCGGGATAGCCCGCGGCCTCCAGCTCGCCATTCACCGCGGCCGCAGTCTGCGCCTTGAACGCCTTGAGGTCGCCGACCCCTTCGCCGCTTCCAATCGCGACCGAGCGAGTGCCGGCAAGCATCCGCGTCTGCCCGTCGGCCGAGGGACGCGTCGAATAGGAAATGCCGCGCGCCACCAGGGTCGACTTGGCAATATCGCAAGCGCTGGTGAACTTGGCGGTGCCGGTCGGGTCGAACTGCGACGAACAAAGCGCGACATCGGTTTCGACCACCACCGGGGTTGCGGCCTGGGCGGCGACCAGCGCCGGATTGGCGGCACGAGCGATAAGGTGCGAGCCGGGAAAGTAGAGCACCAGCGCCAGCAGCATCCCGCCAAGAATCACCGGCTTGCGCCCGACACGATCGCTAAGCCAGCCGAAGAAGACGTAGAGCGGCGCGCTGGCCACGGTCATGGCGATCAACAGCAGGTCCTTGGTCGCGCCCGGAATGCCGAGCGACTTTTCGAGGAATACCTGCATGTAGAAGAAGGTGAAATACCATACCGCCCCTTGCGCGCACATGATCCCGAAAAAGGCGATCAGCACCTGGCGCAGGCTGGCGGCATTGGCGAAGCTTTCCTTGAGCGGCGCCTTGCTCAGCTCGCCATCCTCCTTGAGCTTGGCGAAATGCGGGCTCTCACTGAGCTTCAACCGCATCCATACCGAAATCGCCAGCAGGAGGATCGAGGCCAGGAACGGGATCCGCCAGCCCCACTGGCCGAACGCTTCCTCGCCCAGCAACGTGCGCGTGGCGACGATCACCAGCAAGGCGGCGAGCAGCCCGAACGAGGCAGAGGACTGAATCCAGCCGGTGGCGGCGCCGCGCCGCGCATCGGGCGCATGTTCCGCGACATAAATCGCCGCGCCGCCATATTCACCGCCCAGCGCAGTGCCCTGCGCAATCCGCAGCAAGACGAGCAGGATCGGCGCGACGATGCCGGTTTGTTCGTAGGTCGGCAGCAGGCCAATGGCGAAGGTCGCGACCCCCATCAGGCTGACCGTTGCGAGGAACGTCGCCTTGCGGCCGACGCGGTCGCCCATCGCCCCGAACAGGATTGCGCCCAGCGGCCGAAACGCGAAGCCGACCGCGAACAAAGCCAGCGCCGCGACCAGCGCCGCAGTCGAATCGAGTCCGGCCAGGAATACCTTGGCGATGATCGGGGTGAGCGAGCCGAAGATGAAGAAGTCGTACCATTCGAACGCCGTCCCGGCGGACGAGGCGGTGACGACCCGCGCCATCGACCACGGACGTTGCACTTCCTCGCTCATTGCCTGCACACTCCACCAACGCTGGCCGAGACTTAGCAGGGTCGGCTGGTCAGTCCAGTTTGCGGATCAACTCGTCGACCCGGGCGACGGTAATCCCGAAACGACTGACGGTCATCCGGTTGCGCAGCGCCTTGCGTCCTTGCGGGGCGAGCCACTGGTCGACGTCGAAGCGGTCCTTGCCGGTGTAGCGAATGTGGAGCGCGTTGCCGTGTTGCTCGATCGCCACCGGCCCCTGGGCATCGGTCAGCGACCCGGCGAACCGCCCCGGACCAAGCGCGCGCAACCGCCAGATCCGGATCCGCACCGGCTTGGCGCCCTGGCGGATCGCCTGGCGAACCACCAGCGTGCCATTCTTGCTCAGGTTGCCGCGACTGTCGACGCTCAGCGCGCGCGGCGATTGGAATAGCACCTTGAGACTGCCGCGGCCGTGCGTGTGGCCACGGAAAAAGGCGACCGGATCAGGCGCGGCCGCGGAGGCTGGAAGCGGCACTGCGACAGCGATAGCGGCCGCGAGAGCGACACGCGCCCTCGCCGTTCGGATCTTCGTCACAGGCCTTGTTCGACGTCGATCACGTAGCGATGGGCGATGTCGCCCTTCTTCAACGTCGCCCAAGCCGCGGGAATCTGCTCGCCTTTGATCAGTTCGATCTCGGGCACGATGCCGTGCTCGGCGCAAAAATCGAGCATCTCCTGCGTTTCCGCCAGACCACCGATGGCTGAACCCGCAATCGCCCGATTGCCGAAGATCAGGCCGAAGCCGCTGGTCCCGTCAAGCGGCGCGAGCGCACCGACCACGACCATCGTCCCGTTGGGCCGGATGAGGCCCGTGTAAGGCCCAATATCGTGACTGACCGGAATGGTGTTGATGATGAGGGTGAAGCGGCCGGCGGCGGCGGCCATTGCCTCGGCATCGGTCGAGACGAGGACGTCGCTGGCACCACTCTTGCGCGCCGCGTCGGCCTTGGCGGGCGAGGTGGTGATGACGGTGACCTTGGCACCCATCGCGGCGGCGAACTTGACCGCCATGTGGCCGAGTCCGCCCATACCGACCACCGCGACGGTATCGCCGGGCTTCACGCCCCAGCGCTTGAGCGGCGAATAAGTAGTAATGCCCGCGCACAATAGCGGCGCGGCCTCGGCCATGCTGATGCTGTCGGGCACTCGGCAAACGAATTCCTCGCGCACCACCACATGGTCCGAATAGCCGCCCTGCGTCAGCTGACCATGGCGATCGGGCACGCCATAAGTGAAGGTTGCGCCCTCGACGCAGAATTGCTCCTGTCCGCTGGAGCAGAATTCGCATGACTGGCAGCTGTCGACGAGGCAGCCGACCGCGGCACGGTCGCCGATCGAAAATCCACTCACCGCCGAGCCGACTTCCGTCACTATCCCGACAATCTCGTGGCCCGGGATCATCGGATAGGAGCTCATGCCCCAATCGTTGTGGGCAAAGTGGAGGTCGGAGTGGCAGATGCCGCAATGGCTGATCTTGATCGCGACATCGTCGGCGCGAAGGTCGCGGCGTTCGAACTGAATTCGGTGCGGCTGGTCGGTCGCGCTATCGACCCCCCAACCGGTGGCTGCAGTCGGCATAGTTTACTCCTTGAGGGTCGCGGCCCGGTCGAGCACGCGCAGCGCCTGAATCAAATGGGGCCGATCGACCATCCGCCCCCCGATCGACAGAACGCCGGCATTGGGCTCGGCCTCGAACGCGGCGACGATGGCTTCGGCATGAGCAATGTCCGCCGCCGCGGGTGAGAAGGCGGCATTGATGATCGCAACCTGATCGGGGTGGATTGCAAGCTTGCCGGTAAATCCTTCGCGCGCGGCTGCCTCAGCCTCGGCGCGCAGGCCTTCGCCATCGCGAAAATCGGCGAAAACGCCGTCGACCGGCTGGACCCCGGCAACGACCGCTCCGGCCAGGCACAGCGAACGCGCCATGCGATAGGTGAAGCTGAGCGATCCGTCGCAATCATATTTGCTCGACGCGCCCAGCGCCGCGCTCAGGTCTTCCGCGCCCCAGCTCATCGCCGCCAGCGGGATGCCCGGCAATCCATAGCTCATCAGCCCGAACAGGCTGGCGGCGGTTTCGGTGACGATAGCGTGAATCGGGATATTGCCGCTGCGGTGGGCAAGCTCGGTGACATCGCTGCCGCTTTCGGCCTTGGGCAGAACGATGCCGGTGACCGCGGGATTGGCCAGAACGTCGAGGTCGTCCTTGTGATCTGTGCTCGCCAGCGGATTGATCCGCACCCACAGGCTCGGCCCATTGGCGGGGATATCGAGACCGCGGACGAGGTCGCGGGCGATCGCCTTGTGTGCCGGCGCGACGCTATCCTCGAGATCGAGGATCACCGCGTCGGCCTCACTCGCCAGCGCCTTGGCAATCTTGCGCTCGCTATCGGCGGGAACGAACAGCCAGGACCGCGGCTGACTCATCCCTTGGTCTTGTGGAGCAGCGCCGACCGCTTGAATGTGCACACCGTCTCGCCGCGCTGGTTGATTGCGCGATGAACCCAGGTGACGATCCCGGCCGTGGGCCGCGAGCCGCTGTCGCGCAGCCCGATGACTTCGCTTTGCACAGTGAGGGTGTCACCGACAAACACCGGCTTTGGAAAGCGCACTTCGTCATAGCCCAAATTGGCGACCAGGGTGCCGAGTGTGGTTTCGGCCACCGAAATGCCGACCGTCAGGCTGAACGTGAAGCAACTATTGACCAGCGGCTGCCCGAATTCGCTCGCTCTGGCCGCTTCCACGTCGAGGTGAAGCGGTTGCGGATTGTGGGTCAGCGTGGTGATGAGGATGTTGTCGGTCTCGGTCACCGTGCGCCGGATCGGGTGGTCGATCACCTCGCCGACCGCCCATTCGTCGAAGTAGCGTCCTGTCATGCACCTTCGTCTAGGGGAGAGCCCGGCGCTTGCAAAGTCAGGGCACGTTCGTGCGTTGCAGCCGCGCCTTTAATTCGCACATGCCGAAGCCGTTGACCGCCCCGGCGGGGTCGCTCGAGCGGATGACCCGGGCGATGTAGCCGAGCATCTGACCGACGATATCGACCGACTGCAAGGGCACGGCGTGGCGCATCAGGATCGATGGGTCGTTGCTCAATGCATCGCCCATGATGTCAAGCAGGCGGCGGGCATATTCCAGCTCCTCCGCCAGCCGCAGGTTCAATTCGTCGTTCGTCGGGGTCAGCGCGGCCACCAGCAGCGGCGGTTCGCGGCGGATCGAGCGGCGTTCGCCATTGGCACGAAAGTCGGCCTGAATTGCGTCGCAGCGCTGCTGCTCCCGAGCGGCAAAGCCGACGGAAGTGCGAAGATGCTCGGGCGCTCCGAAATATTCGGCCATCGTCGGGTCTACTCTTTCCAGTTCAGCCGCAGATTTACCAGCGACCGGTAAAGGAAATGTTCCGAGTCCCTAGAGAAGTAGCTCCGCAATGGATTGAGTTATCGCGGTGCCGTCGAGGCGGTAGGTTGCGTAGAGGTCGGCGAGATTGCCGGTCTGGCCGAATTTCTCGACCCCGAGCGGTGCTACTCGCTGGCCGATGACCCCGCCGATCCACGACAAGGACGCTGGCGCGGCATCGCACAAGGTGACGAGGCCAGCGCCTGGCGCAAGGCGGCCGAGCAAGCTTTCGATGTGGCTCGGTTCGCGACGCCCGGTCCAGCGCCTGGCCTGGGCGGCGGTCCAGCCGCGGTGAAGCAAATCTGGCGAGGTTATGCTGAGCAGGCCAAGACCGGGAATATCTCCGCGCAATTCCTCCCATGCGGCCAGCGCCTCGGGCATGACCGCGCCCATCGCGACGATCGCCGCTTCCGCCCCCGCGCCAGGCTCGCGCAGCCAATAGCCGCCGGCCAGGGCACCGGCTTGCCACGCGTCGCCGTCACGCTCGACCTGGACCAGCGCGCGCGTCGACAGTCGCAAATAGGTGCTTTCGCCGTCGGGATCGTCGATCAGCCGGAACGCTTCTTTCATCATCGCCGCGACCTCGTCGGCAAAGGCGGGCTCGTAATGGCGCAGGCCGGGCTGGCCGAGGGCGATCAGCGGAGGGTTGATCGATTGGTGCGCGCCGCCTTCGGGCCCGAGCGTTACGCCGCTTGGTGTTGCCACGAGCAGGAAGCGGGCATCCTGGTAACAGGCGTAATTGAGCGCATCCAAACCGCGGGCGATGAACGGGTCGTAGAGTGTGCCGATGGGGAACAGTCGCTGGCCGAACATGTCGCCGCTGAGCCCGGCGGCGGCGAGCATTAGGAACAGATTGTTCTCGGCGATCCCGAGCTCGACATGCTGGCCCTTGTTGCTTGACGACCATTTTTGTGTCGAGGCAATCTTTTCATCGGCAAAGACGTCGCGCAGCCCATCGCGGCGGAACAGCCCGCGCTGATTGACGAACGCCCCGAGGTTGGTCGAGACTGTGACATCGGGCGAGGTGGTGAGGATGCGGTCGGCGAGGTCGCCGCCGGCGCGCGACAGATCGTTGAGGATGCGGCCGAACGCGGCCTGGGTCGATTGTTCGGCGCCGCCGGGCGCGGGCAGCGCCGGAATGACGATGCTGCCGAACCTGCGATCGCGTTTGGCCCGCGCGATCCGTGCCTGATCGAGCAACGCCTCGACCCCCGCGCGGACATTGCCGCCAAGGCCCTCAAGCGGCTCCCATTCCTGGCCCTCGCGGACGTTCATAGTCGAGCGCAGTGCAGCCATTTGCGTCGGGTTCATCAGCCCGGCATGATTGTCCTTGTGGCCGGCGAACGGCAGGCCATGACCCTTGATCGTCCAGGCAATGAACAAGGTCGACGTGTCGTCCGCGCTGGCCGCGTCAAAGGCTTCGGTCAGGCTGGCCAGGCAATGCCCGCCAAGGTCACTGAACAAAGCGTGCAAAGCGGCGTCGTCATGGGCCTTGAGCAATTTGCCCGCAGCAGCGCCGAGATCGGTCTCAAGCCGCGCGCGGATCGCCGGGCCGCCTTGATAATGGAGCGCCGACAAATCGGCATTGGGCAGTTCATCGAACCACGATTTGAGCGCCTTGTCCCTGACCAGAACCGCATCAAGCCGTTTGCCATACTTCAACTCGACCACGCGCCAGCCGCAGGCGCGGAAAATCTCGTCAAAGCGCTCGAACATCTTGTCCGCGCTGACCGCGTCGAGGCTCTGGCGGTTGTAGTCGAGCACCCACCACAAATTCTTTACATCGTGCTTGGCACCTTCGATCAGCGCCTCGTAGATATTGCCCTCGTCGAGTTCGGCATCGCCGACCAATGCGACGAACCGGCCGCGATCTTCCTTCGCCATCCACTCGCGGCCGGTCAGCCAATCCTGGACGATGCTTGAGAACAAGGTGATCGCGACACCGAGCCCGACCGAGCCGGTCGAAAAGTCGACGGGAATCGAATCCTTGGTCCGGCTTGGATAGCTCTGGGCGCCGCCGAAGCCGCGGAAATTCTCAAGTTTGTCGCGGGTCTGCGTACCGAGCAGATAGTGGATCGCGTGGAGCACCGGGCCGGCGTGCGGCTTGACCGCGACCCGGTCGTTTTCGTCCAAAGCGTGGAAATAGAGCGCGGTCATAATTGCGGTCATCGATGCCGACGACGCCTGGTGCCCGCCGACCTTTAGACCGTCGGCGCTGTCGCGGACGTGATTGGCATGATGGATCGTCCACGCCGACAGAAAGAGCAGTCGCTCCTCAATCGCCTTGAGGGACTCGAGATCGGGCTTTGCTGGCGCAGACATCGGCCCGCTCTAGCCGCGAGTGCGCCGCTGACAAGCCTCAGGCGGCTTTGGCCTGGTCGATCCCCGCATCGTAGCGCGACTGGGCGTGGTGGATCGCGCCGACATTGGCCAGCGCCCATTGCTGCAATTGCCCGATCGGCCCTTCGAGCGAGCGGCCAAGGGCGGTGAGTTCATAATCGACCCGCGGCGGGATGCTCGGCGTGACTGTCCGGTTGACCAGTCCGTCACGCTCGAGATTGCGCAATGTAAGAGTCAGCATGCGCTGCGACACGCTGGGGATTTCGCGGCGCAATTCGTTGAACCGCTTCGATCCCGCGCCGAGTGTCGACACGACCAATACGCTCCACTTGTCGCCGATGCGCTGAAGCAGGCTGCTGATTGTCTGGCAAACGGGGTTGCGCGGGTCTTTCATGACGTGGGCACCTTTCTGTTCCTCCCTCACATGGCTGATACCGACGCACGAATTTGTGCGTTCTTGCGGGGTGAGTCTTGATGGTTATTTAGCGTGCCTTGGTAATTTTTCCATACCTAGGAGATAATAGTGACCATCCTCAAGATCGACAGCAGCATCAATGGCGAGGCGAGCGTCAGCCGCCAGCTGACCAGCGCCATCATCGACCAGTTGCGCAATGCCGCCCCCCACTCCGCAGTGATCACACGCGATCTTGCCGCCGATCCGCTCGACCACCTGACCCTCGCCGCCTTCGGCGATACATCGGTGATCGACGAATTTCTCGCCGCGGACACGGTGGTAATCGGGGCGCCAATGTATAATTTCGGCGTTCCGAGCCAGCTCAAGGCGTGGATCGACCGGCTGGCGGTGGCCGGCAAGACCTTCCGCTACACCGCCACCGGATCCGAAGGACTGGTGAACGGCAAGCGGGTCATCGTCGCGATCTCGCGCGGCGGATTTTATGACGCCGCAAGCCAGTTCGAACATGCCGAATCCTACCTTCGCAGCGTCTTCCAGTTCATGGGCGTCACCCCCGAATTCGTCGCTGCCGATGGCACTGCGATCAGTCCTGAGCAGCGCGACGCGGCAATCGCCAACGGACTCAACGAAATCCACGCACTGGCGGCCTGACCCGCGC
>JBDSEL010000130.1:0-8408 GCA_039920065.1 Sphingomicrobium sp. | reverse complement strand
ACACGGTTTTTGTCGCCGGCGGAATCCACCACGGGGAGGGAATTCCGCCCTCATTTGCAGCCGAAAACGAACTCGGCGACTGGCACCCAGTCGCAATCGTCGACAATCTCGCCTAGATCGACGCGATGAAATTACTCGGACATGATATCGGGCTCGACCAGCCGCTGTTCCTCATCGCCGGACCATGCGTCATCGAGAGCTATGAGTTGCAGGCGCGAACCGCAGAAAAGCTCAAGGAGATCACCGACCAGCTCGGCATCCTGTTCATCTTTAAATCGAGCTTCGACAAGGCCAATCGATCAAGCGACAAGAGTTTTCGAGGCCCGGGCATGGACGACGGCCTGGAAATCCTTGCCCGGGTCCGCGGCGCGCTTGGCGTGCCGATCCTCACCGACGTCCATGACATCCCGCAGGTCAAGCCGGTTGCCGAGGTCGTCGACGTGCTCCAGACACCCGCGTTCCTCGCCCGCCAGACCGATTTCATCCACGCGGTCGCCAGCTGCGGCAAGCCGGTCAACATCAAGAAGGGTCAGTTCATGGCTCCGCACGACATGGTCAATGTCGTCGACAAGGCGCGCAGCGCGGCGACGACTGCGGGCGGCGACGGTGAGAATATCATGGTGTGCGAGCGCGGGGCGAGCTTTGGCTACAACAACCTGGTCTCCGATATGCGTAGCTTGGCGATCATGCGCGAAACCGGCTGCCCGGTGGTGTTCGACGCTACTCATTCGGTCCAGCTTCCGGGCGGGCAGGGCACCTCGAGCGGCGGGCAGCGCGAATTCGTACCCGTTCTTGCCCGCGCGGCGGTCGCGACCGGAATCAGTGGCCTGTTCATAGAAACCCACCCCGATCCTGCCAGGGCATTGAGTGACGGCCCCAATGCCTGGCCGCTCGACCGGCTGGAGCGGCTTCTGACCACGCTCGTCGATCTCGATCGGCGCGTGAAGGAAGCAGGGCTCGAGGAAATGTTGGCTTAGCCTGTCATCCCCGCGCGGGTTGGGCGCGGCGCCGGCCCGTCAAGCAGCGCGCGCACCGCCGATACCGCCAGCGGCAGCGAATTAAAGTCAGCGCCAACTGACGGCTGGTCGATCGAGCCGATGAGTTTCATCTCGTCGAGGATCTGCCAGAATTTCCTCAAGTCGCGCCGCCGTGACCGTCGGTTGGTTGAGCCGAGCGATCCAAGGTCGTCGAGCTTGCGCACGCCGATGTCGCTCATTGTAATCGGCACCAGTCCAGTCGGTTTGCCAAGCGTGATCGATTCCGAGATCATCGATACGCTGTCGCCTGTGACAAAGACTTCATCCGCTTGTCCCATGACGACTGCAAAGCGCGGCTGCTTGCCGTCGAGCAGTCGGGTCGGTGCCGCAATCGCCGACTGGATCGCCTCGATCACTTCCGGCGGCGTCCTTCGGCTGGTCGCGACGATCAGTCCGCCCGGTCGAGACTGCAAACGCCTGATGGCGTCGGCCACCCTTGACGGCGGCAACTCCCAATATTTGGAATGACCGCCAATCGCCAGAAGGCGCAGCGGACGAGCGAGACCGTCGAGCCAGTCGCGCTCCGCTGCGCCGGGCTCGGGGGGCTTGGAGAACCGGCTCATCGTGATCGGCAGGACGACGACATTGTCGCCCGCGGGCACCGGATATTGGTAGGAAGTAATGACGAGGTCGAACAGTCTTGGATCCTGCCTCGGGAAACCGATCAAGACCAACTTCGTGTGTCCGCCACTCTGCTTGCGGATCCAGCGCGCAACCGGAACGCTTCTGCGGCCTATGGCGATGACCAGATCGGGCCAGGGCGGCACTAGCTCGCCGCGTCGGCTGCGTTTGATCGACATGATCGTCGGGCCTAGCTGTTCCGACAAGGCGCGCAGCAAATTATAGCGCAGGTTCTTGCTCACGAACGGGTGGCCGAGCGCTTCGGCCAGCGCCAGAACCTGGTTGTTGTCGCCGGTACGTTCGCCCAGCAGAGCCCAGACGATCGGTTCGCTCGTCACCTTTTCACTTCCCTGTCATTGCATTCTCACGCGGCGAAATTCCCGGCGCAGGATCAAACCTTGGACGGCGTAAAGGATGACGTGGGCAAGGACATAGGCCAGAGCGGCACCGACAAGTCCGAACGCATGGACCATTGGCCTGATACACCCGAAATAGGCGAGCGTTCCGACGATCCGCGCCTTAAGGGGGGCATCTTCGCGGTGCAGTGCGTAGAGCATCGGAGAGAGCGGAAAAGCGATGATGGTCATGGCCGGCACCACGAGCAAGGCCAAGAGCGGCGGATAAGCGCCAATGAATTCCTGACCGAATGCGGCACCGAGCAGCGGCTTGCCACCTATCAGCATCATCAGGATCGCGGCGCCGGCGAAGATCCCAGCGGCGATCATCCCGCGGCGCATCAATTTCCAGGGCTGCTTGGTCGTGAGGTCCATGCGCGCGACTTGCGGGTAATAGGCTCGGCCAAGCAGGTCCGCGGGTTTCTGTGTGCTGTCGGCGAGAACCGCCGCGACCCGGTACAGCGCTGCGCTGGATGGACCAAGCAGTCCACCGACAATCAGTCGGGCAATCGGTCCCCACGCGCTGCTGAGCGAGGCGGTGAGGTTGATCTTGATCGCGAATGGCCAGGCGTTCGCCAGCCTGCTGGTGTCGAAGCTTGGGCGGATTCCCTTGGTCAAACCTTTGCGGCGCATCTCGCGCCAGGCCAGAAACCAGATGTACAGGTCACCGGCGAGATCGGTGAAGAACCAGATCGCCAGCCACGCCTCGATCTGCCACCCCAGAATCCAGCCGGCAAAGGTCAACGCCGTTCGGGTGATCGGTGTCACCGTCAGCGACCAGCTGATGAGATCGAACCGGTCGAGCGCGCGCAGGATGCCATTGGGTGTCGATCCCGCCATAGTCGGAAGCAACAGGCAATAGAGCATCGCGTCGCGGGTTCGCTCCGGCGGGAGGCCGAACCAATGCGCCAGCAACGGGAGCAAGGCGATTGAAGCTCCCATTCCGGCGATTCCGCTGGTGAAGTCCAAGGCCAGGGCGAAATTGGTGCCGTCCCGGAATCCCTCGACATCCTCGCCGTGAACAACTCGCGCGCCATAGCGGACCGGGATCAGCCAGCTCTGGAACCGGCTCAGGCCGCTGGCCGCTTGCGTGTAACTGGCGATCAATACCAGCAGACCGAATTGTTCGAGCCCCAGTTGGCGGCCGGTGAATGCCAGGGTCGCGAGCGAGCACACCGCAGCAACCCCGCGCGACATGCCGAGATAGCTGCTGTTCTTCATCAGCGTGCGGAAATGCGCGTCCCGGAACCAGTGCTTCATCGACCCGGGCAACTAGCCGAGCCCGCGCATCCTGTCGCCGACAAAAGTCAGGCCGGTTCGGGCACCCGTGCGTGGATGACCTTGTCGGCCAAGGGGCCGTTGAGCTCGGCCAGATGATCGAACTCGGCCTCATAGGTTGCAAGTCCCTGGCTCTGCGATCGAAGCTCGGCCTCAAGCCCCGACAATTCGGCTTCGGGCAGCAGCGCCTCGACCCGGTCCCAACCGGTCCAGCCCTCGCGCGGGCCCATGCCAAGCATCTGTCCGCGGCGCCCGGCAATGGCCGAGGTGATGCGGCTGGTGGCGCTGGCCGGGCACACCACGGTCAGCTTGTGAATGGGTTCGAGCAAATGCGGGCTCGCGGCCTGCAAGGCGTCGAGCATCGCCGCTCGTCCAGCCAGGCGGAAGGCAAGCTCCGAACTGTCGACGCTGTGGTAGCTGCCGTCGGTCAGGGTGACCGCGCAATCGACCACGGTGAAGCCGAGCGGCCCCTTGACCATCGCGCCGCGAACGCCGTCTTCGACCGCTGGAATATAGGTTTTGGGAATGGCGCCGCCGTGGATCTTCTCCTCGAACCGGAAACCTTCGCCGCGCGCCAGCGGGCGGACCTCGATGACGACGTCGCCGAACTGGCCGTGGCCACCCGACTGTTTCTTGTGGCGGCCTTTCTGGGTAACCGTTTTACGGATTGTTTCGCGATAGCCGACTGCCGGGGGGCGGGCGTTGACGGCGACCCCGAAGCGGCGCTTGAGGCGCGCGACGACGGTGTTGAGATGCTCGTCGTTGATGCCGTGCAGGCGAAGCTCGTGATTGGCCTCGTCATGCTCGATGGCCAGCGCGCCGTCTTCCTCGCTCAGACGCTGCAGTGCACTCGACAATTTGACGTCGTCCTTGCGGTCGGCGGGCTCGATCGCGTGAGCGCAATTGCGCGCCGGAAACGACACGTCGACGGCGGGTGGGAGCGCGCCGCTGCCAAGCCATTCGCCGGCATGAACCTGATCGACCTTGGCAACCGCGACGACCTCGCCAGTATCGGCGGCGCTCGACTTGACGGTCTTGTCGCCCTGGACCCGGAACATCGCGCCGAGCCGGACGTGATCGCCGCTGGCGCTGTTGAGCTCCGCACCTTCGGCCAGCGTGCCGCCGAGCACCCGGGCCATGGCGAGGCGGCCGATCGGGCCGTGGACGACTTTGAACACATAAGCCGAGGGCCCGGCGACAGCGAGCCGGCGGGCCGCGGCGTCGGGGCCGGGCGTTTCATGGCGCAACGCCTTCAACAACCGCCGAACGCCCCAACTCGACTGAGCCGAGCCGAACAGCACCGAGACGCCGAGATTGTCGCCAGTCTCGCGCGCCAAATCGTGGAAGATCGTCTCTGGCGCCGGAGTTTCGTCCATCAACAATTGTTCGAGCAGCGTGTCGTCGTGATCGGCCAGCTGTTCGAGCATCTGGGTGCGCGCTTTCTTCTCATCGTCGGCAAGCTCGCCGGGGATGTCGATGCGCGAGGATTGCTTCCCCGGTTCGTAATGGAACGCACGCTCAAGCGCGAGATCGACGAAGCCGGTAATCTGGTCGCCCTCGCGGATCGGCAGCTGGCGGGCGATCAACGGGGAGACGCTGGTCGGCTGGAGCGCGGACAACAGGTCGCGAATGCGGCCGTGCGCCTGATCGATGCGATTGACGAAGATGAGGTGCGGAATGCCGAGCTCGTCGAGCGCGCGCAAAGCCGGCGCGGCGAGTGGCGCACGGGCCGGGTCGGGGTCGACCACGACGATGGCGACGTCGGCGATGGCGAGGGCCCGAGCGCCATCGGCCGCGAAGCCGACCGAGCCGGGGCAATCGAGGATCGCGAAATGATCGCCGAGATAATCGAAATGATAGAGGTTGAGCTCGGTCGAACCACCGCGCGCGCGGGCTTCGGGGGAGCAATCGCCAATGCTCGACCCATTGGCAGTGGCGCCCAGGCGATCGGTGGTGCCGGCGGCGAACAGCATCGCTTCGGCAAGGCTGGTTTTACCCGCGCCGGCGGGGCCCACCAGCGCGATCACTCGAGTGCCTTTGGTTGCTCCAGCCTGATTGTCCGACATATGCGACTCTCCCTTCGTCCGTCACCGGGCGCGCGAGTCGCGGTCCAAAAGCGCTCTCCCGCGCATGTTGAAGAGCTTACCGTCAGCCTGTTTTGAACATTATGCAAGGGGGCGGGTTTGACCTTCCGATGTGTTTGCGCAGGGGCATAAGCGCGGCCGAGGCAGAGGGGATCAAACTGGCCATCACCGATCATGACGGGGCGCTCAATGAGGGTGCCGCAACCGGGCGCGAGGCCGGCTCGCCGATCGAGATGCCGGCCAAGGCTTGGCGGCAGGTGGTGGCGCGCGCCTGGCGTCGCTCGTGGGAGGAGAATATCGGCCTCGTCGCGGCCGGCACCGCCTTTTACGGCTTCATCGCGATTGTCCCGATCCTGATCGTCTCGGCGATCCTCTATTCTTCGCTGGCCGACCCGGCCGCGGTCGTGCGCAATGCCGGGCGGCTGGGGACGATCCTGCCCCCCGGAGGGGTCGATGCGGTGACCGCCCAGCTGGAACGGATCGTCAGCGCTTCGGCGCGCGCCCGCGGCCTCGGTTTTCTCGGCGCTATCGCGGTCGCTTTGTTCGGTGCGCGCAACGCCGCGACGGCGCTGATCGCGGCGCTCAACATCGCTTATGACGAGGAGGAGAAGCGCGGGCTCGCCAGGCTCAGCCTGGTCGCGTTGACGATCATGGGTGCGGGCTTCGGCCTGGCCTTTGCGCTGCTAATATTGCTCGGCTTCCTCGGCACGCTGAACGGCGCTATTCCCGAGCTCGGCACGGCGGGGGGAATCGCCTTGCAAGTCGCCGGCTTGGCCATTGCGCTACTGCTTAGCGCGACGGGAGCGGCGACGCTCTACCGCTTTGCGCCGTGTCGGGCGAAAGCAAAGTGGAAATGGGTTACGCCCGGCTCGCTGTTCGCGGCGATTGCCTGGCTGGTGCTGACCATGACCTTCAGTTTCTACGTCACCCGCTCGGGCAATTTTAAGACCAATTACGGTCCAGCGGCGTCGGGCATCGTTGTCCTGGTGTGGCTCTATTTCAGCGCGCTCGTGTTCGTGTTCGGGGCCGAGATCAATGCCGAACTCGAGCGCCAGATGGCCGAGGACACAACCGAAGGCGGCCACAAGCCCCTCGGCTCGCGCGGCGCCGAAGCAGCCGACGAGGTTGCGGAGGATTAGGGTTTGGCGTTCGGGGCCGGGACAGGAGCCAAAGCGTCACGGATTGCCCAGCGGTAGACCCGTGATGCATCGGCGGCATGGGTGCCGCCCGGCATTGTCGTAGTCCTGAATGTCCACGGCCACGCCGAGCCCTTCCATCGACCGAACGCCGCGAGAGCGCGATCGCGATACTCTGGCCGGTCGCGTTCCCCGCTGGACACGTAGACTTTTAGGTCACGGCGGGTTGCCGGCGCGGGTGGTTCGGCAAGGCGCGGGTGGTCGAGGGTCGGATTGGAGGCGATCCGAGCCTGGAAAAGGTCGGGCTGGGTCCACGCATCGAACAGGGCGTAGGTTCCGCCGCGCGACTGACCAAACAGGATTCGCCGGGCGGGATCGGCGCGGACCCGAGCTTCGACCGCAGGGATCAGTTCACTTGCGAGAAAACGCGCAAAAGCAGGCGCATTCGTGTCGAAGTCGGTGCGGCGCATGTTAATCGGCGAAGCGAACGAACCATAAGCGATTCCGACGACAATCGCTTCGTCAATATTGTCGTCGATCTCGGTAAACAATTGGGTCGGTGCGAGTGCTGGAAAGAGCGAGTCACCGTCGAGTATGTAAACGATCGGGAAGCGCATCTGCGGGTTCGTTGCGTAGCTTTCGGGGTGACGAATATAGAGATGAAAAGGTCGGCCCAGCTCCTTTCCTGTCACCACCAGATAATCACCGGCGAGGGCGGCCGGAACGGGCACGATGCCGTCAGCCGACAAAGGGGCAGGCGAAGCGACGAGGGCAATTCCGCAGAGGAGCCGCCGCCAGTGTCGCATTACGCCGCCGGCAACAGCCGCTGCTCGCCGGCGAGCTTGAGCAACGCGGCCTGCAGTTTCTCGAAGGCGCGGACCTCGATCTGGCGGATGCGCTCGCGCGATACGCCATAGACGTGCGACAGTTCCTCGAGCGTCTTGGGCTCATCGGTCAGGCGTCGTTCGGTGAGAATCGTGCGCTCGCGCTCGTTGAGGCTGTCGAGCGCCGACACGAGTAGATCGTGACGGACCTGCGCTTCCTCGACTTCGGCGATGATCTCGTCCTGCAGCGGAGCCTCGGAAACGAGGAAATCCTGCCACTGACCTTCGCCGTCCTCGCTGCTTTTGAGCGGTGCGTTGAGACTGGTGTCGCCGCCCATCGCCATGCGGCGGTTCATGCTGATCACTTCGGCTTCGGTAACGCCGAGGTCGGTCGCGATCTTGGTCACGTCGGCGGGCTTCAGATCGCCTTCCTCGAAGGCTTCGATCTGGTTCTTCATGCGCCGCAGGTTGAAGAACAATTTCTTCTGCGCCGCGGTGGTGCCCATCTTGACCAGCGACCAGCTGCGCAGGATGAATTCCTGGATCGAGGCGCGGATCCACCACATCGCATAGGTGGCGAGGCGGAAGCCGCGATCGGGCTCGAACTTCTTCACCCCCTGCATCAGGCCGACATTGCCCTCGCTGATCAGCTCGCTGACCGGCAGGCCATAGCCGCGATAGCCCATGGCGATCTTGGACACGAGGCGCAGGTGCGAGTTGACCAGCTTGGCGGCGGCATCGGTGTCGCCATGCTCGCGCCAGCTCTTGGCCAGCATATATTCCTCCTCGGGGGCGAGGATCGGGAATTTCTTGATTTCGCTCAAATAGCGATTGAGTCCGGCCTCCCCGCCGGACGAGGGGAGCGAGACGATCGATTTCTTCGTAGCCATGCGTTTTTCCGTCTACTCCCTGTGCGCCGGCGCTTTACCGCCTTCGCGTTTCAAAGCCTATAGCCGAAGCCGGTTGAACAATTGCTGCATGTCCGACGGAAGGTCGGATTTGAACGACAAACGGTCCTTGGTCACCGGATGGA
>JBDSEL010000129.1:0-8756 GCA_039920065.1 Sphingomicrobium sp. | reverse complement strand
CCGCGATTGCCGAGGGCCTGGCGCGCAAGATCATCGAGGGCGATGTCCCCGATGTGCTGAGACCTGCGGTGATCTATTCGCTCGACATGGGCGCGCTGCTTGCCGGCACCCGCTACCGCGGCGATTTCGAGGAGCGGCTCAAATCGGTGGTCACCGAGCTCGAAAAAATGCCCGACGCGATCCTGTTCATCGATGAAATCCACACCGTCATCGGGGCCGGCGCGACCAGCGGCGGGGCGATGGACGCGTCGAACCTGTTGAAGCCCGCGCTTTCCTCCGGCGCGATCCGCTGCATCGGCTCGACCACCTACAAGGAATTCCGCAACCATTTCGAGAAAGACCGCGCGCTGCTCCGCCGGTTCCAGAAGATCGACGTCAACGAGCCGACGATCGAGGACACGATCAAGATCATCGCCGGTCTGCGCAGCTCGTTCGAGGGCCACCACAAGGTCCGCTACACCGCCGATGCGATCAAGAGCGCGGTCGAGCTCAGCGCGCGCTACATCCACGACCGTAAATTGCCCGACAAGGCGATCGACGTGATCGATGAGGTCGGCGCGATGCAAATGCTGGTGCCGCCGTCGCGGCGCAAGAAGATCATCACGCCGCGCGAAATCGAGGCTGTGGTCGCGACCATGGCGCGAATTCCGCCCAAATCGGTGTCGTCGGACGACAAGCGCGTCCTCGAAACGCTCGAGGCGGACTTGAAGCGGGTGGTGTTCGGCCAGGACATGGCGATCGAGAAATTGGCCAGCGCGATCAAATTGAGCCGCGCCGGCCTGCGCGATCCCGACAAGCCGATTGGCAATTATCTGTTCTCCGGCCCGACTGGCGTCGGCAAGACCGAGGTCGCGCGCCAGCTCTCCAACGTCCTCGGCATTCCACTGCAGCGCTTCGACATGAGCGAATATATGGAGCGGCATAGCGTCAGCCGGCTGATCGGCGCGCCGCCGGGCTATGTCGGTTACGATCAGGGCGGATTGCTCACCGACGCGGTCGACCAGCAGCCGCATTCGGTCTTGCTCCTCGACGAGGTTGAGAAGGCCCACCCCGACCTGTTCAACATCCTGTTGCAGGTGATGGATAACGGCAAGCTCACCGACCACCACGGCAAGACCGTCGATTTCCGCAACACCATCCTCATCATGACCACCAATGCCGGCGCGTCGGACATGGCGCGCGAAGGCATCGGCTTCGGCGCTTCCAACCGCGAAGACGTCCAGGAAGACGCCATCCGCAAGATGTTCACCCCCGAATTCCGCAATCGGCTCGATGCCGTGGTGCCATTCGCGTATTTGCCGCCGGCGGTGGTCAGCCGGGTGGTCGACAAGTTCATCCTCCAGCTCGAGCTCCAGCTGGCCGATCGCAACGTCCATATCGAACTCGACGACGAGGCCCGCCAGTGGCTGGTCACACGCGGCTACGACAAATTGTACGGCGCGCGGCCGATGGGGCGGCTGGTGCAGGAAAAGATCAAGCAGCCGCTGGCCGAGGAATTGCTGTTCGGCAAATTGGTCAACGGCGGCGAGGTCAAGGTTCGCATCAAGGACAATGCCATGGCCTTCGAAGTGACCCCGGCCCCGCCCAAAGCGGTCAAGCCCAAGGCGCCCAAAAAGGCCCCCAAGAAGGCCACCGGCGAAACCCCCGCGACCGACTAATCGGCGCGGGGCCATCGCCCGCTATCTCACAGGCACAGCGCTCAGCCGAGCATTTCAGCGACGGCCTCGCGAGACCGGGCATGCAATTCCCAGAAATTCGCTACGCCGCCCCCGGCTAGGCGTTGCTCGAGCACCGCCAAATGCGACGTCCAGCCGCCGCCAAAATCATGAGCACCGGTGCCGCTGGCAATTCCACGATGCGTCAGGACCAGCCGTGTCCCTTCGCCATCGGCCGCCAGCTCGTACGTGACGCGACCGTTCTTGCCGCCCTGGAACGTCGTTTCGAGCACGCGCGGCGGTTCATAGCGAATGACCTGCTCGGTCCAGGTCGCGCCCTTGGACTTGGCATAGCTTTCCGGAGGTGGGACGTCGCCTTCATCGGACAGCTTGTCGTGATCGATGAGTAGATCGAATTCGCCGACGCCGACAACGTCGGTACCGCCCATGAACCAGGTTTGGCGAAGCTCGGCCTCGGTCAGATAACGCCACACCGTTTCGACCGGCGCGTCAAACAGGCGCTCGAGGCGGATCGAATCCGGCGTCGGACGTGCGAAGGCTATTGGGCTGTGCTTGGTCACGAATGATCTCCTTGTTTGTGGCGGGCGATCGCCCCTTCGAAGTCGTCGAGGCGAAGCGTCCAGAATCGCTCCCATTGCCCGAGCCAGTGATTGGCGTCGGCCAGCGGCCCGGCCTCGAGGGTGATGATGTACTTGCGCCCCGCCCGTCGGCGGCTGATCAACCCGGCCCCCTCGAGCACTTTGACGTGCTTGGCCGCGCCCGCGAAACTCATCGCGAAGGGTTGGCCAAGTTCGCCCACGGATTTTTCGCCGAGAGCGAGATTGGCAAGCATTCCGCGCCGCGTCGGATCGGCCAGCGCATGAAAGGTGAGATCGAGTCGTTTATCAACCATGTGGTTTAATATGCCGACGGCGATAACATTGTCAACCATCTGGTTGAATTAATGCCGCCACCAACACCAGCTTCTTCGTCACCTAGGCCAATGGGCGCGCTTTAGGGCCGACCCGGTCCGCGCTCATTCGGCCGAGCGGATCGCAATCATGCCCTTTGAGCCCGCGCCATCGGGCGAGATCGCGATGGTGATGTCGTCGCCATTCTTGGTCTTGGCGGCGATGCTTGCCCCGTTGGCAGTAGTCTGGGCACCGCTCTTGGCGAATTCGCTGACGAAATAGGCGCGGACTTCGGCGGGGCTGCGCGGCGCCGAAAAGCCGATGTTGACGGTTGAATCCTTGTTGTCCTCGGCCATCACCGAAAAGCCGGTTACCTTCGATCCAGGCATCAATTTAACGCCATCGATGTCGATGTCGCCCTTGGTCATCATCCCTTGCGGCAGGTTAAGCTCGCCCTTGGCGAAAGGCAGGTTGAACGCGACTTTGCCCTGGGCGTCGCCATTTATCGCGACCTCGCTGTCGCCATCGGCGGGATTGCGGGTTTCGATGTCGCACGCTGCGAGCAGAGGCAAGGCAATCAACGTAGCATAGCGAATCATGGGCGGTGCTCCTGTATTATTTCCCTAATACAGCAATGCAGATCGTGGCGTCAAATGTTGCTGCTTGCGCGCGCCGGGCGAGAGGTCCACCGTTCGCTGCTTTTCCGCGATTCTGAGGTGTAACAATGACGATTCGCCTATCGCTTCTCGCTGCCGTGTCGTTCGCCGCAATTGCCCTCAGCGCCAGCCCCGGCATGGCCGCGCCGGCCAATGCCCCGAACCCCCTGTTCAGCGGCCGCGACCTGTTCGACCTGTCAGCAGCCACCGATCCGCAGATCAGCCCTGACGGCCGACAAATCGCTTATGCCCGCCGCTCCAACGACATCATGACCGACAAAGCGGTGTCGTCGATCTGGCTGATCGATGTCGCCACCGGCGCGCAACGCCCGCTCGTCACCACTGGCGGGGCGTCGAGCCCGCGCTGGTCCCCCGATGGCCGCCGATTGGCCTATGTCAGCGCCAGCGGCGGTTCGTCCCAGCTTTATGTGATGTGGATGGACAGCGGCGTCAGCGCCAGGGTCACCGGGCTCGCCGACAGTCCGCAGGCGATTGCCTGGTCCCCCAGCGGCCGTCAGCTCGCCTATCTGATGAACGTGGCCGATGACGGACCCCAGCTCGGCAAGGCCCCGCCCAAGCCCGAGGGCGCGACCTGGGCCGAGCCGCTCCAGATCATCGACAAGGTTACCTATCGCCAGGATGGCGGCGGCTATGTAAAGCCCGGCTTCGACCATATCTTCGTCGTCGACGCACTCGGCGGCGCGCCGCGCCAGCTGACCTATGGCGCTTATCATGATGGCGCCCCCGAATGGTCACGCGACGGCCGTTCGATCTATTTCTCCGCGTTGCGCGACAAGGCCTGGGAACTGGCCGGCCAGAACAGCGAAATCTACCGCTACGACCTCGACAGCGGAGCCGTCGCTGCGCTGACCAGCCGCAATGGCCCCGATGACGCGCCCAAGGTGTCACCTGACGGCCGCTGGATCGCGTTCGTTGGCCACGACGATCACAAGAAAGGGTTCGAACAGGCGGACCTCTACGTCATGCCGGCCGCGGGCGGCGCAGCGCGCCTGGTCGCGCCGGCGCTCGACCGCGACATCGGCGGGATCGAGTGGAGCGCCGACGGCCGCTCGCTTGTCGCCGCCTACGAACAGGACGGGTCGGTCACCGTGTCGCGAATTGGCCTTAATGGCGAAGTGACCCCGCTCACCCGCAATGTCGGTGGCGGCGGGTTCGACCGTCCTTATGCCGGCGGCGACTTCAGCGTTGCGCGCAACGGCACCATCGCCTTCACCAGCGATGCACCCGGGCGCCCGGCCGATGTCTATGTCGCATCAGGTCCAGGCAATGCGCGGCGCCTTACCGATCTCAATGCGACAACCTTGTCGGCCAAGTCGCTCGGCGGGCTGACGACGCTCGACGTGCGCGCGCCCGATGGCGGGAAAGTGCCGACCTGGGTGATCCTACCACCGGGGGCTCAACCCGGCCGGCCAGTGCCCGCGATTCTCGAAATCCACGGCGGCCCCTATGCCTCCTACGGGCCGCATTTCTCGACCGATTACCAGCTCTACGCAGCGGCCGGCTACGCCGTGATTTACACCAACCCGCGGGGCTCGACCGGCTATGGCGCGGCCTTTGCCGACGGCATCGAGGGGACCTATCCGGCGAGCAATTACGACGACCTCATGGCAGCCGTCGATGGCGCGGTCGCGGCCGGGATCGTCGATCCCAGCAATCTGTTCGTCACCGGCGGGTCGGGTGGTGGAGTGCTGACCGCCTGGCTGGTCGGCAAGACCGACCGGTTCAAGGCCGCAGCGACTCAGAAGCCGGTGATCAACTGGACCAGCATGGCGCTGACCGCTGACGGTCCGGCGTTCTTTGGCCCCTATTGGATGAAAGGCCTGCCGTGGGAGAATTACCAGAGCTATTGGGAGCGCTCGCCACTCAGCCTGGTCGGTAATGTAAAGACCCCGACCCTGGTCGTGGTCGGCGCCGAGGATTACCGAACCCCGGTGAGCGAGGCCGAGCAATATTACACCGCGCTCAAATTGAAGGGTGTTCCGACCATGTTCGTGAAGGTCCCGGGCGCGAGCCACGGCGGGATCGCGGCGCGGCCAAGCCAGTCGGCAGCCAAGGCAGCAGCGATCATCGCCTGGTTCGACCGCTACAGGACCAGTGGCAGCCGCTAACCGCGTTGATCGCAACTCTCCGGCGTTTCAGGAGTCCTGTTCCTGAGCGATGGCCGGACATCGCATTGGGGAGAATGACCATGAAATCTCGCTTTCTGCTTGCCGCGGCCACCGCTGCGCTTGCTGCCGCTCCGCTGACTGCTCAGCCAACTGCATTCGACCCCCAGCGCTTCGCAGCGCACGTCCGGACGCTCGGCTCGGACACGTTCGAGGGGCGCGGCCCGGCCACCGCGGGCGAGACCAAGACCGTCGCCTATATTTCCGATCAATTCGCCGAGGCTGGCCTGCAACCCGGCGGCGACATCAAGAACGGCAAGCGCCAGTGGACCCAGGCGGTCCCATTATTGAAGTCGGAATGGGTCGCCCAGCCGACAATCACGCTCGACATTGCTGGAACCCCGATGGCGCTGACCCAGGCCGACCAGATCAGCGCGCGCGCGCCGACCAACGGCATGACCGCGCTCGACCTCGCCAAGGTCCCGCTGGTGTTCGCCGGTTATGGCGTCAAGGCGCCCGAACGCGGCTGGGACGATTTCAAGGGCCAGGACCTCAAGGGCAAGATCATCGTCGTCCTCGTCAACGACCCCGATTTCGAGGGCGGTGAGGGTGATTTCGGCGGCAAGGCGATGACCTATTACGGCCGCTGGACCTACAAATATGAAGAAGGCGCGCGGCAGGGCGCTGCGGGCGTGCTTATCATCCACGAGACCGAGCCCGCGTCCTATGGCTGGGCGACGGTCAAGAATTCGAACACCAACACCATGTTCGACATCGTCCGCGCCAACCCCGCCGCCGACCACCCGCCGCTCGAGGCGTGGATCCAGACCGATCTTGCCGAGCGTTTGTTCGCGGCCTCCGGCACCAGTCTCGCCGCGATGAAGGCGGCGGCCCGGCGCAAGGACTTCCGCCCAGTGCCGCTCAAGGCGTCGCTCACGCTCAAGGGCGCCGCCAAGACCGAGGTCATCACCTCGGCCAATGTCGTCGGCCTCGTACGCGGTGCCAAATATCCCGATGAGACATTGATCTACTCCGCGCACTGGGACCATCTCGGCATCGGCGCTCCGGATTCGACTGGCGACACGATCTACAATGGCGCCGCCGACAACGGCACCGGCATCGCCCAATTGATCGAGCAAGGTCGCGCCTTCGCCGCCGGTCCTCGCCCCGACCGCTCGGTCGTATTCATGGCCGTCACTGCCGAGGAAAAGGGACTGTTGGGCAGCGAATATTATGCCGCCAACCCGCTTTACCCCGCCGCACTCACGGTTGGGATGATCAACACCGACGTGATGGGCGTCCTCGGCCCGGCGCGCGATTTCTCGGTCCGCGGCAGCCAGCGCTTTGCACTGCTCGATATCTTGATCGAGGAGGCGGCCAAGCGCGGCAAGAGCTTCTCCCCCGATCCGCGGCCCGAGGCTGGCAGCTTCTATCGTTCCGATCACTTCACGCTGGCCAAGGCTGGCATTCCCGCCTTGTCCTACGGCTCGGGCCAGGATCTGGTGAAGGGCGGCATTGCCCGCGCCCAAGCATGGCAGAAGAATTACACCGAGAAAATGTACCACCAGCCGGCCGATGAATATGCGCCGGACTGGGACTTTACCGGCATCGCCGACGATGCCGCGTTGCTCCACGCGGTCGGACTGCGCCTGGCCAATTCGCGCTCATGGCCCGAATGGGGCGCCGAAAGCGAATTCGCCGCCAAGCGCGCACAAAGCGCTGCGCTGCGATCGGGCGGAAGCTCGCTCCCCGCCAAGCCCGCCGCCGAACGACTGCCGCCCCCACCCGCCCCGGCTCCGTCCAAAGGCGAACGCGGCAATTGATCAAGGACCGAACCATGGCTGACCTGACATTTTACACCAACCCGCAATCGCGCGGGCAGACCGCTCGCTGGATGCTGGAGGAGATCGGCCAACCCTACGACACCGAAATCCTCGGCTACGGCACCTCGATGAAGGAGGAGCCCTTTCTGTCGATCAACCCGATGGGCAAGGTCCCGGCGATTCGCCACCGCGGCAAGGTGGTGACCGAAGTCGCGGCGATTTGTCTCTATCTGGCCGATGCCTTTCCGGAGGCCGGGCTTGCCCCAGCCCTCGCTGATCGCGCCGATTATTATCGCTGGGTGTTCTTCACCGCCGGGCCGGTCGAGGCGGCGTTCACCAACCGCACCATGGGTTGGCAGGCGCCGGCCGAACGTCAGGCGATGCTCGGCTACGGCACGTATGAAACGGCGATTTCGACGCTCGAAAAGGCGGTCTCCGCCAGACCGTTCATTGCCGGCGACCAATTCACCGCTGCGGACCTGGTGGTCGGCGCGAACATCAATTTCATGCTGATGTTCAAGATGCTCGAGCCGACCCCGGCATTCACCGAATATGCAGCGCGCGTGACTGACCGCGACGCCTATCGCCGTGCCAGTGAGATTGATGCCGCACTGATCGCCGAACAAGCGGCGACGCAATGACGGAGACGAACATGGACCCGACCACGCGCCGCTCGGCGATCACCCTGTACGACCGCTTCACGCATGGCCTGATAGAGCGGCGCGAATTCATGGCGCGGATGGTGCGGCTGACCGGAAGCGCCGCCGCCGCGAACCTGCTGATCGGGACTATCGCCGCTCGCGCTGACGCCAAGCCGCTGGTCGATCCTGCGGATAAAAGACTGACCATAAGCAGTCACGAGGTCGCCGGCACCAAGACCTATGTCGCCGAACTGCGGAACCACTCGCTCAAGCCGACGGTGGTCGTAGTCCATGAAAACCGCGGCCTCAACGAACACACCCGCGATGTCGCTCGGCGGTTGGCCATCGCCGGCTTCCGCGCGGTTGCGGTCGATTTCCTCAGCAAGATGGGCGGCACCCCGACTGACGAGGACAAGGCGCGCGAGATGATCGGCAAGCTCGACCTTGCCCAGGCCTCGGCCGACGGGGTCGCGATCATTCAGGCGCTCAAGGGATCGAGCCGTGGCGGCAAGGTGGGCGTGGTCGGATTCTGTTGGGGCGGCGGGATGGTCAATCGGCTGGCGGTTGCGGCCGGCGATGCGCTCGATGCCTGCGTCGTCTATTATGGCCCCGCCCCTGTACCCGCCGAGGCAGTCACTGTCGCGGCGCCACTCACGATCCACCTCGCCGGGCTCGACACGCGCATTGCGGAAACCGAATTTCCTTGGATCACTGCGCTTCGCGCGGCGGGCAAGACGGTGGCCTATTTCGACTATCCTGAGGTCAATCACGCCTTCAACAACGACACGTCTGCCGAACGCTATAATGCAGCTGCGGCTTCCCTCGCTTGGGGTCGCACTCTGCGCTTTTTCCGGCGCACCTTGCGCTAATGAAAAAAGGCCGCCCGGTTTCCCGGACGGCCTTTCCTTGGTCGTTGATGTTCCCCGCGATTAGCGGCGGTCGCC
>JBDSEL010000128.1:0-17177 GCA_039920065.1 Sphingomicrobium sp. | reverse complement strand
GGCGGTAGCGCGAACCCGGCGATCGGGGCCTTGACCGAAAACCACAGATTGAGGGTCGCCATGTCGCCGAAATCGCCCGAATATTCGGCCGTCACCCACAATGCGAGGGGTTGGGAGGGCGCAGTCGCCGGGTGATGGATCAAATCATATTGCACGGCCGCGCGATGGGAACAGTTGTCGGCTCGCGCAGTCAAGTCTAACCGCCAAATCCATGACGACTTATTCCTCGACCCTGATGCGCCTCCTCCACGAACGCGGCTACATCCACCAGGCGACCGATGGCCCCGCGCTCGATGCGCTCGCCAAGACCGATGTCGTCACCGCTTACATCGGCTTCGATGCCACTGCGCCCAGCCTCCACGTCGGCAGCCTGGTCCAGATCATGATGCTGCGCCGGCTCCAGCAAGCGGGCCACCGACCGATCGTCCTGATGGGCGGCGGCACAACCAAGGTCGGCGATCCCAGCGGCAAGGACGAGAGCCGCAAATTGCTGACCGACGACGACATCGACTCCAATATCGCCAGCATCCGCAAGGTCTTCGAACGCTTTTTGAGCTTCGACGAGGGACCGACGGGCGCGATTCTGGCCAATAATGCCGACTGGCTCGACCGCCTTCAATATATCCCGTTCCTGCGCGAGGTCGGCAAGCATTTCACGATCAACCGCATGCTGACCTTCGACAGCGTCAAACTGCGACTCGACCGCGAGCAACCACTGACCTTCCTCGAATTCAACTACATGATCCTCCAGGCCTACGACTTCCTCGAGCTGTCGCGCCGCAATGCCTGCCGATTGCAGATGGGCGGAAGCGACCAATGGGGTAATATCGTCAACGGCATCGAGCTTAACCGGCGCATCGACGGGGTCGAGACGTTCGGCGTCACCACCCCGCTCATCACCACCGCCGACGGCGGCAAGATGGGCAAGACCGCCAAGGGCGCGGTGTGGCTCAATGCCGATCAATTGAGCGCCTATGATTATTGGCAGTTCTGGCGGAACACGCAGGACGCCGACGTGGGCAAGTTTCTGCGCCTGTTCACCGACGTCGATCTGGATGAAATCGCCGCGTTGGAGGGGCTTGAGGGCGCCGACATCAATCGGGCCAAGATCCGCCTGGCGACCGAAGCGACCGCCTTGCTCCACGGTCGCGACGAGGCCGACAAAGCAGAGCACGCCGCAGCCGACACCTTCGCCGGCGTCGGCAGCAGCGCCGATCTGCCGAGCCTGTCGATCGGCGGCGGCCTGTCGATCCTCGCCGCGCTCACTGGCCTCGGCTTCTGCGCGTCCAACGGCGAGGCCAAGCGCAAGATCGCCGAAGGCGCGGTGAGGCTCGACGATCAAGTGGTCAGCGATCCCGCGCTAATGGTCAGCGGCGGCAAGCTCAGCCTGGGCAAGAAGAAGCACGGGATGCTGGTTAAATAAACCCTCTCCCCGTCGGGGAGTAGATTCAGCCGCTCCGTATCAATCCAACCGCCTGATCGCGCTCGAACAGATAGAGGCAGATGCGCGCGGCCTGGCCGCGCTCCCCCGCCAGTCCGCCGTCGCGATCGAGCAAAAGTTGCGCGTCGCTCTGCGCGATCGGCGCAAGTGCTTTGACGTCCTCGGCGGTCGCCACCCGAAACGCCTGCTCGCCCGATTGCCGGGTACCGAGGATTTCCCCCGGCCCGCGCAGCCGCAAATCCTCCTCGGCAATGCGGAAGCCGTCATTGGTTTCGCGCATCAGCGCCAGGCGCGCGCGGCCGCTCTCGCTGAGCATCTGGCCGCGCACCAGCAGGCAGGTGCTCTGGCCCTCCCCGCGTCCGACCCGGCCGCGCAGCTGATGCAATTGCGCCAGACCGAAGCGCTCAGCGCCCTCGACGATCATCAGCGTTGCGTTGGGGACATCGACCCCGACCTCGACCACCGTCGTCGCCACCAGCAGCGCGAGGTCGCCCGACGCGAAGCGGGCCATGACCGCGTCCTTGTCCAGCCCTTTCATCCGCCCGTGGACCAACCCGACGCGATCTTCACCGAATCGCTGGCGCAAAATTCGCGCACGGTCTTCGGCCGCCGCCGCATCGACGCCCTCGCTCTCCTCGACCAGCGGACACACCCAATAGCCCTGGCCACCGCTCGACAAATGGCGCGCGAGCCCGTCCACGATTTCGCCCAGCCGCTGGTCGCTGATCACCCGCGTTTCCACCGGCGAGCGCCCCGGCGGCATCTCGTCGATCGCGCTGACGTCCATTTCGCCATATTGGGTCAGCGTCAGGGTGCGCGGGATCGGCGTTGCGGTCATCACCAGCAGATGCGGCGGTCGCTCGGCCTTGGCCGCCAACAGCAAGCGTTGCGACACGCCGAAGCGATGCTGCTCATCAATCACCGCCAAACCGAGATTGCGATAGCTCACTTTGTCCTGGAAAATGGCGTGGGTGCCGATGAGCAGATCGATCGACCCATCGGCGAGGCCCATCAGCACCGCCTCGCGCGCCTTGCCCTTCTCGCGCCCGGTGAGGATCGCCACCCGAACGCCGATGCTGTCGAGCTGCCCGAGCAGGGTCGAGTGATGCTGACGGGCAAGGATTTCGGTCGGCGCGAGGAACGCGGCCTGGGCACCGCTCTCGATCGCCGCGAGCATCGCCAGCATCGCGACCAGCGTCTTGCCCGAGCCGACGTCGCCCTGCAGCAGGCGCAGCATCGGCCGTTCCTGCGCCATGTCGCCAAGGATTTCGCCGACCACGCGCCGCTGCGCGCCGGTGAGGACATAGGGCAGGCTAAGTGCCTCGGTCAGCCGCCCGTCGCCGGGCAGCGCGCGCGTTCTCTTGCGCTTCGCTGATTGCCGCATCAGCAACAAGGCCAGCTGATTGGCGAACACTTCGTCATAGGCCAGGCGGCGGCGGGCATGGTCGTTGCCGGGGTCGCGGTGCGCTTCAGCCAAAGCGGTGCGCCACGAATGCCAGCCCTCGCGTGCGATCAGGCCCGGCTCGATCCATTCGGGAAGAACCACGACGCTTTCCAACGCCAGCGCCGCAAGCTCGCCCATGCGACGGTTGGTGATGCCTTCGGTCAGCGGATAGACCGGCTCTCGCAAGGCTGGTGCGGGCCCCGTCCCGGCCTCGGCCACATCGGGATGGATGATCTGCCATTCGTCGCCATAGGTTTCGAGCTTGCCGGTCACGGTCCGTGTCTCGCCCAGTGGCAATTGCTTCTTGGCCCAGCCGGGATTGTTAAAGAACACCAAGGCGATGGTGTTGCCGCTGCTGTCTGCGGCGAAGATCCGCGTCGGTCCTCGCCCCGAGTGCGGGATGCGCATATCGACCACCGCGAGATCGACGATCACGGTCCGCCCGATCAACGTCGCATCGAGTGCTGGCGCGCGCACCCGCTCGATCACTCCGGTCGGCAAATGATAGGCCAGATCGATCATCCGGCCGATCCCCAGCTTGGCCAATTGCATGGCCAGTTTGGGGCCAACCCCCGGCACCGTCTCGACCTCGGCGAACAGGGGATTGAGGATCTCGGGCCGCATTGCGCGACCCTAGCCAGAAGCGCGCGCCGTGCCTACATGGCCGGACATTGGCACCTGCGGCTTTTCGGCCGGCGGGCCTTTTGCTGTTGGAAGGACGACGACCCGTGGACGAGCGCCTGCGCGCGATCAAATTTCGTGCCCACCACCGCGGCACCCGCGAAGCCGATTTCATGATTGGCGGGTTCTTCGACGCGCATCACGCCGCCTGGGAACCAGTGCAGCTCGACTGGTTCGAAGCGCTGCTCCAGGAACAGGATGTCGACATCATGGCTTGGGCGATCGGTGCCGCCGACCCTCCGCCGCGCTTTGCCGGCCCGATGCTCGATGCCATGCGCAAGCTCGATTACATCAAGTTCCACAAATGAGCGAGCCGCTCCAGCGCATTCTTCAGGCCACGCTGCCGCAGACCCTGGCGGGGGTTCCGGCGGGCTTCCAGCCATGGCTCGCCGCCGACCTTGCGCGCGCCGCCCACGCAGCGGGCAGCAGCGGGCGCGCAGTCGTCATTGCCGCCGACGAAGCAGCGATGCGCGCAATTGCCGACACCGCGCCGATTTTCGCCCCCGACCTCGAGGTGCTGACCCTGCCGGCGTGGGACTGCCTGCCCTATGACCGCGCCAGCCCGGCGCTGCGGATTATGGCCGAACGGCTGGCGACGCTCGAGCGGCTGCAGGGCAAGCGCGAGCGGCCCCAGCTGCTGTTGACGACCGCCAATGCCGCCAACCAGCGGATGCTGACGCCGTTCCGCATTCGTGCCCTCACCCGCCGCTTGGCCGAGGGTGAACGGTTGGACCGCGACCGCTTGGTGCAATTGCTGTCGGCGATCGGCTATCAGCGCGCCGACGCGGTCCACGATGCCGGCGAATTCGCGGTCCGCGGGTCGATCGTCGATGTGTTTCCAGCGGGCGAGAAACAGGCGATCCGGCTCGACTTCTTCGGCGACGAGATCGAGACCATGCGGCGCTTCGATCCGGCCGATCAGCGGACCACCGGCAAGGCTTCGGCAATCACGCTGATGCCAGCCAGCGAGGCGTTGCTCGACGACGACAGCATCAAGCGCTTCCGCAGCGGCTATCGCGAACATTTCGGCGCCCGCGCAACCGAGGATCCGCTCTACCAGGCGGTCAGCGACGGCCGCCGACTGGCCGGCATGGAACATTGGCTGCCCCTGTTCGAAGATAAACTGTCGGTCTTGTTCGACCATCTCGGCGACGGCGATGTGATCCTGCGCGACAGCAACGCCGATAGCGCAATCGCTGCGCGGCGCGAGGCGATCGACGATTATTTCGCCAACCGCGAACGCGCCATGGAGGGTGAGCCCGGCAGCTATCGCCCGCTCGCGCCCAACGAGCTTTACCTGGCGACCAAGGAATGGTCGGCGGCGGTGGCAGCGCGCCCCATCCATCTGGCAACGCCGTTCCGGGAGCCCGAAAGCGCCACGGTGCTCGACTTCGCGGTCGATGGCGCGCGCGACTTCGCCCCCGAGCGGGCGCAGAACGCCAATGTCTATGAGGCGGTGGTCAAGCACGTCGCCCGGCTGCGCAAGGACGGCCGCAAGATCGTCCTCGCCAGCTACAGCCGCGGCGCGCGCGAGCGGCTCGCCGGACTGATCGACGATCATGGCCTCAAGTCGCTGGTCCACGCCGACAGCTGGCAGGAAGCGCTCGGCGCCCGCGCCGATGCCGCGCTGATCGTCTTGCCGCTCGATCACGGATTTACCGCCCCCGACGTCGCCGTGCTGACCGAACAGGATATGCTCGGCGACCGGCTGGTGCGGCGCAAGAAACGGCGCAAATCGGCCGATGCCTTCCTCGCCGAACTGGCCGCGCTGACCCCCGGGGACCTGGTCGTTCACGCCGAGCACGGCATCGGTCGCTACCTCGGTCTGACCTCGGTCCCGGTCAGCCGCGCGCCGCACGATTGCGTCGCCCTCGAATATGTTGGCGGCGACAAGCTCTACGTCCCGGTCGAGAATATCGAGGTTCTGAGCCGCTACGGCTCCGACGGCGACCGGGCGGTGCTCGATCGCTTGGGCGGCGAAGCTTGGCAACGGCGCAAGAGCCGGATGAAGGAGCGCATCCGCGAGATCGCCGGTGAATTGATCAAGACCGCCGCGCTGCGCGCCACCCGCCCCGGCCGCATTGCCGAAAAAGACAGCGCCTTTCCGCAGTTCGTCGATCGCTTCCCCTATGAGGAAACCGAGGACCAGGATCGCGCGATCGAGGAAGTGCTCGACGATTTGTCATCGGGCAAACCAATGGACCGGCTGGTGTGCGGCGACGTCGGTTTCGGCAAGACCGAGGTCGCGCTTCGGGCGGCCTTCGTCACCGCAATGTCGGGCCAGCAAGTCGCGGTAATCGCCCCGACGACATTGCTCGTCCGTCAGCATTACAAGAATTTCACCGAGCGCTTCCACGGCTTTCCGATCGAGATCGGGCGATTGTCGCGATTGGTCCCTGCGGCCGAGGTCAAAGCCACGCGCGCGGGCCTCGAAAACGGCCAGGTCGACATTATCATCGGGACCCACGCGCTGCTCGGCAAGATGGTCAAGTTCAAGCGTCTCGGCCTGGTCATCGTCGACGAGGAGCAGCATTTCGGGGTTTCGCACAAGGAGAAGCTCAAGACGCTCAAGGAGGACGTCCACGTCCTTACCCTGACCGCCACGCCGATTCCGCGCACGCTGCAAATGGCGATGTCCGGCCTGCGCGATCTGTCGGTCATCCAGACCCCGCCGGTCGATCGCCTGGCGGTTCGAACCTATGTCGCGCCGTGGGATCCGGTGGTGATCCGCGAGGCGTTGCTGCGCGAACATTATCGCGGCGGTCAGAGCTTTTTGGTCGCGCCGCGCATTACCGATTTGCCCGACCTCGAGGAATGGCTGCGCGAGGAAGTGCCCGAAGTGAAAGCGGTGACCGCCCACGGCCAAATGAGCCCGACCGAAGTCGAAGAGCGGATGAGCGCATTTTACGACCGCAGATATGATGTGTTGTTGTCGACCTCGATCGTCGAAAGCGGGCTCGACATCCCAAGTGCCAACACCCTGATCGTCCACCGCGCGGACCGCTTCGGCCTGGCCCAGCTTTATCAATTGCGCGGCCGGGTCGGTCGTTCGAAGACTCGGGCTTATGCCTATCTCACCATCCCGGCTGGGCGGGCGCTGACCGAGGGCGCCGACAAACGGCTTCAGGTGCTGGCCCAGCTCGACAGCCTCGGCGCCGGTTTCCAGCTCGCCAGCCACGACCTCGACATCCGCGGTGCCGGCAACCTGCTCGGCGACGTGCAATCGGGACACATCAAGGAGGTCGGGTTCGAGCTTTACCAGTCGATGCTCGAAGGCGCGATCATGGACATGAAGGTCGGCGGCGGCACCCGCAAGGAGGATTTGACCCCGCAGATCAGCGTCGACGCGGCCATCCTCATCCCCGAAGCCTATGTTCCCGATCTCGACCTGCGCATGGGCCTCTATCGCCGGCTCGGCGATATCGAGGATCGCGCCGGCATCGACGGCTTTGCTGCGGAATTGATCGACCGATTCGGCGACCTTCCCGACGAAACCCAGAATCTGCTCAAGATCGTCGAGGTCAAACTCAATTGCCGGATCGCCAATGTCGCCAAGATCGACACTGGCGCCAAGGGCGCGGTGGTCACCTTCGGCGAAGGCGGGCCGCCCAATTTCGCGGGCTTGTTCGGCTATATCGAGCGCTTGAAGGGTGCCGCCAAATTACGGCCCGACAGCAAGCTCGTGCTGTCCCGCGAATGGGCCACGCCCGACGCGCGGCTCAATGGCGCAGTGCAGTTGTCGCGCGGCCTTGCGCGCCTGACACAAGCGGGCGCAGCGACCGCCCAACCGCTGGAAACCGCCTGAGCCCTCAGGCGTGTAGCGCTGCGAACTGCTTGAATTGAGCTAACGGCATGGGTCGCGCGCGGATGAAGCCCTGATAATGGTCGCAGCCCCATTCGCGCAACATTTCGAGCTGGACCGCGGTTTCGACCCCCTCGACCACGACGGTCAAATCGAGGTCGCGCGCAAGGCGCAGGACGCTTCTCACCACGACGCGCTCGCGATGGCCGCGTTCGATCCCGGCGATCAGGCCGCGATCGATCTTGAGGATGTCGATCGGCAAGCGCGCCAAGTGCGCGAAGCTTGCGAACCCGGTGCCGAAGTCATCGAGCGCCACCTTGAGGCCAAGCGCGCGCAAGCGGTCGAGCCGCGCGGCGACGGCGGCGATGTCGCCGACCACGGCCTCCTCGGTCAGCTCGATCGTGATCCGCCCGAAATCGACCCTTGCCCGCTCGATCTCCCCGGCTAGCCAGTCGGGATAGGATGCGCGGGCGATATCCTGGGGTAGGATGTTGATCGAAATGCCGAGCCCGTCGAGTTCGCTCCCGAACCCGGCGGTCAGGCGTAAGGCTTCGCGCTGCATCTCGCGCGAAACTCGCTCGGCCAGCCCGGCCGCGGCGGCGCGTTCGAACAGGCCTTCGGCATCGTCGTCACCGGGCATTCGGGCGAGTGCTTCAGCCCCGACCAGCTTGCCGCTCGACAGGTCGAACTGGGGCTGGAACACGGTTTGCAGCCGATGCTCGGCCACCACGGCGGCCAGTTCGGGGTCGTCGTTGCGGTCAGGCACCAACTTGACTGGGGCATCGGATGCGCGGCGAATGCGCGGATAATCAGGTCCTTGGTTCCACATGATTCCAAGGGCTAGAGCCGTTCTGCAATGCCCGGAAGAGTATCGCCCGACGGCGGACCGAATTGGGACAGTGACGCGGGCGGCCAAGCGCACTATCTTGTCCACCATGAACGCGGACCCGCCTCGAGCGTCGCGCAGCCGCGCAGCACAGGACCTCGGCGAGGCGGGGATCGGCCTGCTCGCCTCCAATCGCGAAGTGGCGACTGCCGCTGCGGCGATGATCCGCCGCCGCTATCATTTCGTTCCCGAGGATGAGGCGCGGATCGTCGTTGCGTTGGGCGGCGACGGCTACATGCTCCACGTCCTCCACGACATGCTGGAAAGCGGCACCGCGCGGCCGGTGTTCGGAATGAACCGCGGCACCGTCGGTTTCCTGATGAACGAATGGCGGCTCGATCGGCTGGCCGAGCGGATCGCCGCGGCCAAGGCGATCCGCGTTTCGCCATTGCAGATGCGGGCGACAACCTTGTCCGGGGAAATCTTCACCCACGCCGCGATCAACGAAGTGTCGCTGCTGCGCGAAACCCGCCAGTCGGCCAAGATCGAAATCGCCGTCAACGGCCGCGTCGTTCTGCCCGAACTGGTGACCGACGGCGTGCTGGTGGCGACTCCAGCAGGCTCGACCGCCTACAACCTCTCCGCCCACGGCCCGATCCTGCCATTGGCTGCCAAGATGTTGGCGCTGACCCCGATCAGCCCGTTCCGCCCGCGCCGCTGGTCGGGCGCGATCCTGCCCGACGATACCGCGGTCACATTCCGCGTCATCGATCCCGCCGAACGGCCGGTCTCCGCCGTCGCCGACCAGTTCGAGGTCCGCGACGTGACCCAGGTTGACGTGACGCTCGACCGCGACAATTCGCTGACCTTGCTGTTCGACCCCGAACATGCGCTCGACGAGCGCATTTCGATGGAGCAATTTCTCACTTGAGGCTTGCGCAGTCGAACGGCCTTTGTCATAGGCGCTTTCGTCCGATGAGGACCGCTCCCCGATAGCTCAGCGGTAGAGTAGGTGACTGTTAATCACTTGGTCGTTCGTTCGAATCGAACTCGGGGAGCCATTTCTACTCTCTAGCCCTCGAGCGCCGCCATCAGGCTGGCATTGCCGCCCGCTGCGGTGGTGTCGATGCAGGTCACGCGCTCGGTCGCGAAGCGCGGCAGATAGTGCGGACCGCCGGCCTTGGGTCCCGTCCCCGACAGACCTTCGCCGCCGAATGGCTGGCTTTCGACCACGGCTCCGATCTGGTTGCGGTTGACATAGAAATTGCCGACCCGCGCGGTCTGCTGAATGGTGTCACGGACGCTGTCGATCCGGCTTTGCAGGCCAAGCGTGAGACCGAAGCCGGTCGTGTTGATCGCCTCGATCACCGTGTCGAGCTCGTCCGCCTTGAACCGGATGAGGTGCAGGATCGGGCCGAAATTCTCGCTCTTGAGGTCGGCCAGCTGCTCGATTTCGTAGAAGCCGGGAGCGACAAAATCCCCGGCCTTCGTGCTGTCGGGAAGGGTGAGCAGCGCGATCCGCCGCCCGTGTTTGTCGAGCCACTTCAGATGCGCCTCGAGCGCCCCCTTGGCATCGCCATCGATCACCGGCCCGACATCGGTGGTGAGCAAGCGCGGGTCGCCGATGTCGAGGGCGTCCATCGCCCCCGCGATCATCGTCGCCATGGTGTCGGCAATATCCTCCTGGAGGAAGATCACCCGGCATGCCGAGCAACGCTGCCCGGCGCTTTGGAAGGCCGAAGCGACGACATCGCGCGTGACCTGCTCGGGCAATGCCGAACTGTCGACGATCATTGCATTCTGGCCGCCGGTCTCGGCGATCAGCGGGAGGATCGCGCCGTCGCGCTCGGCAAGCGTACGGTTGATCGCCCGCGCGGTGTCGGTCGATCCGGTAAACGCGACCCCACCAAGCAACGGGTGGGCGGTCAATGCGGCACCCGTGGTGCCATCGCCTGGCGCAAGCTGGACGACATCGGCAGGCACACCCGCCTCATGCATCAGCGCGACCGCGAGCGCACCGATCAGCGGTGTCTGCTCGGCCGGCTTGGCGATGGCGGTGTTGCCAGCGCCAAGCGCGGCGGCGATCGGCCCGGTGAAAATCGCCAGCGGGAAATTCCACGGGCTGATGCAGGCAAAGACGCCGCGGCCGTGAAGGCGCAATTCGTTGAGCTCGCCAGTCGGGCCCGGAAGCACCGTCGGACGAGTGAATAGGCGCCGGGCCTCCGACGCGTAATAGCGCAGGAAATCAACCGCCTCGCGCACTTCGAGGACCGCGTCGGGCAAGGTTTTGCCAGCCTCGCGAATGCACAGCGAGAAAAACTCTTCGCGATGGGCCTCGAACAGATCGGCAGTGCGCTCGAGCAGCTCGGCCCGGGCATCGCCGCCAAGTGCGTCCCATGCCGCTTGAGCGGCATGAGCAGCGCGGACCATCTTGTCGACCTCGGCCGGGCTGGCGTCATTCGCGGTGCCGATAGTGATCGAGCGGTCGAACGGTGCGGTGATCACCCGCGCCTTGCCCTTGCCGATCCCTGGTTTGGCGCGCCAGTCGCGGCGGTCGAGCTTGGCCAGCCGCTCAAGCAGCGGCGCGCGCACCAGCGGGTCGCTGAGGTCGACCCCGCTACTGTTGCGGCGGGCGTGGCCGAAAATCTCGGTCGGCAGCGGGATCGCGCCATTGCGCTTGGGGCTGAGCGCCGCGAGCTCTGCGACTGGGTCGCGGACCAGATCGTCGACCGCGACTTCGTCGTCGGCCATGCGGTTGACGAAGCTGCTGTTGGCGCCGTTTTCGAGCAACCGCCGGACGAGATAGGCAAGCAGCTCCTGATGGCTTCCGACCGGCGCGTAGATGCGCACCGGCGTGCGCGGGTCGCCGACATGGATCTCGAGCCGGGCGAGTTCGGCATAGAGCCCCTCGCCCATGCCGTGGAGCCGTTGGAACTCGAACGCCTTAACATGCGCCAGCGCCTTGATCTGGCCGATCGTATTGGCGTTGTGGGTGGCAAAGGCGGGGTAAATCACATCGCCGGCGGCGAGCAGCCGGCGGGCGCAGGCGAGATAGGAAACGTCGGTCGCGACCTTGCGCGTGAACACTGGATATTCGGCCAGGCCATTGACCTGCGCGGCCTTGATCTCGGTATCCCAATAGGCGCCCTTGACCAGCCGGACCATGACCTTGCGCCCATGAAGACGCGCCGCTTCGGCGACCCAGTCGCACAATGGCACACCGCGCTTCTGATAGGCCTGGACGGCGATTCCGAACCCGTTCCAACCCCCGGCGAAAACCGATTCGTCGGCCAGCACCGCTTCGAACACATCCATCTGCAGCTCGAGCCGGTCGGCTTCTTCGGCGTCGATGGTCAAATGGACGTCAGCGGCGGCGGCGACCTTGGCCAGTTCGACGATCACCGGCACGATGGCCGCCAGCGCTGCGTCGCGATGCGACCATTCGAAGCGCGGATGGAGCGCCGACAATTTGACTGAAATGCCCGGCGCCGCCTTAAACCCGCCCTCGGCCGACTTGGCGATGGTCGCCAGCGCGTCGCGATAGGCATCGGCATACCGGCGCGCGTCGGCCATGGTTTTGGCGGCTTCACCAAGCATGTCGAAACTGTGCGCCAGACCCACCTTCTGCTCGGGCATGGCGCGCTTCAACGCTTCCTCGATCGAGCGGCCGAAGACGAAATTGCGGCCGAGAATCTTCATCGCCTCGCGCACCGCTGTGCGCACGACCGGCTCGCCCAGCCGACCGACCGCGCGGCCCAGCGCAGCCTTCCAGCTCGACGATCGATCCTTGGCGCCTTCCAGCACCTTGCCAGTCAGCAACAACGAGAAGGTCGCGGCATTGACGAACGCGCTGTCGCTCTCGCCCAATTTGTCCGACCAGTCGGGACCGGCGAGCTTGTCGGCGATCAATTCGTCGGCGGTATGGGCGTCGGGAATGCGCAACAGCGCCTCGGCCAGGCACATCATCGCAATGCCTTCTTCCGACCCCAGATCATAGGCCTGCATGAAGGCATCGATCCCGGCCGGTTTGTGGCGCCGGACGCCCTTGACCAGGGCCCGGGCGATGATCGCGGCTTGCCCGCGTTCGCCGGCGTTGAGCTTGGCCTCGGTCAGGCGCTCGCCAACCACGACCTCTTCATCGGGCCGATAGGCGCTGCGAAGGGCGGTGCGGTCGGCGGCGCGGGCTGACACGGTTGCGCCTAGGCGACCTGGCCGTGGCAGTGCTTGTACTTGAGCCCCGACCCGCACGGACAGAGTGCGTTGCGGCTGACTGGTGCCTCGCCCAGATCGGCGGCACCGCGCGGCATGTCGGGGGTCGGAATGCCCAGTTCGGGTGGGCCGGTGACGATCCCGCGCGAGCTGAAATCGACATCGGCGCTGTCGTCATCGCCCGACAGCGGATCGATGTGCTGGGTGATGAAGTCGGGCAGCGAGGGCAGCGGCGGCGCTTCCAGTTGGACCTGCGCGCGCATCAGCAGGCGAGTCACTTCTTCGCGGATCGAGACCAGCAACCGCTCGAACAGAAGGAAGGCTTCCTGTTTATATTCGTCGATCGGCTTCTTTTGCGCATAGGAGCGCAAATGGATCACCTGGCGGAGCGCATCGAGCGTCCCCAGATGCTCCTTCCAATGATGGTCGAGGGTCTGGATCAGCAGCTGCTTTTCGACATCGACCCAGCGTTCGGGCTCGACCTCGCTGGTCTTGGCGGCCATTGCTTCGTCGGCCAGGCGGCGCAGGCGCTCGGCGATGGCGTCCTGCTCGACCGCTTCCTCCTGCATCCATTGGTCGATGCCCGGCTGCAGCCCAAGCACGACGTCGACACTGTCCTTGAGGCCGGCGACGTCCCATTGCTCGGGATAGGTTCCTTCGGGGCAATGCGCCCACACCAGCGAATCGACGGTTTCGGCGCGCATGTCGGTGATGACTTCGCTGACATCGCTCGAATCCATGATGTCGGCGCGCTGCTCGTAAATGACCTTGCGCTGATCGTTCATGACGTCGTCGAATTCGACCACTTGCTTGCGAATGTCGTAATTGCGCGCCTCGACCTTTTTCTGAGCGGTCTCGATGGCCTTGGAAATCCACGGGCTGACGATTGCTTCGCCATCCTCGAGGTTCTTGTTCATCAAGCGCGAGAACATCGTCTGCGGGCCGAAGATGCGAAGCAGATCGTCGTCGAGGCTGAGGTAGAAGCGCGACAGTCCGGGATCGCCCTGGCGGCCGGCGCGGCCACGTAGCTGATTATCGATGCGGCGGCTTTCGTGGCGTTCGGTGCCGAGCACGAACAGTCCGCCGATATCGAGCACGTGCTGCTTTTCCTTGACGATCTCGGCGCGAATTTGTTCGGCCTTGGCGGCATAGTCCGGGGTTCCGGGGACAAGGTCGGGAAACTCGTCCTGCATCCGGAATTCGAGGTTGCCGCCGAGCTGAATGTCGGTGCCGCGCCCGGCCATGTTGGTCGAGACCATGACCGCGCCAACGCGGCCGGCCTGGGCGACGATATGCGCTTCGCTTTCGTGCAGGCGGGCGTTGAGGACCTTGTGCTGGACCCCCTCCTTGGTCAGGAATTCGGACAGCATTTCGGACTTTTCGATCGACACTGTGCCGACCAGCACCGGCTGGCCGATCTTCTGCTTGGCCTTGATCTCCTCGGCGATGGCGGCGAACTTCTCGCCGATCGATTTGTAAAAGACGTCGTCGTCGTCCTGGCGCAGAACGTCGACATTGGTCGGGATCGCGACCACGTTCATCTTATAGATGTCGAAGAATTCGGGCGCTTCGGTCATCGCCGTGCCGGTCATGCCCGACAGCTTGGGATACATCCGGAAATAATTCTGGAAGGTGATCGAGGCGAGAGTCTGGTTCTCCGGCTCGATATTGATCCCTTCCTTGGCCTCGACCGCCTGGTGAAGCCCGTCCGACCAGCGCCGCCCGTCCATCATTCGGCCGGTGAATTCATCGATGATGACAACCTTGTCGTCCTTGACGATGTAATCGATGTCCTTTTTGAACAGGACATTGGCTTTCAGCGCCTGGTTCAAGTGGTGGACCGACTGAGTATTGGCGATGTCATAGAGGTTGCGGCCCTCGATCAGGCCGGCTTCCTCGAGCATCCGCTCGACCTTTTCGGTGCCATCTTCGGTGAGGACGACGCTCTTCTGCTTCTCGTCCTTTTCGTAGTCGATTTCGACGAGCTGCTTCACGATTGCGTCGACGCCGATGTAGAGGTCGCTCTTGTCGTCGGTCGGGCCGGAGATGATCAGCGGCGTGCGCGCTTCGTCGATGAGGATCGAATCGACCTCGTCGACGATGGCGTAGTTGAACGGCCGTTGGACCATCTGGTCGCGCGAATATTTCATATTGTCGCGCAGGTAATCGAAGCCAAGCTCGTTATTGGTCGCGTAGGTAATGTCCGAGCCATAGGCGTCGCGGCGCTCCCAATCGGCCATATTGGGCACGATCACGCCCACGGCCATGCCGAGGAAGCGATAGACCTGGCCCATCCAGTCGGCATCGCGGCGGGCGAGGTAATCGTTGACGGTGACGACGTGGACGCCCTTGCCCTCGAGCGCGTTGAGATAGACCGCGAGCGTCGCCACCAGGGTCTTCCCCTCGCCGGTCTTCATCTCGGCGATCTCGCCGCGGTGGAGTGCGATGCCGCCGACCAGCTGGACGTCGTAATGGCGTTGACCGAGCGTTCGAATGGCGGCCTCGCGCACCGTCGCGAACGCTTCGGGGATCAGACTGTCGAGCTTTTCGCCATTGGCCAGCCGCTCGCGGAAGCGAACCGTTTGCGCGGCCAGCTCCTCGTCGGTCAGCGCCTGGATATTGTGCTCGAGCGCGTTGACCCTATCGACATATTTCTCAAGACCGCGGACATAGCGGTCATTGGCCGAACCGAAGATGCTCTTTGCCATCGAGGCGAACATGGAAATCCCTTGAAAATCGCGCGTCCGGCGGGACCCTTGCGGCCTTACCGGCGCTGCGTGGAAGCTGCGCCGCGCGATGTAGGGAGCGCCCTTCGCCTAGTCAATTGACGAGGCCGAGGGCCGCGCCTTGCAAAAACAGCCTTACAGCTGGCCTTCCAGCCATTGCTGGATCTGGCTGCGCGGTGCGGCGCCGACCTTCTGCGCCACCGGCTGGCCGTCCTTGAAAAGCAGCATGGTCGGGATGCCGCGCACCCCATAGCGACCCGGCGTGTCGGGATTCTCGTCGATATTGAGCTTGGTGATGGTTACCTTTTCGCCCAGCTCGGCGGCGATTTCCTCAAGCGCCGGAGCAATCATCCGGCACGGGCCGCACCATTCGGCCCAGAAATCGACCAGCACCGGGCCCGAAGCCCCCAATACGTCGTCGGCAAAGCTCTGATCTGTGACCGTCTTAGTGGGCATGGCGAGAATTTCTCCAGCGGCAAGTTGTGAATTGCGAAAGCGTTATATGGGGGCTTGGGCCGCGGCCCTCAACCCATCGAAAGTTCGAACAGCGCCGGTCCAGCGGTATAGAGCAAGGCCGAGCGCACTGCCCGACCCGGAAAAATCACCCGCAGCGCATCCACATAGGCCTGCATCTGCGCCTGATGAGCGGCCGGGATCGACGAAGCGTTCGTAGGCACTCGGCCGGACTTGAAATCGATCACCGATACGCGCTCGTCCTCGACTAGCAGCCGGTCCATCGTTCCGGCGATCACGCGCCCGTCGGGCAAGGTCGCCGCCAGTGGCGCTTCACCCAGCGATCCGGGACCGAACAAGGGCGCGAAATCGGAATTGGTCAGGACCCGGCACACCTGGTCGGCGATCTCCTCGCGATCCGCCGCTTCGCTCACGCCCGCGGCACGCTCGAGCCACGCCAGCGCGGCCTCGCGCCGCCGCTCCGGCGTAACCTCGACCAGCCGCTCGAGCAGCGAATGGATCCACGTCCCGCGCTGGGCGGCGGCGCGCAGCGCAGGGGAAGGCGGCGCGGCGGCGACATCGTCCTTGGCCATCGCCGAAGGCGCGAGCGGGCGCGGTGGCCGCTCTTCGATCGGCGCCGATCGCCGCGCCCAATCGGGGACCGTCACTTGGCTCTCCACCCGGACCGACGCATCCTTGTCTCCAGACGGCGAACGACGCCCTTCGCCGTCGCGGGCGTAACGCAGCGCCGATCCCCACCCCGTCGCCCCTTCGACCTCAACCGCGCCAAGCCGCTTGAGCCCGGCTTCGACCCGCACGTGCCAGGCGTTGGGCTTGAGCCCGTGCGCCGGCTCCATCCCGGCGACGACCAGCCGGTCGATCGCCCGGGTCATGGCGACGTAAAGCAAGCGCATATGCTCGAGCAGGTCGGCGCGCTTGTCGTCGGCATGCAGTTCCGCGATCCGCGCCGGCAGCGACTTGGTCCCGCTGCGGCTGAGCGGAATGTCGCCGTCGCCAAGCGGTGCCAAGATCGGGTCGTCGTGCGCGCCCATGTCGTCGGGGTTGAGGTGCGCGTCAGCGATGATCACCACCGGCGCCTCCAGTCCCTTGGCGCCGTGGACAGTCATTACCCGCACCTCATCATTGGCTTGGTCGGGATCGCCCTTCACCTCGACATCGCCGCGAGCGAACCAGGCCAGGAAATGCTCGAACGAGCCGCCCTCCTCGCGCTCGAACGCCAGCGCGGTGTTGATGAGCTCGTCGATCGGGTCGCGCGCCGCCATGCCCAGGCGGGCGAACAATTTGCGCCGCCCGCCAAGGGACCCGCTAAGCAGCCGCTCGAGGAACCGCGCCGGGGTCAGATAATCGGCATCGTTGAGGATCGCGCCGAGGATCGCGGCATCGGCGGCGCATTCAGGATGTTCGCGCACCAGCCGCCACAGCGATCCCGGCTCGCGGCCGGCGGCAATGTCCATCAATCGCTCCTGGCTCCACCCGATCAGCGGCGACACCAACAGGCAGGCGAGGTTGAGGTCGTCGAGCGGCTGGACCGCGAAGCGCATCGCGGCGAGCAAATCCTGCACCGCCAGCGGGGC
>JBDSEL010000127.1:0-13774 GCA_039920065.1 Sphingomicrobium sp. | reverse complement strand
ACGCTGGTCGGTCTCGGCCTCAACAAGATGCACCGCACCGTTGAAGTGGACGAGACCCCCGAGGTCGCCGGCCAGGTCAAGAAGGTGATGCATCTGCTGAGCGTCGAACGCTAATCCCATCGGGCCGCCGTCGGCGGTCCAGCGCGTCAAAAGCGAAAGCGAGTGCACGACATGAAACTGAACGAAATCAAGGACAATGCTGGCGCCCGCAAGAGCCGGATGCGCGTCGGACGCGGCATCGGCTCGGGCAAGGGCAAGACCGCCGGCCGCGGCCAGAAGGGCCAGAAGAGCCGCTCGGGCGTCGCGATCAAGGGCTTCGAAGGCGGCCAGATGGCGCTCCACATGCGTCTGCCGAAGCGCGGCTTCAACAACATTTTCGCCAAGGATTATGCCGAAGTGAATGTTGGCGCGATTCAGAAGGCGATCGACGAGAAGAAGCTCGACGCCAAGGGCACGCTCGACCAGGCAGCGCTCGGCGCCGCCGGCCTCGTTCGCGGCGGCAAGGACGGCGTTCGAGTGCTCGGCAAGGGTGAACTCAAGGCCAAGCTGGTGCTCAAGGTCGCCGGCGTGTCGAAGGGCGCGCGCGAGCTGATCGAAAAGGCCGGTGGGTCGATCGAGATCATCGAAGCGAAGAACAAGGCCGAGCTGGCCGCCGCCAAGAAGGGCAAGGCGCGCGAGGCCCGGATCGCCGACAAGGCCGACAAGGTTGCCAAGTCGGCCAAGGCCTCCAAGTCGGCCAAGGCGTAATTTTCGCCAGCCGAGGCTTAGACAAAGCTTTGACAGTGACTATATCGGCGGCGGGGGGCGACAAGCCTGTCGCCGCCGATCGTTTTTCCGGGGATATGTAATGGCATCCGCAGCCGAGCAAATGGCGTCCAGCATCAGCCTTGCGAATTTCGCGAAGGCGAGCGAACTGAAGAAGCGCCTGTGGTTCACGATCGGTGCGCTGATCCTGTTCCGCTTGCTGTCGTTCGTTCCCGTGCCGGGCATCGACCCGGTCGCCATGAGCGTGCTCTACCAGACGCAATCGGGCGGCATTCTCGACGTATTCAATACCTTTTCTGGCGGCGCGCTCGAGCGCTTCTCGATCGTTGCGCTGGGGGTCATGCCCTACATCACCGCCTCAATCGTCATCCAGCTCGGTGCGACGCTTTACGGACCCTGGCAAGCGCTGCGCAAGGAAGGCGATGCCGGGCGCAAGCGGCTCAACCAATACACCCGCTACCTGACAGTCATGATCACCCTCGTGCAGGGCTATCTGGCCATTCGCGGGCTTGAATCGCAGTCCATCAAGCAGGGCATTGGCGCGGTCGTCGCGCCGGGTCTCCTGTTCCAGGTCGCAGGCACCATCAGCCTTGTCGGCGGCACCATGTTCCTGATGTGGATCGGCGAGCAGATCACCAGTCGCGGTATTGGCAACGGCGTCTCGCTGATCATCATGGCGGGCATCGTCGCGCGCCTGCCGCAAGCGCTCGCTCAGCTGCTCGAGGGCGGCCGCACAGGCTCGATGAGCCCGGTCGTGATTGTCGGCATCATTGGCCTGACCATCGTGCTGGTGCTGTTCATCTGCTTCATGGAGCGGGCCCAGCGCCGGGTGCTGATCCAATATCCCAAGCGCCAGACCGCGCGCGGGATGCAGCAGGAACGCAGCCACCTGCCGATCAAGGTCAACACCGCCGGGGTCATTCCGCCGATCTTCGCTAGCTCGCTGCTGCTGATGCCGCTGACCATTCTCAACTGGGCCGGTAGCAGCGCCGACCCGAACAGCGCGTCGAGCGACTGGCTGATCACCGTCAGCACCCTGCTGCAACATGGTGCACCGCTGTATCTCGCGCTTTATGCGCTGGGCATCATCTTCTTCTGCTTCTTCTACACCGCCGTCCAATTTAATAGCGAAGAGACGTCGGAGAATTTGAAGCGCCACGGTGGCTTCATTCCCGGCATTCGCCCGGGCAAGGCGACCGAGCAATATTTCGATACATTGCTCAGCCGGCTGACGGTGGTCGGGGCGGCCTATCTCGTGACCATCTGCCTCATCCCCGAAATCATGATTTCGCAGGCCGGGCTCAACTTCGCGCTTGGCGGCACCAGCTTGCTGATTGTCGTCAACGTCACGATGGACACGGTCAGCCAGATCCAGAGCCACCTGATTGCGCACCAATATGGCGACCTGATCAAGAAGGCCAAGTTGAAGACCACGCGCCGCAAATAGTAAGACGGACGGAACGGGGGGTAAGCGTCGATGCTCAACATTATCCTGCTAGGACCGCCGGGCGCGGGCAAGGGGACCCAGGCCGCGCGCCTGACCGAACAGCGCGGCATGATTCAGCTGTCGACCGGCGACATGCTGCGCGCTGCCGTCGCCGCCGGCACTCCGGTCGGGATCAAGGCCCGCGTAGTGATGGAACGCGGCGAATTGGTCAGCGATGCAATTGTCTCGGCGCTGATCGGCGAGCGGCTCGACGATGCCGTAGGGTCGGGCGCAATCTTCGATGGTTTCCCGCGCACCAGTCATCAGGCCGAAGCGCTCGATGTCCTGCTCGCCCAGCGCGGTCGCACCCTCGACCAAGTGATCGAATTGGCGGTGGACGAAGACGCGTTGGTCACTCGCATCACCGGCCGCTTCAGCTGCGCCCAGTGCGGCGCGCCTTATCATGACGAATATAAATTGCCCAAGACTCCGGGTATTTGCGACGTCTGCGGAAGCACCGAATTCAAGCGCCGCCCTGACGACAATGAGGCAACGGTGCGCACGCGCATGGCCGAATATCGCGCCAAGACCGCGCCGATCCTGCCGTTTTACGAAGAGCGCGGGATTTTGAGCCGCGTCGATGGCATGGCCAGCGTCGACACCGTCGCCGCCCAGATCGATTCGATCCTCGACCGCTAGATCGGCGCTCGCTTGAGGGTGATGAAGCGGTACGGCGGTAGGCCGTCCGCGGCCTGATGATCCTCGCGCTGGACCGCTAGCCAGGCGCCACCCTGGCGCGGATCGGGCATCGCGATGTCGCCGTCGAAATCAGCTAGTACTTCGGTCAATTCGATGCGCGTCGCCTGGGGCAAAAACAGGCCGAACACCTCAGCGCCGCCGATTACCGACACCGCGCCCTCGCCGGCGAGTTCGAGCGCCTCGTCCGCATCATGCGCGACTTCGGCGCCCTTTGCCGACCAGCCGCGATCGCGGGTCAGGACGATATGGCGGCGCCCCGGAAGCACGCCGGGCAGGCTGTCGAACGTCCGCCGGCCCATCACCATCACACTCCCCATAGTCAGCGCCTTGAAGCGCTTGAGATCCGCCGGGATATGCCACGGCAGGCTGTTGTTCTTGCCGATCGTGCCGTTTTGAGCGCGGGCGACGACGATGATGATTTCGGATGCCATGGCCGACCATTACAAGGTCCGCTATGCCGCCGTCCATGGACCGCATCTCGCAGATGCTTGACGCCGCCGAGGCGGTGCTCGGCCCCGCCGGCGTGATCCGCGACGGCGCGGCGATCGAACCGTGGCTGAGCGATTGGCGCGGGCGCTTTCATGGCCGCTCGGCCGCGATCCTTGCACCGGTGACGAGCGCGGAGGTCGCTGCAGTCGTGCGGTTGGCGAGTGAGCATGGCGTGCCGCTGGTGCCGCAGGGGGGCAATACCGGCATGTGCGCGGGCGCCATCCCGCCCGACGACGGATCGGCCGTGCTGCTGTCGCTGCGGCGGATGAACCGCATTCGCCGGATCGACCCGGCGGCGCGGATCGCGGTGGTCGAGGCGGGGGTCGTGCTGCAGACACTTCACGAAGCGGTGGCTGAACAGGCGATGCGCTTTCCGCTGACGTTGGGCGCGAAGGGCAGCTGCACCATCGGCGGGCTGATTTCGACCAATGCCGGCGGGACGCAGGTGCTGCGCTTCGGGACCATGCGCGCGCTGGTCGCAGGGATCGAGGCCGTGCTCCCCGACGGATCAATCCACGACGGGCTGGGCGGGCTCAGAAAGGACAATCGCGGCTACAGCATCGACCAATTGCTGATCGGTGCGGAAGGGACGCTGGGCGTGGTCACCGCGGCCGTGCTTCGCCTCGTCCCAGCGATTGCCGAGCGGGTCGTCGCCTGGGCCGGGGTCGCTACGCCGCAACAGGCGCTTGCTTTGCTCCGCTTCCTCGAGGCCCGAACCAGCGCGGTCGAAGGCTTCGAGCTCATTCCCGAGGACAGCCTGCGCCTGGTGATCGAACATGTTCCGGGCACCCGCGCGCCGCTGGCCGGCTCGCCGACGTGGCACGTGCTGATCGAGGCGACGAGCGCGGACGCCGGGACTGGATTGGCCGGGTCGGTCGAAGGATGGCTGGGCGAGGCCATGGGGCAAGGGCTGATCACCGACGCCATCATCGCCGCAAGCGAGGCGCAGGCCGCGGCCTTGTGGAGAATTCGCGACAGCATTTCGGAGGCTGAGCGGGCCGAAGGACCGACGCTGGCGCACGACATCTCGGTCGCCGTCGAGGCTATGCCCGATTTCATCGTCGCCGCGGCGCAGCAGGTCGAGGCCGCCTGGCCGGGCGCCATCGCCAGCGCCTTCGGCCACCTTGGCGATGGCAACGTCCATTTTCATGTCCGCGCCGGAAACCGCGATCGCGACGATTTCTACGGCTCCGACGGTATCGCGATCACGCGCCTTGTCGACGATCTGGTCACCGCCGCCGGCGGCTCGATCTCGGCCGAACATGGCATCGGCCAGATGAAGCGCGAGGAATTCGGTCGGCTCGCTCCGCCGGGACGGATCGCGGCGCTTCGGGCGATCAAGGCGGCACTCGATCCCCGGGGCATCATGAACCCCGGGAAACTACTCCCCTAGCGGCGGGCCTTGGGGATCCCGCTACCGAGCAGCTGACCGCCGACGATTTTGCCGTAATAGCTCTTTTCGTCCTTGTGCTTGGCGGCGGCATTGGCGGCCACGCTGCCATTCTGGCGCGGGTCGCGGGGGCGTTCGTGGCTGTCGATGAAGGCGGCGACATCCCACGCCTGGGCATCGCTCAGCGAGCCTGGCTTGTCCTGCGGCATGTTGGCACGAATGAAGCCGGCGGCAAGGTCGATACGCGCCATGCCCGCGCCCCAATTATAGCTGTCGGGCCCCCACAGCGGCGGATAGACGATCTTGCCGCCGGGCTGTTTCGCGCCTTGGCCCTCGGCACCGTGGCAGGCGGCGCAGGTCGATGCATAGAGCGTGGCCCCGTGCGCCGGGTCATAACCGCCGGCGGGAAGTACGGGCTTGGGATAATTGGCGCCCTTGAGCTTGACGCCGGTCGGCGCGCCCTTGGCCAGCCAGAAAAAATAGGCCTCGAGGTCGCGATAGACATCGCTGTCGTCGGGCGGTGCGCCGCCCGACGGGCTGTTGCCGGCGTCCATCGAATAGAGAAAGCAGCCGCGAATGCGGTCGTGCATCGTGTTGATGGCGTCGTTCTTCTTGCGATATTGCGGATAGGCGACCCACGCCGCCCACATCGGCGAGCTGTCGGCCTTGCGCCCGCTGTCGAGGTGGCAGTTCTTGCACGCCATGGCATTGCCGACGAACTGGCCGGCATTGTTGCGCGGATCATCAAAGATCGCCAGCCCGCGGCGGATCGCATCGCCATCCTTGCCGTCGGGAATGTCGGCCAGCGCTGGCGGCGTGAAGCTCGCCACGCTCACCGCCGCGCCGCCGCCGATCCCCGTGCCGCCCGGCGCAGTGGACGCAGTGCGCGGCATGATCGCCATCAGTCCCAGCGCCGCGACCACAATTCCCGCGACAAAGGTCCCGGCTACAATCCCGGTCCGCACCAACGGTTGTTCGCCATCGCCCTCCACCACTTATTTTGACCTTGGCAGCGGACCCGCGCCCGGCGATCCGGCACCAAGCTCGCGACCGTCAATGGTCTGGCCGTAATAGGTCGGGAAGCCGGTGAAATTGGCCTTGCCATTCTGGGCGATCGTCTGGGCCTTCTGGAGCGGGCTTTTGGGACGTTCCTGGCTGTTGACATAGGCGGACACATCCCACGCCTGCTGAGTGGTCAGCGTGCCCGGGGCGTTGAAGGGCATATTCGCCTTGATGAAGGCGGCGGCGAGCGCGACATCGGCCATGCCGGCGTCCCAATTATAGCTGTGGGCACCGAAAATCGCCGGATAGACGACGGTCCCGTTGGGCTGGCTTGCGCCATTGCCGCCATTGCCGTGACAGGCCGCGCAGGTTTGGGCGTAGACGGCTTTGCCGCGCACCGGGTCGAACGCCAGAGCGGGCGGGTCGATCTTGGGGAAGCCCTGGCCAGCCATGGTCGCGCCCGCCGTCGCCCCCTTGGCGAGCCAGGCGAAATAGAGTTCGAGGTCGCCGTATAGCGGATGGTCGAGTGGCGGGGGAGCGCCCGACGGGCTGTTCTGGGCATTCATCGAATTGGTGAAGCAGCCCTTGATCCGGTCGCGCATCGTGGTGACCTTGTCGCCGCTGTCATAGACCGGGAATTTGACCCACGCCGCCCACATTGGCGCAGCGCCCGCCTTGCGGCCTGAATCGATGTGGCAATTCTTGCACGCCAGGCCGTTGCCGACGAAGTCCGCGGCCTTGACGTTGGTGTTGTTGAACAGGTCGATCGCGCGCTGGATTGCAGCGCCTTCATCGCCCTTGGGCAACTGGGCGAGCGTCGGGACGACATAATCGCCGCTGCCGCCGCCGCCATCGCCGGTGGGTCCGCCGACATAAAGGTCGGGTCCAGTGAATTGCGGCTTGATCGCCAACAATGCGATCGCCGCCGCTCCGGCGCCGAGCACGAACAGCAGAAGGCCGCCGCCGAGCTTGATCAGGCGCGGCCGGTCTGCCTCGACCTCTTGTTCGATCTGCGCCTCTGCGTCGCTGATCCTGCCGCGGACGTTCTTCGCCATCTGCCCCTCCGTCGACTCCGACGTGACCATGACCCAAGCGAAACGACTTGCCAAGGCGCTGCGCCAGAGTGGGCGAGGGGTGGGAAAGGAATGGCGCGCCCGGCAGGACTCGAACCTGCAACCACGAGGGTAGAAGCCACGTGCTCTATCCAGTTGAGCTACGGACGCGCGACCGGACGGCCCTTAACGCGAATTGACGGGCCACGGAACCGCGCTAGCTAATGGCGGCGGGGGAGCGCCAGGACATGAAGCCACACGATATCGACGCCAATCGCCTGAAGGGCCGCGATTTCGACTATTTCGACTTTGTCATGGCCGCGTTCGTCGCGATCCTGCTGCTGTCGAATGTGCTCGGCGCGGGCAAGATCGCCAGCGTGACCTTGCCCGGCATTGGTCCGTGGCCGTTCGGCGCCGGCATCCTGTTCTTCCCGCTGAGCTATGTCATCGGCGATATCCTGACCGAGGTTTATGGCTATGCCCGCGCCCGGCGCTGCATCTGGGCGGGCTTTGCTGGCCTGCTATTCATGGCGCTGATGAGCTGGGTCGTGGTCGCGCTGCCGCCCGATGCAAACTGGACCGGTCAATCGGCCTATGAAAGCGTGTTCGGCCAGGTCCCGCGCATCGTCTTTGCCTCGATCATTGCCTTCTGGTGCGGCGAATTCGTCAACAGCTACGTCCTCGCGCGGATGAAAATCTGGACCGAGGGTCGCAAATTATGGACCCGCACGATCGGCTCGACCGTGGTTGGCCAGGGCCTCGACAGCCTGTTGTTCTACCCGCTCGCCTTCCTCGGGGTGTTCGAGACCGCAGTCGTGTTGAAGTTGATGCTGACCCAATGGGTGCTCAAGGTGACGTGGGAGGTGCTGCTGACGCCCGTCACCTACGCGGTCGTCGGCTGGCTCAAACGCCGCGAGGGCGTCGACGTGTTCGACCGAGGCACCAACTTCACCCCGTTCCGCGCCGATGTTTAGGCCGCGATCGTCTCGAGCAGGCCTTCGAACAGGCGCGCGCCGTCGGTGCCGCCATGGGCGGCTTCGACCATGCGTTCGGGGTGCGGCATCAGGCCCAGAACATTGCCCTGCGCGTTGAGGATGCCGGCGATGCTGCGCGCCGAGCCGTTGACCTCCTCGAGGTAGCGAAAGGCGACTCTTCCCTCGCCCTCGAGCTTATCGAGCGTTTCGGCATCGGCCTGGAAATTGCCGTCGTGATGCGCGACCGGAATGACGATTTCCTCGCCATTTTCATATTTGGAGGTGAATAAGCTTTGGCTGTTCTCGACCTTGAGCCGGACCGGACGGCAGACGAAGTGAAGGCCGGCGTTGCGCATCAGAGCGCCCGGCAGCAGGCCGGTTTCGGTCAGCACCTGGAAGCCGTTGCAAATGCCGATCACCGGCACACCGCGCGCGGCAGCTTCGGCAACGCTTTTCATGATCGGACTGCGCCCCGCCATCGCACCAGAACGCAGATAATCGCCATAGGAAAAGCCGCCCGGAATGCCGATGAAGTCGGTGTTGGCGGGAAGTTCGCTATCGCGGTGCCAGACCATCGCCGGCGCCTTGCCCGTCGCCCGCTTCAGCGCGACGGCGAGATCGCGATCGCAATTCGATCCGGGAAAGACGATGACGGCGCTGTTCATTGCTGCGGCTCCTGACCTCGATAGGGTCCGATAGAGGCGAAATATGCGGGAAAAAGGGCAGCGGTGCCGCCGCCCTTATCCGGTTCAGGCGTGTTCGGGCCGCTCGATGCGGAAATTCTCGATTACCGTATTGGCGAGGAGCTTGCGGCACATGTCCTCGATCTCCGCATCGGCGGTGCCATCGGCCAGATCGAGCTCGATCAGCTTGCCGGCGCGAACGTCGTTGACGCCGCTGAAACCGAGCCCTTCGAGAGCGTGATGAATGGCCTTGCCCTGCGGATCGAGGACACCGTTTTTCAGGGTAATGAAGACGCGCGCTTTCATCGGCCTCGCCTGTTGGTTGTGGGGTTGGCGGCGCTATGGCTTGCGTTCATCGCCGGGGCAAGGGCGGGCGAAGGATTCGCCAAGCCCGCGTCAATAGCCGCTTAGCGCAGCCACGCGTTCGCGGTGGAAATGGACGTCGCCGAACAAGGGTCCGAGCACCGCGACCCGTTTCATGAAAAGACCCGCATCATGCTCGTCGGTCATGCCGATGCCGCCGTGCATCTGCACCCCCTCGCGCACCGCGAGGCGGGCGACGTCGGCCGCCTTGGCCTTGGCCACCGACACCATCAGCGGCGCGCGATCGTCTTCGCGGTCGAGCAAAGTGGCGGCCTTGAGCGCGGCTGCGCGGGCAATCTCGATCTCGCCATGGAGATGCGCCGCGCGGTGCTGCAGCGCCTGGAATTCGCCGATCGCGCGGCCGAATTGCTTGCGTTGGCTGAGGTAGTCGACGGTCATCGCGCTGATCCCCGCGGCGACTCCGACCAGCTCGGCTGCCGCACCGGCCCGTCCAGCGTCGAGCGCGCGGGCAAGGGGGGCGCCGCCGCCATCGACCTCGCCGATCACCCCGTCAGCATCGAGCGCGAGTTGGTCGAAGCGCATCCGCGCCGCTTTGGAGCCGTCGACCAAAGCGACATTCTCGACCTCGGCCGCGCCCTTGGGCACGGCGAACAGGGTGACCCCGCCAGCGGTGCGTGCGGCGGTTACCACCATGTCGGCGGAATGGCCGTGGACGACGAACTGCTTGGTGCCGCTAAGGACGAAGCCATTGCCCTTGCGTTCGGCCCGAAGCTCGATTGCGTCGGGGGCGTGGTGCGGGCCATCGTCGACCGCCAGCGACAGGATCGCGTCCCCCGCAAGCACACGCGGGAACCAGGCGTCGGCCTGCGCGGTTCCGGCGAGCGCGCGCGCTGCGACGATGGCGGTCATCAGGAATGGCGAGGGGGTGAGGTTGCGGCCGATCTCTTCGAGGATCAGCGCCCCCTCGACCGCGCCGAGCCCGAGCCCGCCGTGACTTTCGGGGATCGCCACCGCGCTCAACCCGAGCTCGCCGAAGCGGGCCCACAAGGCATTGCCGAAGCCATCACTGCAGCCCGTGTCGCGCCAGTGCCGCAACTGCTTGGTCGGCCCGCCTTCGCCGGCAAGAAACCCCGCCGCTGAGTCCTGAAGCATTTTCTGGTCGTCGGTTAAAAGCGTCATGCGCGATCCTCCTCCCTCACCCCTTCAGGGGAGTGGGCCGGGGAGAGGGGGTCGTCAAGTGCGGCCGCAATGGTCATGAGTACACCATTCAGATTTGTCCCCACGTCACGATTGGAGAAGCGCACAATCTGATAGCCAAAGCGTTCGAGAAAGGCCGTTCTTTGTCCGTCATACGCCGCCTGATTTCCATGCGTATCACCATCGACTTCGACCACGAGCATCTTCGGGATCCGGCACGCAAAATCGACGATATAGCGCCCAACAACAACCTGGCGCCGAAACTTCGCCCCTTCAAACCGCCCCGCGCGCAGGTGATGCCACAGGACCTGCTCCATCGGGGTCTGCTCGCTGCGCAGACGCTTTGCATAGCCGACTAACCTCCCGTCTCGCATTGCTGCCCCTCTCCCTGACCCTCTCCCCTGAAGGGGTGAGGGAACTTTGCCTCACGCCCCCGGCAGGCGCAGGATGTGTTTGGCGATGATGTTGAGCTGGATCTCGCTGGTCCCGCCCTCGATCGAATTGCCCTTCGAGCGGAGCCAGTCGCGCGGGGCTTTGCCGGCACGGCTGCGCTGCGACGTCCACTCGAGCGCGTCCGACCCGCCGGAGGCCATGACCAATTCGTTGCGGCGCTTGTTGAGTTCGGTCCCGGCATATTTCATCATCGACGGGCTCGCCGGATGCGCTTCGCCGGCCCTCCACATGGCGGAAAACCGCTCGCTCATCGCGGCGAAGGCCAAGGCATCGACGTCGAACTCGGCAATCTCTGCGCGGAGCAGCGGGTCGGCGGGCTTGAGCGCCGCGCCCAGTGTCCCGCCACCGCCCGACCCCAGGCCCATGCCGGCGATCATCTCGCGCTCGTGGCCCAACAGATATTTGGCGACGTCCCAGCCCTTGTTGACGGTGCCAATTATCTGGCTTCTGGGCACTTCGACATTGTCGAAGAAGGTTTCGCAAAACGGCGAATTGCCGCTGATCAGCAGGATCGGCCGGGTCGAGACGCCGGGGCTCGCCATGTCGAACAGCAGGAAGCTGATCCCGCCCTGTTTCGAGTCGATCGAGGTCCGCACCAGGCAGAAGATCCAGTCTGACTTGTCGGCGTAACTGGTCCACACCTTTTGGCCGTTGACCAGCCAAAGGTCGCCCTTGTCCTCGGCCTTGGTTTGAAGGCCGGCGAGATCGCTGCCGGCACCGGGTTCCGAATAGCCCTGGCACCAGCGGATTTCACCGCGCGCGATCTGCGGCAGATAGGTAAGTTTCTGTTCCTCGCTCCCGAACTGCAGCAAGGCCGGTCCAAGCATTGAAATGCCAAAGCTGACGAGCGGCGAGCGGGCGCCGAGGCGGGCCATTTCTTGGCGCAGAATGCGCGCTTCCTCGGGCGATAAGCTGCCGCCGCCATAATCCGCCGGCCATTCCGGAACGGTCCAGCCGCGTTTTGCCATCACCGTGAGCCATTTGCGCTGAGCGTCAGAGGCGAAGGTCCAGTTGCGCCCGCCCCAGCAAATGTCGTCTTCGGACTGTATCGGCACGCGCATTTCGGCCGGGCAATTGGCTTCGAGCCAGGCGCGCGTGTCGGTGCGGAACGAGTCGGTGGTGTCGGTCATTCCTGCACTATCCGTTGCGAAACGGAACTTGTCGAGCGCACCGCCCTTGCCAGCGCGGCCCGGCTTGCTTTAGCGACCGGTTGCAACGGAGGACCCAAATGACGAGCCCGATTTCGACCCGCATGCATGGCGACATCCTGATCATCCTCAGCAACAATCCGCCGGTCAACGCGCTCGGCGCGGCGGTTCGCAAGGGGCTGGTCGCGGGGATCGCGGAGGCCGAGGCCGATGATAGCGTCAAGGCGGTGGTCATCGCGTGCGAAGGCCAGACTTTTTTTGCTGGCGCCGATGTCTCCGAATTCGGGACTCCCAAGGCGTTCGAGCAGCCGATGTTGCCGCAGGTCGTCGACATCATCGAGGGTTGCTCGAAGCCGGTGGTCGCGGCGATCCACGGCACTGCGTTCGGCGGCGGTATCGAGGTTGCGCTGGCGTGCCATTATCGAGTCGCCGTGCCGACCGCCAAGCTGGGCACGCCAGAGGTCAAGCTCGGCATCCTGCCCGGCGCCGGCGGGACTCAGCGCCTGCCGCGGGTCGGCGGTGTCCCGCTCGCGCTTGAAATGTGCGCCGGCGGTGCACCCATAGATGCCAAGCGCGCGTGCGAAGCGGGGGTCATCGACCGGCTGGTCGAAGGCGATTTGTTGCCGCACGCCGTCGCTTATGCCGACGAAGTGAAGGACATCCGCCCGCTGCCCAAATCGTCCGAGCGGCAGGACAAAGTCGATAATGTCGACCCCGCAGTGTTCGATGAATTCCTCAGGGCCAATGGCCGCAAGATGCGCGGCTTCGAGGCCCCGGCGAAGAACGTCGAGGCAGTCCGTGCAGCGACCCAGAAACCCTATGCCGAGGGCGTGCTCGACGAGCGCCGCTTGTTCATGGAATTGATGAACGGCGGGCAGGCGCGGGCGCAGCAATATTTCTTCTTCGCCGAACGCAAATCGAACAAGATCGAGGGACTGCCCGAGGGCACTACCGCGCGCGACATCAAACACGTCGGAGTGATCGGCGCAGGCACGATGGGCGGCGGCATTTCGATGAACTTCCTGTCGTCCGGGATCCCGGTGACGATCATCGAGATGGACAGGGAAGCGCTCGACCGCGGCACCGGCGTGATGCGCAAGAATTACGAGGCGACCGCCGCCAAGGGCCGGATGAGCGCGGATCAGGTCGCGGGCGCGATGGCGCTGCTGACCCCGACGCTTGAGTTCGATGCGCTGGCCGAGTGCGACCTGATCATCGAGGCGGTGTACGAGAGTATGGACGTGAAGAAGGACATCTTCACCCGGCTCGACGCGATCGCCAAGCCCGGCGCGATCCTCGCCTCCAACACGTCCTACCTCGACGTCAACGAAATTGCCGCCGCGACCAGCCGCCCGCAGGACGTCCTCGGGATGCACTTCTTCTCCCCCGCCAACATCATGAAATTGCTCGAGGTCGTGCGCGGCGCCAAGACTGCGCCCGACGTCCTCATGACCGCGATGCAATTGGGCAAGAAGATCAAGAAGGTGCCGGTGATCGCCGGCGTATGCCACGGCTTCATCGGCAATCGAATGCTGATGCCGCGACAGGTCGAGGCGACCAAGCTCCTGCTCGAAGGTGCCACGCCCGAACAGATCGACCGGGTCCATGTCGAGTTCGGAATGCCGATGGGGCCGTTCCAGATGGCCGACCTCGCCGGGGTCGACATCGGTTGGCACCGCGACCCGAGCCGAATCGAGAACGTTCGCGATGCACTCGCCGCCGAGGGCCGCTGGGGCCAGAAGAAGCAGGCCGGATTCTACGATTATGACGATCAGCGCCGGCCTAGTCCGAGCGCTCGGGTGCAGGAGATCATCGACGAATTCCGCGCCAAGGAAGGGGTCGAGAAGCGCGACATTTCGGACCAGGAAATCATCGATCGCACGCTCTACACGATGGTCAATGAAGGCGCCAAAACCCTCGAGGAAGGGATCGCCCAGCGCGCCTCGGACATTGATGTCGTATGGGTCTACGGCTACGGCTGGCCGGTCTATCGCGGCGGCCCGATGCACTGGGCCGACAGCGAAGGCCTGGCCAAGATCGTCGAAGGCTTGAAGCGCCAGGAAGCGCGTATGGGCGGCGACTTCAGCTTCTCGCCGCTGCTGCTCGACAAGG
>JBDSEL010000126.1:0-8119 GCA_039920065.1 Sphingomicrobium sp. | reverse complement strand
GCCCCGAAGCGCAGCTGGCCGACCGCATCATCGATATCGTGCGCGCGCTCAAGAAGCTGCCGCATCTGATCGACAAGATCGACGCCAACTATCCGGAGCCTGGCGCGGCGCCGCAGCCGCCGCCGCTGACCGACGGCGCGATCGTCGGCTCGGGCGGACATTGGCGCGGGATTGCGCTAGCGCTTATTTCAGCTCTGGCGGGCGCAGCGATCGCGGCCACGATCCTGCTTGCACGTTGACGGGATTCGGATAGCCTGACCGGTTCGTGAAAAAGGGGAATATTATGCGTCTGATTGCACTTGGTCTTGCACTCGCAGCGCCACTGACGGTCGCGGCGGCTCCGGCGATCGCTGCACAATCGGCGTCGTCCTCCTACGCCCAACTGCCAATCCTGTTCGCCGATTGGCGCGCCTTCAACCAGCCGACGATGGTCGGCAATCTGCCCGATTACAGCGCAGCGGCTATGGCCCGCCAGGCGCAGGGCCTGGCCGCAATGCAGCGGCGCCTGGCGGCGATCGATGCCAGCGGGTGGAACGTCGCTCAGCAGAACGATCTCAAGCTCGTCCAGGCCGAAATGAACGGCCTCGATTTCTATCACCGCGTGCTTCAGCCATGGGCCCGCGATCCCGGGTTTTACCTCTCGGTCTTCCCCGACATGAGCGACGTTCCGGCGCACGAGGGCACCTATGCCGAGCCGGTCACCGATCTATACAAATATCGCTGGCCGCTGAGCGTTGCCGATCAGGCCCGGCTCGCCGCGCAGCTCGAAACGGTCGCGCCACGGCTCGTCCAGGCCCGGGCCAACCTCGCCAACAGTAACGCGCAGGACCTGTGGAGCTATGGCGCGCAGGGCTTCTACGACCAGGCCGATGCGCTTGGTCGCCTCGAAGCGGGAACGCTCGTGCTGCGCGACCTCTCGGGCTACCGCAAGGTCACGCTGCAAGGCACTTCGCCGCGCCTGCGCCAGGCGGTCGCCTTGGCCAATGCCGCATCGCGCGGGTTCGGCGACTGGATCAAGGCCGGCGCAGCATCGCGCACCGGCCCCTCGGGCGTCGGCAAGGACAATTACAATTGGTGGCTCAAGAACGTCCTCCTCAGCCCCTATGACTTTAACGCCCAGGTCACGCTGCTGCAGCGCGAACTCGACCGCAGTCTCGCGTCGCTGAAGCTCGAGGAAGTGCGCAATCGCGCCTTGCCCGCGACCGTGGCGATCGACGATCCGGCTGCGTTCGGTCGCTTCGGCGCGGAGCGCAACGCCAAGCTTTACACGCTGCTAGTCGCAACCGGCATGGTTCCCGACCGGCCCTATTTCCAAGACGCGTTGCGCGCCCAGACGGTCGATTACACGCCCCTCGCCGAGCGCAATTTCTTCGCTCATGTCAGCGCGCTCGACCCGAGCCCGCTGACCACGCATTTCATCCACTGGATCGACCTTGCGCGGATCGAGCGCGAGCCCAATCCCAATCCGATTCGCGCCGGATCGCCGCTGTTCAACATTTACGCCGACCGCTCCGAAGGCTTCGCCACGGCGATGGAAGAAGTGGTGCTTGAAGCGGGGCTCTACGACGACATTCCGCGCGGCCGCGAGCTGGTCATGATCATGCTCGCCAACCGCGCCGCGCGCGGGCTCGCCGCGCTCAAGGTGCAGGCCAATGAGATGAATTTGGCTCAGGCCGGGCAATTCCACGCCAGCTGGACCCCGCGCGGCTATTCCGACGCCAAGAGCCCGCTCGTCGGGTTCGAGCAGATGCTGTACCTGCGCCAGCCCGGCTACGGCCCCAGCTACATCATCGGCAAGGTCCAGCTCGACCACCTCTTGGCCGGTGCCCAGCATCGCGCCGAACTGGCCGGGCGGCCCTATTCGAATCGCGCATTGTTCGATGCGATCTACGCTGCGGGGATTGTGCCGTGGAGCTTGATCGATGCCGAGGTCGCAGCGAGCGGCCTCTAAGCGCCGACGCTCGCCTTAGCGCCACGAACAGGCTAATCGACCGGCCATGGCCAAGGTGCTTCTCATCGTCGGCGGCGGGATCGCCGCTTACAAGAGCCTCGAGCTCGTTCGCCTGCTCAAGAAAGCGGGTCATTCGGTGACCCCGGTGCTGACTGCGGGCGGCGAGCATTTCGTCACCGCGATGAGCCTCGGCACGCTCGCCGAAGCCCGCGTCCACACTAGCCTGTGGGATCTCAAGGACGAGGTCGAAATCGGTCACATTCAGCTCTCGCGAAGCGCCGACTTCGTGCTCGTGTGTCCGGCCACCGCCGACATTCTGGCCAAGATGGCGGCGGGGATTTGCGACGATCTGGCGACGACATTGCTGCTCGCGACCGACACCCCAGTGGTGGTCGCGCCGGCGATGAACGTGCGCATGTGGCTCCACCCCGCGACCGCGCGCAATGTCCAGCAGCTCCTCGACGACGGCGTTCGGGTGATCGAGCCGGCCGAGGGCGACATGGCGTGCGGCGAGCACGGCCCGGGCCGACTGCCCGAGCCGCAGGCGATCGTCGACTATCTCGACGCCGAGGGTCTGCTGACGCCGTGACCCTGGCGGGCAAGCACATCGTCGTCACCGCCGGCCCGACCCACGAGCCGATCGACCCGGTGCGGATCATCGCCAATCGATCTTCGGGCAAGCAGGGCTTCGCAATTGCCCGCGCCGCCGCAGAAGCCGGTGCGCGCGTGACCCTGATCGCCGGTCCTGTGATCCTCGACACGCCGCCGAATGTGACTCGTGTCGATGTCGAGACTGCGCTGCAGATGGAGATTGCGGTCGCCGCTGCCCTGCCCGCCGATTGCGCGATTTTGGTCGCGGCTGTGGCCGATTGGCGCGTGGTCCCCTCGCCGATCAAGCTCAAGAAGTGCGACGGACCGCCGCAGCTCCGCTTCGAGGCCAATCCCGACATTCTCGCCGGCCTGGCGCAATCAGCTCAGCGACCGCGTCTGCTGATTGGCTTTGCCGCCGAGACCGACGATGTCGTCGCTTATGCGACGGCCAAGCGCACCGCCAAGGGCTGCGACTGGATCGTAGCCAATGATGTCAGCGGCCCCACTGCAACGAGCGTCATGGGCGGCGCGCGCAACCGCGTCCATCTGATCACCGCCGACGGTATCGAGCATTGGCCAGAGGCGGCCAAGGACGAGGTCGCGCGGCACTTGATCGAGCGGATCGCCGCCCAATTGGCCTAAGCGCAGCCGCCGCAGGCGGGGTCGGCGGGAATCCGGATGACGCGCCAGGCGAGCGTTTCGCCGTCGAGTAATTGGACCTTGCCGGACGGGTCGGGCCCGACGTCGCAGAGCAAGTTGATCGCCATCAGCGCCGCCATATTGCCGATCGTGCCGGTCAACGCGCCCATCACGCCGCGTTCCGCGCAGGTGTCGCAATCCTCATTGTCGAACGCATCGCCGACGAAGCAGCGATAGCATGGCTGGCCGCGGAACAGGCCGATTTGCCCTTGGAACATCATTGCCGCCGCGCTGATCAGCGGAGTACCGAGCCTGACGCTGGCGTCGCTGACGGCGAGGCGGGTGGCGAAATTATCGCTTCCGTCGATGATCAGATCATGGCCAGCCAACAGCCCATCGGTATTGCCGGTGTCGATCCTCTGCTCGATCGCAGCAACGTCGATGAAGTGATTAAGATTGTTCACGAATTTTGCTGCCAGCAATGCCTTGCCTTGGCCCACGTCGCCTTCGGTAAACAACGGCTGGCGATGGAGGTTGCTGAGGTCGACCGTGTCGCAATCGATGATCGTCAGGCGCCCGATCCCGGCCCCGGCCAGCGCTGGAATGACCGCGCAGCCGACCCCGCCGGCGCCGATCACCGCGACTTTCGCCGTCTTTAGCTTTTTCTGCCCGACGCCGCCGATCTGGGGCAGCACGATATGCCGTGCGTAGCGATTAAGCTCGTCGTCTGTCAGGCTCACCGGCCCGTGCTGCCGAAGCCGCCCGCCCCGCGATCGGTTTGCCCGAGCTCATCGACCTCGGCGAAGGCCGCTTTCTGAACCGCCGCCGGGACGAGTTGCGCGATGCGTTCGCCGCGCTTCACCGCGAACGGCTCGTTGCCCAAATTGGCAAGAATGACCTTGACCTCGCCGCGATAATCCTCGTCGATCGTTCCGGGGGTGTTGAGGCAGGTGATGCCGTTCTTCAGCGCCAGTCCCGAGCGCGGCCGCACCTGAACTTCGAAGCCCGGCGGGATGGCAATTGCGAACCCGGTCGCGACCGCGTGGCGAGCGCCGGGTGCTAGCGTCACGTCTTCGGCGGCAACGACATCCATCCCTGCTGCGCCGTCGGTGGCGTAGGACGGCAGCGGCAGGCCCGCGCCATGCGCCAGGCGCTTGAGCTCGATCGTGATCGCGCTCACGCTTTCGCCTTCTTCCTGGCCGGGGCCTTCTTCTTCACTGGAGCTTTGCGGCCCTTCTTCTTGGCGGGGCCCTTGGCGGCGCGCTCGTCGATCAGTTTGATCGCCTCGTCGAGAGTGATCGCCGCTGGCTCCATCCCGCGCGGCAGCGTGGCGTTGGTGGTGCCGTCGGTCACATAAGGCCCATAGCGCCCGGCCATGACCTTGATCTCGCCCGTCGAAACCGGGTGCACACCGAGCGTCGCAATCGGCTCGCGACTACCACGCGCACCGCCATTGGCCTTGGCCGCAGCCGCCTCGGCCAACGCGGATACCGCCGCATTCATCCCTGTCTCGAGGACCTCGGCGGTCGATTTGAGCCGCGCATAATTGCCGTCATGCGTCAGATACGGCCCGTAGCGGCCGATCGACGCGGTGATCGGAAGTCCGCTTTCGGGGTGCAGGCCGATGAGGCGCGGTAGCGCCAGCAGCGCCTCGGCCATTGCGGTCGTCAGGCTATCCTGCGGCACGTCCTTGGGCAGCGAGGCGCGCTTGCCCTCCTGTTCGAGGTAGGGACCGAAGCGCCCGACCTTGAGCTCGATCCCGTTGCCGATCTCGGCCGGTTGGCCAGCGTCCGCCGCAGCAGCACTTCCGAAGGGGCGGGTGAACTTGCATTCGGGATAGTTGGAGCAGGCGACGAACGCGCCGAACTTCCCGCCGCGCAGGCCCAGCCGCCCGTTGCCGCATTGCGGGCACAGGCGCGGGTCGCTGCCGTCGTCCTTGTCGGGAAACAGGAACGGGGCGAGGAATTCGTCGAGCGCGGCGGTGATTTCGCTCGGCTGCCGCTCGGTCACTTCGCCGGCCTTGGGCTTGAAATCGCGCCAGAAGGCCTCGAGCAATTTCTGCCAATTGAGCCGCCCGCCCGAGACGTCGTCGAGCTCTTCTTCCAGCTCGGCGGTATAATCGAAGCTGACGTAGCGCTCGAAAAAGCGTTCGAGGAACGCCGTCACCAACCGCCCGCTCTCCTCGGGAATGAAGCGGTTCTTGTCGGTGCGGACATATTCGCGATCCTTGAGCGTCTGCAGGATCGACGCGTAGGTCGACGGCCGGCCAATCCCCAATTCCTCCAGCCGTTTGACCAGCGACGCCTCGGAAAAGCGCGGCGGCGGCTGGGTGAAATGCTGGCTCGATTCGACTCCGGTCTTGGCCGGCGCAGCGTCATTGTGAAGCGCGGGCATGCGCCCGCCATCCTCGTCGCCTTGATCGTCGCGGCCCTCGTCATAGAGCGCCATGAAGCCGGGAAAGAGCACTACCTGACCGGTTGCGCGCAGGGTCACCCGCCCCGCCCCATCCGTGAGTTCGACCGTCGTCCGCTCAAGTCGCGCCGACGCCATCTGGCTGGCCAGCGCGCGGTTATAGACCAGCTCGTACAATCGCGAGGCATCGTCGGCGCCGCCTGGACGGCGCGAGAAATCGGTCGGGCGGATCGCTTCGTGGGCTTCCTGCGCGTTCTTGATTTTGCTTTGGTAGGCGCGCGGTTTGTCGGGGACGTAACCCGCGTCATAGCGGTCGGCGATGGCCTTGCGCGCGGCGCTGATCGCCTCGGCCGCCATATCGACGCCATCGGTCCGCATGTAGGTGATCGCCCCGCTTTCGTAGAGGCCCTGCGCCACCCGCATCGTGTGGCTTGCGGAAAAGCCGAGCTTGCGCGCGGCTTCCTGTTGCAAGGTCGAGGTGGTGAAGGGCGGCGGCGGGTTGCGCGCAAAGGGCTTGGTTTCGACCGAGGCGACGGTGAACCGCCCCGCCTCGACCGCGGCCTTGGCGGCGTCGGCCTCGCCCTTGGCGCCGATCGTCAACCGCTCGATCTTCCGGCCGTCGAACTCGACCAGGCGGGCGTTGAACGGCGTGCCGTCGGCTTCGAACGTTGCGCTAACCTGCCAATATTCCTGCGGCTTGAAGATTTCGATGTCGCGTTCGCGATCGACGATCAGACGCAGCGCCACCGACTGGACCCGGCCGGCTGATTTGGCTCCGGGCAGCTTGCGCCACAGGATCGGCGACAGCGTGAAACCGACCAGATAATCGAGCGCGCGGCGCGCACGATAGGCGTCGATGAGGTCGGTATCGAGCTGGCGCGGGCGGGCCATCGCCTCGGTCACCGCAGACTTGGTGATGGCGTTGAAGGTCACCCGCTCGACATGGGCAGGCAGCGCCTTCTTGGCGCGCAGCACCTCCTGCACGTGCCAGCTGATCGCCTCTCCCTCGCGGTCGGGATCGGTGGCGAGGATCAACGCATCGGCGCTTTTGGCCTCGTCGGCGATTGCCTTCATCTGCTTGGCGCGGTCGGGAGAGACCTGCCACAGCATGGCGAATTCGGCATCCGGATCGACCGAGCCATCCTTGGGCGGCAAATCGCGGACGTGGCCAAAGCTCGCGAGGACGCGATAGCCGGGGCCCAGATACTTCTCGATGGTTTTCGCCTTGGCGGGCGATTCGACGACGACCAGTTTCAAATCAGGAAAATCCTACACGTGTATGTACGCGCGATGGTGGCGGCAGAGGAATCGCCCCGTCAAGCGGCCAGGCTTACCTTTCCGCCGGCGTGACGGTCGAGGCGGCCGGCGAGGTCGAGTTCGAGGAGCACCAATTGAACTTCGGCGGGCGACGCGTCGGATTGGCGCACCAGCTCGTCGATCGCCACCGCCACCGGGCCAAGCAGGCTCTCCACCCGCTCGCGCACGCCCTGCCCCGCTTCCTCGGTCAAACTGCCATCGAACAGAGCGGCGGGTTCGGCGACGCGTGTACTGAGGCCGGGGCGAAGTGCCTCGACCACGTCGGCGGCGCTTTGCACGAGGGTCGCTCCGTCGCGGATCAATTGGTTGCAGCCTTGGGCGCGGGGATCGAGCGGCGAGCCCGGAATGGCCAGCACCTCGCGGCCATAATCGGCGGCCAGCCGCGCGGTGATCAGGCTGCCCGATCGCGGTGCCGCCTCGATCACCACCGTTCCCCCCGCAAGTCCCGCGATGATCCGGTTGCGGCGGGGAAAGTCGCGAGCGCGCGGTTCGAGCCCCAGCGGGCGCTCGCTGACCACCAGCCCGACCTCATACATGCGCCGCTGGCGGGCCTCGTTTTCGGGCGGGTAGAAGATGTCGACCCCGCCGGCCGCGCAGCCGATGGTGCCGCTGTCCATCGCGCCGTCATGCGCCGCCGCGTCGATCCCCCGCGCCAGTCCCGAGACGATGGTCATGCCCTCGCGGCCCAGATCGTGGGCGAGGCCGCGGGCGAAGCGGCACGCCGCTGCGCTGGCGTTGCGAGCGCCGACCATCGCCACCATCGGCCGGTCGAACAACGCCATCTGGCCTTTGACGATGAGCAGCGGCGGCGCGTCCTCGACCCCGGCTAGCGCAAGCGGATACAGCCCCTGCCCAAGCGCCAGGAAATGCGCTCCGAACTGCTCGACCGCGGCAATTTCGCGGGTCGCATCGGCGACTGTGGCGATGCGCGGCACCTGCCCGCGCCCACGCCGGGCAAGATCGGGCAGAGCGTCGAGCGCGGCGGTGGCCGAGCCGAAGCGCAGGATCAACTGGCGGTAGGTGATCGGGCCGATGGAGGCGGTGCGGGCAAGCCGCAGGCGGTCGATGAGGTCGGCGATCAATCCGTGGTCCTTCCAATCCTGGGCTCGGTTCCGGCGATAAGCCGCCGGATGTTCTCGCGGTGCTTCCACAGCACGAGCAGTGCAAAACCGAGCAGGACTGGAAGAAGTGCCTTTTCGTTGAGGATGA
>JBDSEL010000125.1:0-19565 GCA_039920065.1 Sphingomicrobium sp. | reverse complement strand
GCGCTGACCGACGATCCCGTTTATGGCGACGCCCACCTCGGCAAGGCGAATGCCCTTGCGGCATTTGGGACGCAATATGTGACCAGCCCGGCCGAATCGGCCGAAATGTTCGGCCGCGCCGAGCGATCCGCCAAGCGCGCCGCGTCGCTGATGCCGGGATCGGGCCGGCCAGCCGCCATGGTCGCGGAAATCAGCGCGAGGCGCCTCGATTTCGTAGCGGCATTGCGGGGTTTTGAACAGGCGCTGGCCGCCGAGCCAAACGACATTTTCGTGTTGGTGAAGGCTTCGAACAACTTGCCATGGCTCGGTAACGGCGCGCAAGCGCTGGCCCGGGCCGACCGTTTAATCTCCCTCGATCCGCTTAATGCCACCGCTTATTCCGGACGAGGCGATTGCCTCTACGCCTTACGCCGATATGACGAGGCGATCGACGCCTTCAACCAGGCGCTAGCGCTGGCGCCGCAGCGCAATCATTCGCGATACTTTCTCTCTAACAGCCTGATCCTGCTCAACCGGCCCGGCGAGGCGCAAGAAGTGCTGGCCAAGATACTGCCCGACGATACTTTCCGGCGGACCAATGATGCGATCCTCGACGCGCGCGGTGGCGACCGCGCCGGCGCGGAGGCCATCATCACCAGGATGCGCGCCGAACAGGGGGATTTTGCCAGCTACCAATATGCCCAGATTTACGCTCAGCTGGGCGATGCCGGCCGCGCCTTCGCCGCCCTCGACAAGGCGGTCGAGGTGCGCGATCCGGGTCTCCAATGGCTCAAGCGCGACCCGTTCCTCGACCCGATCCGCCGCGACCCGCGCTACGCCTCCCTGCTCAAGCGGCTGAATTTTCCGACGTGGACGTAATGTCCGCTTTCCACCCAAAGCGGACGCACGCGCCTGTCGTCCGACGTGGGTGCAACCGGGAATGAAGCTAGCGCGTTGAATGGATATGAAGCACAGCATTTGCATGGTGATTCCCTTGGTTGTTGGCTGCGCGAGTTTGCCGGCTCAGGAGGACCCACTTTCCGGCTCCTGGGCTGGACCCCACGTCGGATTAGCACTTCAGACATCAGGCGGCCGGCTGGAGTATGACTGCGCCAGCGGGAAAATCGACCCGATAATTACCAGACTTGACGGCACGTTTGAGGTCGACGGGTCTCATACGTCGGCCGCGGGAGGGCCGGACATTCAGGGACAGGTCCGGCCGACATACCGCGCTCGATTCACGGGACGGGTTAGCGGAGATCGAATGAGCCTCACGGGCAAGGTTGAAAATGGCGTGCTCCTGGGTCCGTTCGATCTGCGGAAGGACGCCGATCCGATGATCCTCCGGTGCCTCTAAAGTCACAGCGACGGCTATCAGGGCCACTCGAAGACCGGGCGCTGCTCCCTTTTCCGAGCTGTGTTGACTTCGCGGCACCGTAATGTCCGCTTTCGACCCATTGCGGACCTTCGCCCGTATGCTAGACTCATCCTTCTGGGGGCGGGTTATGGACGATCAAGGCCCTGTTCGCGAGAAAGCGGTCGACGAGAGCGGTGTGGCGCGCATCATCGCTGAGCTTCGCCAATGGCACGTCTTCAGGATGGCCGCCGGCTATGCGGTAGCCACTTGGCTCGTGGTTCAAGTCGTCGCGACTGTCGGACCCGCTTTCGACTTTCCGGACTGGGCCCTCCGTGCCGTCGTTCTCGCTGCTATCGTTGGCTTTCTCGCCACGATGGGCGTCCTGCTGTTCCGACCCAAGTTAGCGGGCAAAGGCGGGTTGCCCAGATATCTCTCCGCCCGCGCGCGCCTCATTGCCGCAACCGCAGTGCTTTTGTTTGCAGCAGCGGCAGCCACGCTTTCGATCCGCAGCCTCAGCGCGCGCGCGGAGATCGCGCTTGCGGTCGTCCCGTTCTCGGACCTCTCCCCCGCGCGCGATAAAGCGTATTTCGCTGAGGGCGTTGCAGAGGAGATCCTGAGCGCGCTTGCCGCCGAGAAAGGATTCAAGGTGCTCGGCCGCACTTCAGCCCGCGAGATAGAGGGCAACTCCGATTTAAAGGAAATCCGCGCGTCGCTGGGCGTCACGCATTTGCTAGAAGGCAGCACCCGAAGTTCGGGCAAAGAGCTGCGCATCAACGTCCGTTTAATCGACACCTCGGATGGCAGGCAATTGTGGGCTGAAGAGTATCGAGGCGCCGTCTCTGATGTATTCAATGTCCAGGATCGGATCGCGACTGCGGTTGTTCAACGGCTCCGAGGAACTCTCTTCGGCGGTGCCGTGCGCGGCGCAAATCCAACGGCGATTGACGCCTATGAAAGCTATCTGGCTGCGCGCGCGCTCATTCGCGAGAACAAGAAGGAGCCGATGGTGCGCGCTTTTGGGATGGCCCGGCAGATCGTCGATGCTCACCCCAATTATGGGCCCGGCCACGCCTTGTACGCGGAATTGGCGCACCTGCTCACCGAAGGTCAATTTAGCTACGGAACCATACCTCCTGATGAATCGCGCCCTATCATTCTAAAACATGCGAAAGAGGCGATCCGCCTCAGCCCTGAACGAGCTGAAGGATATGCTGCGCTCGGTCTTGCACTTCCGTGGCCAGAAAGTGTTGCGCCTTATCTAAAGGCACTCGAGCTTGACCCGAGTCGGGCTGACGTTCGAGCCAGATTGTCAATTGCGTTGAACATCTTGGGTCGTCAGGATGAAGCTTTCGAGCAAGTCCGCTTGGCTGCGGAGATTGACCCGCTGTCCGCCGGAGCAATTAACCGGTATGGCCAGATGCTCGCCGCGTCCGGACATGCCGATGAGGCGATGCAAGTCGTTGACCAGTTCGAGCGTCGCGGTGGCTCGAAGGGCCAAGCTTGGCGGTTCCGCGGCAACACCTTCCGCTATCTGGGCGACGAGTCTCGTCACATCGCCGCACGCAAACGAGCGCTGCAGATTGATCCGGGCCTGCCATACCAGCACGAGTGGCTCGCCCAAGCCTATAAACTGCTTGGCCTCGACAGTGAGGCCATTCATTATCGGCCGAATATATCGGTATATTACCAGCTTTTTGTCAGCGACGATCGGGGCGCGCTGCGGGATCGCGTTGCCAAGGACGGGTCGTCGGCCTGGGACTCGAATGGCATCGAAATTGCCATTTTTTCGCTTGCCCGAGCGCGCGACTGGCCCGCCATAAAACGGTTTTACGACGTGCGTCCGACGACCCACCGGGACGTGTGCGTGACTGCGCCGCGATTTACCCCATTCATCGTCATGGCGTTGCAGGCGCTTGGCTCCGCGGGTGAGGCTCAGCGCCTGCTTCGGTGCACGCAACGGCAGGTCACCAGTCAACTCGCGATGCACTATCGTACACCAGATGACGCACCCGGGGAGTTAGAGCTACTACAAGCGTCATTACTCGCCAATCGCAAACATCCGCGAACACTCGAGTGGCTCGACAAGGCAGTACGGCGCGGCTGGCTCGGTCAATATTATTCGGCGGATCTAGCCGATTGGCCGCAGTTTGACGCTTTTCGATCCGATGCGCGCTATACCGCGATACAGAAACGCATCGACGCGAGCATCGCCCGCGAGCGTGCGGAGGTACTCGCCTTCAAGTGAAACCGGGGTTTGTACGCTGATTGGCCGCCTGCGGCGCCTCTAATGTCTGCTTTCCACCCATTGCCGACACTACGGACACTACGGACACTACAGACAATTCCGCAGCGGCGCGGGCGCGCGCTTCCTGAGCGTTACTCGTTTTCGCGGGGAAAATGGCGCGCCCGGAACGATTCGAACGTCCGACCCTCAGATTCGTAGTCTGATGCTCTATCCAGCTGAGCTACGGGCGCGCATGGCAGTGAGGCGGGCGACATAGGCAGGCTTTGGCTGTGACGCAAGCCATGCTCGCCCGGCCTAATGGGTCGCGGTGACCTGGGTCGCGAAGGCGGTCATGTCGTCGAGGACGCTGGCCCGGCCACGGAGGGGCTTGGCGATCGCGGTCACCAGCCCGGCGTGGCCGACGCCCGGATAATCCTTGCGCACCGCGGTGATCCCGGCGGCCTTGAGCCTGGCCGCAAGCGCGTTGCTGTTGCGCCGGTGGACGGTGCGATCTTCGCTGCCAGTGGCAAGAAAGGCGGGCGGGTCGCCAGGGTCGATGAAATTGACCGGCTGGGTCGCTTTGGGATCGCCACGGCCCTTGAACGCGGCCTCGATGTCGGCGCCCTTGAAGGGCAGGAAGTCATAGGGTCCGGCCAGGCCGATGAAGCCCTTCACCGAGCGGTGATCCGCGCCCAGCCAGCGTTGGTCATAGGCCAGCATCGCGGCGTTATAGGCGCCCGCCGAATGACCGGCGAGGACGATCCGCGCGGGATCGCCGCCGACCTTGCCCGCGATTTGCCGGACCAAAGCGACTGCCGCCGCACCATCCTCGATGAACGCCGGGAAGGGAGCCTGCGGGACCAGTCGATAATTGGGAATAGCGACGACGAAGCCGCGCGCGGCGAGCGCTCGGCCAAGCCAGGCATAGCCGTTCTTGGTGCCCGAATTCCACGACCCGCCATAGAAAAAGACGATGATCGGAAGCCCCGCCGCAGCGCCGCTCGGGCGGTAGATGTCGAGCGTCTGGCGCGGGTCGCTGCCGTAGGGCGAATCGACCAGTGCGCGGACGACCCCGCGATCCTTGGGCACCAGCGCGTTGAACGCGGTCAGCGGGCTGCACGCGGCCATGCCGGTGGCGACGACCCCGGCGAGCAATGCGGCGAAGGCGGAATAGCGTTTCACGCGGCTTGCTTGTCGACTCGATCGGCGATCCCCACGTCATAGGTCACCGGCGGCTCGAGGGGCCTGGGATGGCGGAACAGCGGCACGCGCTTGACCCATAATTTTGCGGCTTCCCACAGGATTCCAGCGACGACCTTGACCGTCATCAGCGGCATGGCGAGGACCACGGCGACGATTGCTCGATCGGTCAGGGCATGGCGGGTCAGCGTTTCGACCGCGACCAGGATCGGCCCGTCGCCATCGCTGGCGGTGATGGCGATGTCGAGCCGCTCGCCCGGCGCGCTGACTTGAAAGTCGTAGTGCAGGTCCATCGGCAGGAAGGGCGAAACGTGGAACGCCTTGGCGGCTTGCTGGCGCGCCCTCGAGCCGGCGACGGTTACCGGCAGGACATAGGAATGACGCTCCCCGAACGTATTGTGGACCTCGTGAATAATCGCCGCCAGCGTGCCGCTCGGGCCGTAGCAAAAATATAGGCTGAGCGGATTGAAGGCGAAGCCGAGCACGCGCGGCATGGTCAGCAATTCGACCCGCGACAGCGAGGGAATCCCGAGCGTTTGGCAATGCGCCTCGGCCTGGGCACGAAGCGGGATGTCCGACCCAGCGCCATAATCGCGCTTGCGCAGGGACAGCAGGTTGAAGCGTTCGCTGGAAAACCAGCGGAGCCGGCGACCGAGTATGTCGAGCGCATCGAGATCGATGAGGATGGCGAACAGGCGATAGTCGAGTTGGTGCGCGCGGGGTCGAAACCGCCGGTGGATCACCGTTCCCCGATAAAGCGCTCCGTCAGTCATCCGCCCACCAACGCGCTCGACCGTGCCGGGTTCAGATGAGCGGGGCTGACATGGATCCGGGTCGATTCGCGTTCGACCTGCCACGGCCGCAGCACGCCGCCCAATTGCTCGGCAACCGCAAGCCCCGCCTGGAGCCCGTCTTCATGAAAGCCGGCGCCGAAATAAGCGCCGCAGAACCAGGTTGAGCGGACACCCTGGAGCGACCACAAATGCGGCTGCGCGCGAACCGCCGCGCTGTCGAATATCGGGTGGTCGTAGGCGATTTCGCGGTGGACCTTGGCCGGGTCGGGGCGGCTGATGGGGTTGAGCGTGACGAACAATGGCTTGTCGCGAGCAATGCCCTGAAGCCGGTTCATCCAATATGTCACCGACAAATGGGTGCCGTCGAGCGCGCGCTTCGAAGCGTAGTTCCAGCTCGACCACACCCGCCGCCGCCGCGGCATGAGGCGCTCATCCGAATGGAGCACCGCCAGGTTCTTGCGATAACGGAAGGCGCCCAGCAGCGCTTGCTCCTCACTGCTTGGGTCGCTCAGCAGTTCGAGCGCTTCATCGGCGTGGGTGGCGATGACGACGTGATCGAAGCTTTCGGCGCGGCCCGCGCTCAGCACGACGACGCCAGTGGGCGTGCGCAAAACTTTCTCCGCCGCGCAGCCGATCCGCACGCGCTCGGCAAAGCCGTCAATCAGGCGGCTAACATATTCGCGGCTGCCGCCGGCGACGGTCCGCCAGCGCGGCCGGCGCGTGAATTGCAGCAGGCCATGGTTCTCGCAAAAGCGGAGGAAGCTGGCCGCTGGATAATCGGGAATGTCGCTGACCGGGGTCGACCAGATTGCCGCCGCCATCGGATAGAGATGGTCGTCGCGAAACGCAGCGCCGCAGCCGATGCCGTCGAGATATTCGCCAAGCGTCGTGTCGCCCAGCGCCGCAATGTCCTTCGGCCCTTGTCCGTAAAACCGGTTGAGGTCCTTGAGCATCGACCAGAAACGCTTGCTGACGAGATTGCGGGCCTGGGCGAATAGTCCGCCAAGGCTTCCGGCATATTCCAGCCGGCCCTCGTCGAGGCTGACTGAGAAGCTCATCTTGCTGGCCTTGGTCGGCACGTCGAGATGGTCAAACAGCGCTGTGAGATTGGGATAGGTGCGTTCGTTGTAAACGATGAACCCGGTGTCGACCGGAATCCCGAGCGCCTCGACCGTATGACTATGCCCGCCGACGCGGTGGTCGGCCTCGAACAAAGTGACGCGATGGCGCTTGGACAAGAGCCAGGCCGCCGAGAGCCCGGAAATGCCGCTACCGATGATTGCAATGTCGAGTCGCCGTTCGGGCTTGGTCACGCTTACCTGGGCTCCTGACGGGCGCGGCGCACGTCGTCGAGGATTTGGCTAGCAGGGTCACGGAGACGAGAATAGCTAGGCTTTCGGCCTAGGTGTAAGCGCGACTGAGGGTTCACATAAGGGCAGGATGATGGCCTTGTTCATTGCGCTCGCATTGTTTTTCGCTGCTGCGATGGCCGGGGCGTGGTCGATTGCACGCAAGCCTGGAAAGTCGGGCTGGACTGACACCATCTGGTCCTATGCCACGGGCATTGGGGGAACCGCCGCGGCCCTGCTCTCGACGGGACCGATCGAGCGCCGAATTCTGGTTGCGACGATGGTCGGTATGTGGGGGCTGCGTCTTGGAACCCACATTCTGCGGCGAACGCTCAAGGGCGTCGACGATGCGCGTTATGCCCAATTGCGCCAAACTTGGGGATCGCAATGGGAAACGAAGCTATTTCGCTTCCTGATGATTCAGGCCGCGGCCGCGCTGGCGCTGATGGTCCCGATCGTCGCCGCCGCTTCCAATCCCGCGCCCGCGTTCGCGTGGAGCGATTGGGCTGGGCTCGGCTTATTGGTCGCTTCGGTCATGCTCGAGGGGCTGGCTGACCGCCAATTGCGCAACTTCGCCGCCGATCCCGCCAATCGCGGCCAAGTCATGGACCGCGGTCTGTGGGCGTGGTCTCGCCATCCCAATTACTTCTTCGAATGGACCGTATGGTTTGCCTATGTGCTGATCGCCGTCGGACCTTGGGGCGAATGGGACTGGGGTTGGGCCGCGCTATTCGGTCCCGCGCTAATCTACTGGCTGCTGGTTCACGCCTCCGGCATCCCGCCGACCGAGGCGCATATGGTGAAATCGCGCGGCCGCGTTTTTCGGGAATATCAGGCGCGGGTGAATGCGTTCTTCCCGGGCCCGCCGCGCGGCTGAACCCAATCTAGCCGAAGGTCGCGCTGGCCCAGCGGGCTGCGGCGAACCCAGCAGTCGCCGCAATCGCGGTCAACACCGTGCCCCAAGCCATGTCGGCGACGGTGACCAGGGTCGACCATTGGCGCAGCGTCGCCTGATTGGTGAGGTCATAGGTCGCGTAAGCGATGAAGCCTAGCGCTGCACCGCGGGTTGCGGCGACTGTCCATTTGCCGGCCTCAAGGCCCGGTGCCACCGCCAGGAAAACAATCCCGCCGACGTAGAGGAAATAAAAAGTCGCAGCAGGCGCCAGTCGAAATCCTTCGGCCAACATATTGCCAAGTTCGGGACGGTAGAGTCGCTTGGCGGCGAAGGTCAGCCATGCGGCATCGAGCGCAAGCATCGCCAGGGCCGCGCCGGCATAAGCAAAAATCCAGATCAGCATTGCAGTGGACCTCCAGCGAACCATGTGCCGCTCGATCGCCTTAGCGGCGTGGTCTGTTCAGCGTTACGGCCGATGTCCCGTAAGGTGCACCCCACACTCGCTAACGCGATGCGGTTGTTAGACCGCGCTGGAGAAAACGACGGCGGTTGCGACGCTCGCTCGTTCGGCGAAGTCGGTGGCCAGCTTGGCGTGCCACGTCCGCGCGGCTTCGGTCACAGCGCGCTGTGCAGCCATCCGCTCCTCAATCGCACGACGGCGATAATAACGTTCGTTCGATTCCATTGGTCCCCCTCCGCTTGAGAACCCCCGAACCATCCGCCCAAAGGGCTAACAGATGGTTAATATCCACAGCAGCATGGATCAAAATCGCCACGCGACTCGGGCAACATAGCAAAAATGCCCCACAATGAAACTCAAGTTACGCCGCGAACGCCCTGAAACGGTTGGAATCGCATCACCGATGAAACCGAACGGGCTATCGATGGTTGTTGAAGCCAAACGAACTTGGAAAATGGGTGAAAACATGCTCCGCTCGATCAACGTGGCTCGCAAAGCCTTCAATCCGAATAACCGCGGCTATCATGCCGTCTATCGCGATGGTGAAATCAACCACTGCCCAGGCTGTGGTCGTACACATTGGCACATCGGCCGCACCTCGGCGGAATGTGCATTCTGCACGACCGCACTGCCTCTCCGTGAAGCGCTGATGCAGGGTCCCTCGTCGCAGGTCGTCTTCTGGCGTTCGCGCCCGGCCGGCTATGCGGAACTCAACGCCGCTTAATCGCAAATGCGGCGGTCATCACCGCTGCAACTGAAAATTTGACGTTTTCTTCAGGCCTCATGCGCGATATATTCGGCGCATGAGGCCTGAATTATATCTGCTCGCCGCCATTCTTGGCACTGTGCCTGCGCCAGCACTGGCGACGGCGCAGGACTTTCAGCTGGTCAACGGGACGGAAGTCGCGCTCGGCACGCTGACGATCCGCCGTGCCGGGACCGACAGCTGGCGCCCGCTTACCGCCTCGGCCGCGCCGGGAGCGAAAGCAGCGGTCCCGTTCAAAGATGAGGATTGCGCGTTCGATATCCAGGCGGTTGTCGCCGGAAGCGGTCCCGTAACTTGGGCCGGGGTCAATCTTTGCGAAGTGAAATCGGTGACATTGAAGCGCGACGGCTCGACTGGCGCGTGGGTCGATTACGACGGCGAATAAGATTGTGTCGCGGGGTGCGCCGAAGCGCCCCGGCTGATCCTGCAAGCGCCGCCGCCGGACGAACCGAATCGAGCAGCTTGGCACCAGCGACGAACACCACCCCGGTGGCAGCCAGCGCCAGGGTCATGCCCATCCAGTTCGGATACAGTCGCAAATAATGGATGCCGCGTTCGATCGCGCCCAAAGCGATGGCATAGGTCACCGCCCACGCCTCGAAGCGCGTCTTGATGATGAACAGGCGGCCAATCTTGCGAAGCATGGGTCTAGCGCCAATCGTTAACGGGTCATCGGTACAACCCCCGTTTTGCGCCGTTCGATCCCTAAGGTGAATAGTTAAGATCGTCGTAACACTTGAGTGTGTCCCGCTGCGGGATTTTCCGCGACGAACCGTTGGCGGCGGCGGTCAGGCCAGTTCGGGCATGCCAAGCGCGTCAATCAGCCCGGCGCGAGCGGCGCCGACCGCGGCGAGGACCGATCGCGACTGGAGCGCCTCGGGGTCAAGCTGCTCAGGCCACAGGCGCTCGACCACCTGCTCGACCCGGCCGATCGTTTCCGGAGTCATGAGAAAGCGCGGATCGACGTCGGCCGGGTCGCACTGCACGCGCAAGCGCAAGCAGGCGGGTCCACCGCCATTGGCCATCGACTGGCGAACATCGACATACTCGACCCGGCGAATCGCTCCATTGCCGGCGATATGGCGGTCAATCCACGCCTTGACACTGGGCGTGTCGCGGCACTCGGTCGGTGCGACCAGCGTCATCTGCCCGTCGGGCGGAGTCACCAATTGGGCGTTGAACAGATAGGATTTGATCGCCTCGGCCAACGGCACGTCGGCATCGGCGACTTCGACATAATCCAAATCCTCGATGCGCGCTGCGCACCAGCCCTTGACCGAATGCGGGTCGGCGAACGCTTTTTCATGCGCGAACAATATGCGTTCGTTGGCGACCGCGACGACGTCGTTGTGAAACGCGCCGGCGGCGATCGCTTCTTCGGATTGCTGGGCGAAATAGGTCCGCTCAGGATCGAGCCGGTGGAGCCGGGCGACGGCCCGCGACGCCTCGAGGTGCTGGCGCGCCGGAAATGGGCCGCCGCCGAGGCCGTAGACAAACAGTTCAACTCCGCTCGCCCCATGGCCGGCGGCGAGCCGCATGTGATTGGCCGCGCCTTCGTCGCCAAAAGCGGTCGGCACCGGCTCGTGCACGGCAAAGGCGGCATTGGCGAAGACCAGTTGCAATTGCTTCAATGTGTCGGCCCATTCCAGGCTTCGGTGCGACATCGTCTTGAGGTTGGCGACCGTCAGGTGACAGCGGCCGTCAGCGGTATCGGGCGCTGGGCTGACGGTCGCGGCATTGGCTGCCCACATTGACGATGCCGACATGGCATTGGCCGCGACCACTCGATCAGCCAAGCCCATGTTGGTGCCAAGCGCCTCGAGCCATGGCACGGCCGGCCGCGGGAGCGGGACGAACAGCCCTTGGACCAGTCCGAGCGCTATGTTCGAGCGCATCTTGGCGAGGCCCTGCAGGGCCGCTTTGCGCGGGAAGCTGGTGCCGCCGGCGTTGCGTGAACTGGCCAGGTTGCCAAGGCTGAGCCCCGCGTAATTATGGCTTGGCCCGACCAGTCCGTCGAAATTGATCTCGCAAATGGCCATCGGACTTAGCGTCCAGCCATCAGGATGGTGTCGCCGGTTTCGACCCCAAGCACCTTTCTGGAATTGGCATCGATCGCAACGGTGTCGTCACCGGCGCCCTGGACCTGGCCGAAGCAGCATTTGAAATCGTCGAGGAAGCCGTGGGCGAGCAACATCGTCGGGCCGGCTTCGGCATCCTCGGCGGCGACCCGTACTTCACGTGCGTCCTTGACCGTCTTGATCTGGTCGGTGCGCGCGGTGACCGTCGGTCCGCCGTCGAAAATGTCGACGTAGCTGTCCCAGTTAAAGCCCTCGCTTTCGAGCATCTTGAGCGCTGCTCGTCCCGACGGATGGGGCTGGCCCATCACGGCGCGGGCATTGTCGGGCAGCATCGCCACATAGATCGGGGTGCGCGGGAACAGATCGGCGATGAATTGCGTGCCGTGGATGGCGTTGAATTCATCCGCCTCGGGGAAGGACATGCCGAAAAAGCGCCCGCCGATCGAATCCCAGAACGGCGAGTGACCGCCTTCGTCCATCACACCGCGAAGCTCGGCCAGAACGGTGTCCCCGAACCGCTTGCGATGCTGGCGGATGAACAGGTAGCGCGAGCGCGCAAGAAGCAGGCCGAGGCCACCGGCGCGCTCCTGCGGGTGAAGGAACAGCCCGCCGACTTCACTCGACCCTTCGAGGTCGGTGGTGAGGTTGAGCGTCTGGTTGCGGAAAATGCGGCCCAGCTCCTCGCTTTTCTGAGTCAGCGTCGAGACGAGGTAGGAATAGAAGGGACGCTCGATCCCAACCGCGCCGAACACCTGGCAGGTGCCGCGGATCTGCTTGGTCTCGACGTTTTCGAGGACGAATACATAGAGGTTGTCGCTGACCTCGTCCTCGGGCCTGGCAAAGCCCTCCGCCGACTTTTCCAGCTTCAGCTTCAAGGTGGCCTTGTCGGGCGGCAAGTTGGTGAAGCCGCCGCCAGTAAGCTTGGCGAGGTCGTAAAGCGCTTTGAGGTCGGCGGGCCGGGCGGCGCGGATTCGCATGGTCATGCCCCCGACCCCTCGACGAGGCGCATGATCGTCAAGGCCGAAAGCGCTGCGCGCTCGGCCAAAGTGTCGACGATCAGATATTCCTCCGGACTGTGAATCTTGCCGCCGCAGACGCCCATGGTGTCGACCACCGGGACCCCGCAGGCCGCGATGTTGTTGCCGTCGCATACCCCGCCCGACGGCTGCCAGCCGATCGTCTGGCCAAGGTCGGCGCCGGCCTGTTTGACCAGGTTGAACAAGTGCTCGGCAGCGGAGCTGAGCGGCTTTGGCGGGCGGGCAAAGCCGCCGTGGAGGTCGATCCGCACGTCGTGGCTGGCGGCGACCATCGTCACTGCGGCGTCGATCAGCGACTGGCCGCGCGCCTGATCCTCAAGCGTTGCGGGCCGCATGTTGACGCGCAGAATGGCAAGGTCGGGAACGACGTTGCCAGGGCTGCCACCCTCTATCCGCGAGGGATTGATCGACAGGCGCGGACCCTTGGCCGCGGCCAGCCGCAGCGCCAGATCCGATGCCGCTAGCACGGCGTTGCGGCCGTCTTCGGGATTGCGCCCGGCATGCGCCGATTTGCCGTGGATGACGAAGGCGAAATTGCCGCTGCCCGGGCGAGCGCCGGCAAGAGTCCCGTCGGGAAGCGCGGCCGGCTCGTAGGTCAGCGCCGCGCGCTTGCCCAGCGCCGCCGCGGCGATCAGCGGGGCCGAGCTTAGCGAGCCCACTTCTTCGTCGCTGTTGATGATGACGTCATAGCCCAGCCGGGCTCCCAATGCGGTGCCTTCGATCGCCTTGAGCGCCGCGAGCATGATCGCGATTCCACCCTTCATGTCGGCAACCCCGGGTCCGCCCAGCGTGCGCTCGTCGATCCAGTGTGTCGCCTGGAACGGATGGTCGTCGGGATAGACCGTGTCCATGTGCCCGGTGAACAGCAATTGCACCGGGGCGTCGGGGCGGACCTTGAGGTGCAAATGGCGGCCGTGCGGCAATTGCTCGACCTTGCCGGCGGCGTCGACCGCTTCGACCGCCGCTGGCTCAACCAGCTCGACCGCTCCCGCCAGAACGCCAAAGGCATCGGCCAAGGTGTCGGCCATGCGGGTCAAACCGGCGAGATTGCGGCTGCCCGAATTGATCGCCGACCATGCCAGCACCTGCTCGAGCATCGGCTCCGCCCGGGCGCGCGCAATCGCCTGCTCTTCCTGTGTCGTCAGCTGTGGCATGCCGGGCGCTCCTACTCCGCCCGACGCACGAACGCCACTCCGGCCTTGCGAGGGCTATCGCGGTCCCCGCCGAAAGGTCACAGCCACTTGGAAAAGTGGTTGAGAATATCGCGGTAGAGGTCGCGCTTGAATGGCACGATGAGGTCGAGAAGCGTGGCCGGATCGGACCAGCGCCATTCGCAGAACTCGGGGTCGTGGGTGGCGATGTCGACATCGCTGTCGGTGCCAAGGAAGCGGCACAGGAACCAGTCCTGGTCCTGGCCCACCCATTTGCCGCCCCACAGCCGCTTGCGATGGCCTTCGGGCAAATCGTAGCGAAGGCGCTCGGGGCAGGAGGCGATGCGCTCGACCAGATGCGGGGCGATCCCGGTTTCCTCCTCGAGTTCGCGCAGCGCGGTCGCCCACGGCTCCTCGCCCTCGTCCATTCCGCCCTGCGGCATTTGCCAGGCGGAGCTGCGATTATCGATCCTGCGCCCGACCCACACCTGGCCGGCCGCATTGAGCAGCATCACGCCAACCCCGCGGCGGTAGAGAGGGTCGTCAGTCACCGCCTTCGCCTAGCCTAGCGTGCGCGGGTCGCCAACCGCTCACTCCTGCCTCGCCTTTGTCGCATTTCGCGTGTAGGCGGCGCCTCATGCTGACCATCAACGGAATCACGGTGCGCCTTGGCGGGCGTTCGATCCTCGACGCTGCGAGCGCGACGATCACGCCCGGCAGCAAGGTCGGGCTGATCGGCCGCAATGGCGCTGGCAAATCGACCCTGATGAAGGCGATCATCGGCCAGATCGAACCCGACGAGGGCGAGATCGAAATGCCCAAGAAGATCCGCCTCGGCTATATCGCGCAGGATGCGCCGTCGGGCACCATTACCCCGTTCGAGGCGGTCCTCGCCGCCGATAGCGAGCGGGCCGCGCTGATGGCCGAGGCCGAAGATTGCGCCGACCCGCACCGGCTCGGCGATGTCTATGACCGGCTGCTGGCGATCGACGCCTACACCGCCGATGCGCGAGCTGCCCAGATCCTGCTTGGGCTGGGCTTCGATGAAGCAATGCAAAGCGAGCCACTCGACAGCTTTTCGGGCGGGTGGAAGATGCGCGTCGCGCTGGCCGCTCTGCTGTTCTCCGCGCCCGACGTCCTGCTGCTCGATGAACCGTCGAACCACCTCGATCTCGAAGCGACCTTGTGGCTGGAGAATTTCCTCAAATCCTATGCCGGGACATTGGTCGTCATCAGCCACGAGCGCGACCTGCTCAACAATGTCGTCGACACCATCCTGCACGTTGAGCGCGGCAAGATCACCGCTTATTCGGGCAATTATGACGGGTTCGAGAGGCAACGCGCCGAACGCGCCGCGCAGCTTGCCGCCGCCCGCGCCTCGCAGGATGCCCAGCGCGCCCGGTTGCAGGATTATGTCGCGCGTAATTCGGCCCGCGCCTCGACCGCCAAGCAGGCCCAGAGCCGGGCCAAGATGCTGGCCAAGATGCAGCCGATCGCGGCGATGGCCGACGACCCCTCGCTGGCGTTCGATTTCCCAAGTCCGAGTGAGCTTCGCCCGCCGCTGATCACGCTCGACATGGCGGCGGTCGGCTATGGCGCGGACCCGGTGCTCAGCCGCTTGAACCTCAGGATCGATCCCGACGACCGGATCGCGCTGCTCGGGCGCAACGGCAATGGCAAGACCACGCTTGCCCGCCTCATCGCCGCGCAATTGCCGCTGATGGACGGCGCGCTCCATGCTTCGGGCAAGATGAAGGTCGGCTATTTCACCCAATATCAGGTCGAGGAACTGCACGGCGAGGATACGCCGCTCGAACATATGAGCCGCGCGATGAAGGGAAAAACGCCCGCCGCGGTTCGCGCGCAGCTCGGCCGGTTCGGCTTTTCGGGCGACAAGGCGACGACGCTGGTCGCGAAACTGTCGGGCGGCGAACGGGCCCGGCTCGCGCTTGCGCTGATCACCCGCGATGCGCCGCATCTGCTGATCCTCGACGAGCCCACCAACCACCTCGACGTCGACGCGCGCGAGGCGCTGGTCCAGGCGCTCAACGGCTATGACGGCGCCGTCATCCTGATCAGCCACGATCGCCACATGGTCGAACTGACCGCCGACCGGCTGGTGCTGGTCGAGGGCGGGCGAGCGAGCGATTATGACGGCAGCATCGACGATTACATCGACTTCGTGCTCGGCCGGAACCAGCCCAAGGCCGAGGCCAAGGCCGGCACCAAGCGCACTCCCAAAGCCAGTCGCAACGACAATGGCGAAACCGCCAAGGCGCTGCGCAAACGCATCGCCGACGCCGAAGCCGCGACCCAGCGGCTGATCGCCAAATGCGCCGCGATCGATCTAGCGATGAGTGAGCCGGCGAGCGCGGCCAAGGAGTGGGCGCGCCTGTCGATGGGCGAACTGGCCCGGCGCCGCGCAGCCACCGCGCTCGAGCTGGAGGCCGCGGAGGCGCATTGGCTCGAGATCAGCGAACAGCTCGAGCAGCTCGCCGCCTGACGCGCGTCGCGCGTGACAAGTCTAGCGTCGGCTCGCGCGCGGTCCTAAGGCAGGCGGGAGCATGATCTGCACCGCGTGAAGAAAGCCCTTGCATGACCCAGTCGGCAACCCACCTGCTGACCCCCGCCGAAGCCGCCGCCCATCCCCCTCGCGAAGCGGTTGTCGTCCGCTTTGCCGGCGATAGCGGCGACGGGATGCAATTGACCGGCGGGCAGTTCACCTTGTCGACCGCGCTGGCGGGCAACGATCTCGCGACCTTCCCCGATTTTCCAGCGGAAATCCGCGCTCCGCAGGGGACGACATTCGGGGTCAGCGCGTTCCAAATCAACTTCGGCTCGACCGCGATCGAAACTGCCGGCGACCAGCCCGACGTGCTGATCGCGATGAACCCGGCGGCCTTAAAGACCAACGCCGGCGACTTGCGCGATGGCGGGCTGATCATCGCTGACGAGGGCGAATTCGGCGCCCGCAACCTCGCCAAGGCAGGCTACGACGCCAATCCGCTGGAGGACGGCAGCCTCGCGCGATGGCAGCTGGTCAAGTTCAACATTTCGCAGCTGACCCTCGACGCAGTGAAGCCGTTCGGCCTCGGCAATAAGGAGGCGCTGCGCTGCAAGAACATGTGGACGCTGGGCTTGGCGCTGTGGATGTTCGACCGTGAGCGCCAGCCGATCCAAGATTGGCTCAAGACCAAATTCGCCAAGGCGCCCGAGCTTGCCGAAGCCAATATCGCCGCCTTGAACGCCGGCCATGCCTATGGCGAGACGGTCGAGATTGGCGGCCAGGTCCACCAGACGCATATCGCGGCCGCGCCGGCCGAGCCGGGGCTGTATCGCACCGTCACGGGGGCTGAGAGCCTGGCGCTGGGGCTGATCGCGGGCTGTCAGCTGGCGGGCCTCAAGATGTTCTTCGGCGGCTATCCCATCACTCCGGCCAGCGCGCTCCTCCACCACCTCTCGCGCCTCAAGGAATATGGCATCACCACCTTCCAGGCGGAAGATGAGATTGCGGCGATCTGCGCTGCGATCGGCGCCAGCTACGCCGGGCAATTGGGGATCACTTCATCGTCGGGGCCGGGCATTGCCTTGAAGGGCGAGGCGATGGGCCTGGCGGTGATGACCGAATTGCCGCTGGTGATCGTCAATTCGCAACGTGGCGGACCCTCGACGGGCCTCCCGACCAAGACCGAGCAGTCCGACCTTTATCAGGCGGTCTATGGCCGCAATGGCGATACGCCGATCCCGGTCATTGCCGCGCGCTCGCCCGCCGATGCGTTCGATTGCGCGATCGAGGCGTGCCGCATTGCCACCCGCTACATGACCCCGGTGATCCTGCTGACCGACGGCTATATCGCCAATGCAGCCGAGCCGTGGCGCGTGCCCGACATGGCTGGCTACACGCCATTCCCAGTCCACTTCCACGATCAGCCGCCGGCCGAAGGCGAAGGCGTCATGCCCTATGCCCGCAATGCCGAGCTGGCGCGGCCGTGGATCCGGCCCGGCACTGCGGGGCTCGAGCATCGCATCGGTGGAATCGAGAAGCAGCCCGGCACCGGCAACATCGATTATTCGCCCGCCTCGCACCAGGAAATGACCAATGCCCGCGTCGCCAAGGTGTTGGGCGTGGCCAATTCGATCCCCGACCAGGCGCTTGCCGCGGGCCGCGAAGGGGCGGCGCTGGCGGTGGTTGGCTGGGGCTCGACCTACGGCCCCATCCACCAGGCGGTCCGCCGAGCCATCGGCCGTGGCGAGGATGTCGCCCACGTCCACATCCGCCACATCTGGCCGACCCCTGACAATCTCGGCCCGTTGCTCAAGGGCTTCGGCAAGGTCATCGTCCCCGAGATGAACACCGGCCAGTTGAAGACCCTGCTCCGCGACCAGTTCCTGGTCGATGCGCAATCGGTGACCAAGGTCAGCGGCCAACCATTCCGGATCGTCGAGATTGAAGCCGCAATCGAGGGAGCGTTGTCGTGATCGTCATTGCGAGCGTAGCGAAGCAAACCAGAACCGTCTGGATTGCCACGTCGCCTATGGCTCCTCGCAATGACGGTGGAGGCGAACGATGAAACCGCTCAATCCCTTCCCGCTGATCATGCTGCTGGTCGCGATTGTTTTCATCATCCTCTGGCTGGGTGGATTCCTGACATGAACGAGCACACCACCATCACCACCGCCAAGGATTGGGCCACCGACCAGGAAGTGCGCTGGTGCCCGGGCTGCGGCGATTATGCGGTGCTGAAGGCGGTCCAGCGGACCATGCCCGACCTCAATGTCGCGCGCGAAAACACCGTGTTCGTCAGCGGCATCGGCTGCTCCAGCCGCTTCCCTTATTACATGGCAACTTACGGCTTCCACACCATCCACGGCCGCGCGCCCGCGGTCGCGACCGGGGTCAAGCTCGCCAATCCCGAACTAGACGTGTGGATTATCACCGGCGACGGCGACGCGCTCAGCATCGGCGGCAATCACACGATGCACATCCTGCGCCGCAACCTCGATTGCCAGATCCTGCTCTTCAACAACGAGATTTATGGCCTGACCAAGGGCCAATATTCGCCGACATCGCATGTCGGCACGCGCAGCCCCTCAACCCCGTTCGGATCGGTCGACCGGCCGATCACGCCGTGCATGTATGCGCTGGGCAGCGGCGCCCGGTTCATTGCGCGCGGGATCGATGTCCACAAGGGCCTGCCCGAGGTACTCAAGGCCGCCCATGCCCACCGCGGCGCCAGCTTCGTCGAAATCTACCAGAATTGCGTCGTCTATAACGACGATGTCTTCGCCCATTTCACCGACCGCTCGGTCGCGGGCCAGAAGCAGTTGTGGCTCAAGGCGGGCGAAAAGATGCTGTTCGAAAACGATAGCAAAGGCCTCGCGCTCGACACCGCCACGCTCAAGCTCAAAGTGGTCGAAGCGGACGACCCGGCGGTCATCATCCACGACCCCAAGAACCGCGGCATCGCGGCGATGCTGATCGAACTGCCCGCCGACTTCCCGGTCGCACTGGGGGTGATTTACGAAGACCCCGCGGCGACTTTCGAAAGCGCGGTCGTCGAACAGAATCGCAAAATCGCCGAGGGCAAGACCCCCGACCTCCAGGCGCTCGTCGCCAAAGGCCAGACCTGGCAGGTCGAGAAAGAGCCGCGGGCTGAGTGAGGCTGGTCGGGTGAAGCCCCGCGAACTGTTGGCAAGTGCGCGCATCCCCGGGGGTGGGGAGATGAAGCTGTATCGGCGCGGCGGCGACCATATGATCCTGGTCGATCGCGACGAATTGATGTCGACCCGGATGAGCGGGTCGGAGGAGGCGCTGGCGCTGATGACCGCGCAGCGGCTCGGCGATCGCCCCGCGCAGCGTTGGTTGATCGGCGGCTATGGCATGGGCTTCACCTTGCGCGCCGCGCTTGGCGTCGTGCCCAGCGACGCGCGCCTGACCGTTGCCGAGCTAGTGCCCGAGATTGTCGATTGGGCGCGCGGGCCGATGACCGCGATGACCGGCGCCAGCCTCGACGATCCGCGCGCGACTATCCGCATCGCCGACGTCGCCGACATGATCAGCGAAGGGTCATGGGATGCCATCCTCCTCGATGTCGACAATGGCCCCGACGGGTTGGTCCGCGCCGCCAATGACCGACTCTATAGCGCAGCCGGACTGGCGGCGGCGCGCGCGGCGCTCAACCGCGATGGAATTCTCGCCATCTGGTCGGCCGCGCCCGACGCCACGTTCGCGCGCAGGCTTGCCGCGGCCGGCTTTCGCGTCGAAGAGCAGTCGG
>JBDSEL010000124.1:0-8450 GCA_039920065.1 Sphingomicrobium sp. | reverse complement strand
GGGCGGTAGCTAGCCCCAGCGCGCGATTTGGCTTGTGCAATTCAAGGGACCTCCAACAGGTTGTCTGGACAAAGCTGCCTTGCGGTTGGAAGTCCCATGGGGCAGCGGAGGCGCGATATATGGTTCGATGAGGTTCAAGTAAAGACATTTTGGACCCGCAGGGGGCGGCTTGGGCCAGTTCGTCGCTGCGACACACCGTTTCAACGAAAAAACGAAGGATTTCAGATGGTTGTTTCGACTAGTCTGCCCAAGCTCGAAGACGTGATCGACGCCGCCGAGCGCATCGCCGGCGCAGTTAAAACGACTCCGCTGATCGAAACCTCTATCGACGGCACGCGCTACTGGCTGAAATGCGAATCCCTCCAGACCGGCGGGGCGTTTAAGTTGCGCGGTGCGAGTAATCGGCTGCTTAGGCTGTCGGCCGATGAGCAAGCCCGCGGCGTGGTCGCCTTCTCGTCGGGAAATCACGCGCGCGGAGTGGCAATTGCCGCGCGGCGACTGGGCATGCGCGCGATCATCGTCATGCCCGCCGACGCGCCCACGGTGAAGGTCGAGGGTACCCGCAGCGAGGGGGCGGAGATCATCTTCTACGATCGCATGGGCGAAAGCCGCGAAGCCATCGCCGCGCGCATCAGCAGCGAGACCGGAGCCACTGTCGTGCCCAGCTTCGACGACCGCGATGTCGTTTCCGGTCAGGGGACGGTCGGGCTCGAGCTGCTGGCGCAGCTGGCCACGAAGGGCGAACCGCGGCCGCCGAGCGTGGTCGTGCCGTGCGGCGGCGGCGGCCTGGCGTCGGGCATCGCGCTGGCGATTGCCGATGCCGAGATCATCGCGGTCGAGCCCGAGGGCTGGGATGACATGGCCCGGTCGCTCGCGGGGGGAGAGATCGTCAGCGTCGCCGCCGACGCCCCGCCGACGCTGTGCGACGCGTTGCAAACCCCGCGCGTGTCGCCGATCACCTTCGCTATCCTGCGCGAGCGGGGGGCGCTGGCGCTGGCGGTCAACGACGGCGAGGTGGAGGAGGCGATCCGCTTCGCTTTCCGTGAACATGAATTGACGCTCGAGCCCGGCGGTGCGGTCGCGCTTGCGGCCGTACTTGCGGGCAAATGCGCGCCGCCAGCAGGGTCGGTGATCATTCTATCGGGGGGTAATGTCGATCCGGCGCTTCATGCGCGGATCGCCGGCGGCTGAAGGCTCAGGCCGCGTCGCGGGTCTTATATTCGCCTGGAAGCAGGTGATTGGGGCTGGAGCGCTCGACGTTGCGCATCAACTCTTCCAATTCGACCGACAGGGTCTTGAGTTCGGCGACAAGGAAGCGGCGCTCGTTCTCGGCGACCGATTCCGATGCTTCGATCAGCGTGTCGATCATCATCGCGATGCACGGCAAGATCGTCTCTTCGATCTTCTCGAACGCCTCTTCGAGACGGGTTTGCTGTTCGTGCAGGGGCATGGGCGCTATGGCTAGCGTGCGACGGTTAAGTTTTGGTGAAGACAACAGTGGAAATGAGCAATTTGACGACCGCAGCCATGGCAGTGGCGGTGATCTCGGCCTTCCTGCTGGCGATTGGCGGGGTTCGGATGTTAAGCGCCTCTGCAACCCGCAAGCACGGAATCCTGATGCTCGTTGCCGCCGCAGTGCTGCTTATGAACGTGATGATCTGGACAGTGTAGGCGGCTTGATCGGGTCGGTCGCCAGCCGCATGTCGAGATAGGCATCGACGTGGCGCATCAGGATGTCGAGCTCGTTGGCAAAGAAATGGTTCGCGCCCGGGATCGTCTCGTGGGTGATGGTGATGTGGCGCTGGGTACGAAGCTTGTCGACCAGCTTCTGGACCGCGCTCGGGGTAACAACTTCGTCCGCTTCGCCCTGGATGATGATGCCCGAGGAGGGGCACGGCGCGAGGAAGCTGAAATCATACATGTTGGCCGGCGGCGCGATCGAGATGAAGCCACGAATTTCGGGTCGGCGCATCAGCAATTGCATCCCGATCCATGCGCCGAAGCTGACTCCAGCGACCCAGGTAGTTTCGGCCTCGGGATGAATCGACTGGACCCAGTCTAGCGCCGAAGCAGCATCACTCAATTCGCCAATGCCGTTGTCGAATACGCCCTGGCTTTTGCCGACGCCGCGAAAGTTGAAGCGCAGGGTGGCGAAGCCGCGCTTGACGAAATCCTGGTGCAGCAGCTGGACCAGCTTGTTATTCATCGTCCCACCCGCCTGGGGGTGCGAATGCAGGATCAGCGCGACCGGCGCGCGGGGGCGGCTACCCGGATGGAAACGGCCTTCGAGACGGCCCTCGGGACCAGGGAAAATGACTTCGGGCATAAGCTCGCTTCGAGGTTATCGGACAAAATTTCGCGGGCAGGTGCGCCGCGGGCGTGGAGCCTATATAGGGTTGCCTCAACCTCTGGCAATCGCAGCATTCGAGACTCATTGAAGCATGCCCAATTCCAAGACAATCTACCTCGATCATGCGGCCACCACGCCGGTCATTCCCGAAGCCCGCACCGCGCTAACCGAAGCGTTCGACCGCTGGAGCAATCCCAATAGTCCGCACGCTCCCGGGCGCGGCGCCCGGGCGCTGCTCGAACAAGCGCGCGACACGCTCAAGCGGGCGCTCGGCTGGCGCCATGACGTCATCTTCTGCTCGGGCGCCAGCGAAGCGGTCGAGATCGCCGCCGCTCGCGCTTGTATCTCGGGCCGCGCTCATGGCGCGACCGAACATGCGATCGTGCCATATGCGATGGGCGAGGGGTCGATCGTCATTCCCGTCGACAGCAATGGCATCATCGACGATGCGGCGCTCGATGCGGCGCTGGCCAAGGGCCCGGCGCTGGTCGCGATCCAGCACGTCAATAATGAAACCGCAGTGGTCCAGGACATCGTCGCCATTGCCGCCAAGGTCCGCGCCGCTGGATCCTTATTGCTGTGCGATTGCGCGCAATCGGCCTCGAAGATCGACCTGCCCGACGCCGATTTCATCGCCATTTGCGCGCACAAGCTGGGCGGGCCGCCGGGAATTGGCGCGCTGCTGGTCAAGGACCTGACAACCCTCGAGCCCTGCGGCGGCGGCCAGGAGCAAGGCTATCGCCGAGGCACCCAGGACGTTCCCAGCGCCTTTAGCTTTGCGGCTGCGCTCGCCGCCAAACCCTATGACCTTGAGCGGATGAATGCCCTTCGCACCAAGCTCGAGGACGGGGTCAAAGCGGCTGGCGGGATGATCATTGCCGAAGATGCGGCGCGAGTCCCGACCATCGGCGCGATTTCCCTGCCCGGAGCCACCAGCATGGCGATGCTCGTCCAGCTCGATCTGGCAGGGATCGCGGTGTCGGCCGGAAGTGCTTGCTCGTCGGGCAAGGCCAAGGCCAGCCATGTGCTTGCGGCGATGAACCTGCCGGCGGATGTTTCAGCCGGCTATTTGCGGCTCAGTTTCGGGCCCTCGACCAGCGAGGCCGAGGTCGATGCCTTCCTCGGCGAGTTCGCCAAGCTGGCGGAGCGGCAGCGGCAAGCGGCGTGATCTACCTCGACTATCAGGCGACCACGCCGGTCGCGCCTGAAGTCGTGAGCGCGATGGAGCCGTGGATCGCGGACCATTTCGCCAATCCCCATTCGCCCTCGCGCGGCGGACGCGAAGCCGATGCGGCGATCGAGCATGCACGCGGGCAGGTCACTGCCACGCTCGGCCTCGACGACGGCAGCATTGCCTTCACCGGCAGCGCCACCGAAGCCATCAACTGGGCCTTGAAGGGCACGATCGAGAAGGCCGCGCCGGGCCGGCGGCGGGTGGTGACCCTGGGGAGCGAACATGCGGCGGTGCTCGACAGTTGTTCGTGGCTTCAAGGGCAAGGGGCGGAGCTGACTGTCTTGCCGATCGGTGGCGACGGCTTGCTCGACCTCGACGTGCTCGAAGCGGCGATGAGCGACGATGTCGCAATCGTCGCCGCGATGCTGGTCAATAATGAAATTGGAGTGATCCAGCCGATCGCCGAGATCGCCGCCATCGCCCATCGTCACGGGGCGCTGATGCTGTGCGACGCGGTGCAGGGGTTCGGCCGGATCGCGATTCCCCGCGGACCCGACCTGGTCGCCATCTCCGCTCACAAAATTCACGGTCCAAAGGGCATTGGCGCCTTGTGGATGGGCGATGAGTGCCAGCCGGCGCCGTTCATCCACGGCGGCGGGCAGGAGCGGGGGCTGCGGTCGGGCACGCTGGCGCCGGCTGCCTGCGTCGGCTTCGGTGTCGCCGCTGCGCTCGCTGCCGAGCGCATGAGCAGCGATTTCGAGCACGTCCAAGCGCTGTTCGAAAGTGCGCACCAGACGCTTGGGGAAGCTTGGGTAGTCAATGGCAGCGTCGAGGCGCGCTATCCCGGCAACCTCAATTTGCGCCGCGAGGGACTCGACGCGGCGCGATTGCTCGCCGACTTGCGCGATGTCGCATTTTCGCTCGGTTCGGCCTGCGCCAGCGGGTCGGGCCGCCCGAGCCATGTGCTCAAGGCCATCGGCCTCGACCAAGGTTCGGCACGATCGTCGATCCGCCTCGGCTTCGGTCGCTACACCGAGCACGACGAACTGGTCGCGGCGTGCGAACGGATCCGCTCGGCAGCGGACGCTCAGGCCAATTTGCCAGCGTGACGAAGGTGCGTTTCTTCCGCGCCGACGGCAGCCTCGACCAGGAAGTCGAGGCCCGCTCCGGCGAGCGCTTGCTCGATTGTGCGTGGCGCTCGGGCCAGCCGCTCGAGGGGGCGTGCGAAGGCTCGATGGCTTGCTCGACCTGCCACGTCATCGTCGCCGCCAAGGATTTCGAGAAACTGCCGCCGGCGAGCGAGGAGGAAGAGGATTTGCTCGACCTCGCCACCCATGCCACCCGCACCTCGCGCTTGGCGTGTCAGATCATGCTCGATGACGACTTGGCGACGCTCGACGTCACGGTGCCGCCCGACGCGGCCAATTGGATGGGCAAACGCTAGAGCGGGCCGCCGACCCGCTCGTCGTCTTCCTCGCCCGGCTTGACCTTGCGCTTGGCGCGTTTCTTGGCGTCGGCGAAGACCTTGGCACGTTGGGCGTCGAGCGACGCAAAGGTCAGCGCGCCGCTGTGGCCGGTGTCGAGCAGCTGGAAACGATAGGTCGCGGCGGCACGGAATTCCGCGCGGGTGATGCTGCGGTCGAAATTGCTGTCGGCGGCGGCGACCGGCTGCGGAAAATTGAGCAGTGCGTAGCGTGCGGCGCCCTGCAACGGCGCGTCCTTATAGTCGAACTTGCGGCGAGCCGTTTCGGGCGGCTTGGGCGGCGCGGGCACGCCCGGAGCACGCCGCTGCGGACTGCCGATCTGGATGTCGGGTGCGATTTCCCATTCGTAGCGGATGATATCATCGGGCCCGAGTGCACCATCGCCGCCGTCGTCGAGCCGGGTGAAGAAGCGGTCGGCGTCGGCGAGCATTTCGGCCAGGCTTACGGCGCCGTCTCTATTGGCATCGGCTTTCGCGATCCACAGTCGTAGCGTGTCATCGGTGGTGGTCTTGGCCCGGAACGGCTCACCCATCGGGCTGATGAACGGCGCCCAGGTACGGCCGACGATGAGGATCGGCGCCTCCTGCGCCGGCGCGGCGGCGGATATTGCCAACAGGACAGGGATGATCACGGTGCGATTCTCCACGGACTATGTCGCATGTCGGGTCGCTGGCGTGAACCCAGGGTGAAAGCTGCCGAACTTGCGCAATTCGGGTCCATCGACCATATGCGCCCTCGGAAGTCGGCGGGCGGCGCTGTCGCCAACTTGGTCAGATCCGGAAGGAAGCAGCCACAACGAATTGCGCCGGGTCGTCGGCTTCCACCCGCCCCCTTGGCGAGCACAAAAATCCCACAGAAACACCGTGACGCTGCCCCGCGCAGTCCCTAGATTGCGGCGATGAGCGATTCCGCGGATATGTTCGGCGACGAGCCCGAAGGCGAAGCCGACAAGGTCGAACCGACTGCCGCCGAGTTGGAGGCCGCGGGCCAGGCCGCAATGTTCGCCGATGCGCCCGCTGCGGCCCCGCCGCCCGCCGCTGCGCCGCCGACCGCTGCTCAAGCGCCGACCCCAGCTCGGCCGACGGGGAAAACCGACAGCGCCTACCGCGTCCTGGCGCGCAAATATCGCCCACAAAGCTTCAGCGAATTGATCGGGCAGGACGCGATGGTGCGGACGCTGGCCAACGCCATCGCGCGGGGCCGCATAGCCCATGCTTTCCTGCTCACCGGCGTGCGCGGGGTCGGCAAGACCTCGACCGCGCGGCTGATCGCCAAGGCCCTCAATTGCGTCGGTGAGGACGGCTCTGGCGGTCCGACGATCGATCCATGCGGTGTGTGCGAGCCGTGCCGGGCGATCGCCGAGGGCCGGCATATCGACATCATCGAGATGGATGCTGCCAGCCACACCGGGGTCGATGACATCCGCGAGATCATCGACGCGGTCCGCTATGTCAGCGTCAGCGCCCGCTACAAGATTTACATCATCGATGAAGTCCACATGCTTTCCAAGCCTGCTTTCAATGCCTTACTCAAAACTCTTGAGGAACCGCCTGAACACGTGAAGTTCCTGTTCGCGACCACTGAAGTGAACAAGGTCCCAGTCACCGTCTTGTCGCGTTGCCAGCGCTTCGACCTGCGGCGAATTCCGGCCGAACAGCTCGCCGCCCATTTCGGCGCGGTGTCGAAGGCCGAGGCGGTCGAGGTCGAGGACGAAGCGCTGAACATGATCGCCCGCGCCGCGGAGGGCTCCGCGCGCGACGGCCTCAGCATCCTCGATCAAGCGATCGCCCATGGCGCCGGAGCGGTCACCGCGGACCAGGTCCGCGACATGCTCGGCCTGGCCGACCGGGGTCGAATCCGGCGGATGTTGCACACCATCCTCGAAGGAAAGGCGGAGGAGGCTCTTGGCCAGCTCGACGAGGCCCACGAGCTTGGCATCGACCCGACGCAATTGCTGCGCGGGCTGATGGAAAGCTTGCACGCGGCGACGCGGGTCAAGGCCGGGGCCAAACCCGACGCGCTGCAATCGGCCGAGGAGCGCCAGGCCGCCGAAGATATGGCCGGAGCGCTCGGCTGGGGAGTCATTCATCGCTTGTGGCAGATGCTGCTCAAGGGGCTGCAGGATGTCGACGTCGCGCCCGATCCGCGCGAAGCCGCCGACATGGCGATCCTGCGCCTGATCCACGCGGCCGATCTGCCCGATCCGGCGGCGATCCTGACTCGCCTGGCCGAAGGTGGAGCGGCGAGCGGCGGGACTGGCAATGCATCCTCGGGAAGCAGCACCGGTGCACCTGCGCCCAAGGCGGCCATGCCGACCGACTTCCGGGCCCTGGTGAAGCTGGTCGAAGGGGCCGGCAAGCATATGCTCGCGCAGCAGCTTCACGATCAGGTCGCGATGGTGGCGTTCGAACCGCCGCGCCTGGCGTTGCGGCCGCTGCGGCCGCTCGGCAGCGATTGGCCGCGCGAACTGGCATCCTTGCTCAAATCGCTGACCGGCGCTGTCTGGCAGGTGGGTTTGAGCGATGACAGCGGTACGCCGTCTTTGCTCGACCAGGACAAGATGGCCGAGGAGAAGGTCCGCGCCGACGTCCTCGCCGACCCCAATGTCGCCGCTGCGCTCGAGGCGTTTCCCGGCGCCGAACTCGAATCCTATCCCCAGCAAGGTCATTGATATGCCCGACTTCGATGAAATCATGCGCATGGCCGCCAATGCCCAGGCCGAACTGCATAAGGCGCAGGACACGCTCGAGACGATCGAGGTCGAGGGTCAGGCCGGCGGCGGGCTGGTCAAGATCAAGGCCACCGCCAAGGGCCGCATCCTCGGCGTCGAAGTCGATGAGAGCATGGCCGCGCCGGGCGAAAAGGAAACGCTCGAGGATTTGATCACCGCGGCGATCAACGATACCCGCGCTCGCGCCGATGCGGTGGCCAATGACGAAATGCAGAAGATGTCGAGCGGGCTGGGCCTTCCGCCCGGGATGAAGCTGCCGTTCTGACCGGTTTGTAATTCGCCCTGCCAGCGCCTAGATGCGCGGGCGAATCCACCCCCGATTCAAGGATGAAGCGACCCCATGGCCGCCCAATATGCTTATGTCATGAAGGACCTCGTCAAGGCCTTCCCCGGCGCTCAAAAGCCGGTCCTCAACCACATCAATTTGCAATTCTACCACGGCGCCAAGATCGGCATCGTCGGCCCCAATGGCGCGGGTAAATCGACCTTGATGAAGATCATGGCCGGGATCGACAGCGACTTTTCGGGCGAGGCGTGGCCGGGCGAGAATATTACCGTAGGCTATTTGCCGCAGGAGCCGCAGCTCGATCCGACCAAGACCGTGCTCGAGAACGTCAAGGATGGCGCGCGCGATGTCGCCGACATGGTCGATCGCTTCAACGCCATTTCGGCGGAAATGGGCGATCCCAAGGACGACACCGATTTCGACGC
>JBDSEL010000123.1:0-17900 GCA_039920065.1 Sphingomicrobium sp. | reverse complement strand
CTTGCCGATGGCACAATCCGGGCGGTCCGCGCCGGCGACGTTACGCTCGGCTGATGCTCGCCATTCGCTCCTCCATCGCCTAAGCGGGCGCCATGCTGCTCGCCATCGACGCCGGAAACACCAACATCGTCTTTGCCTTGGTCGATGGCGCGGGCGATATCCGCACCCGCTGGCGGATTGCCACCGACCCGCGCCGGACGGCCGACCAATATGCCGTTTGGCTACACCAATTGCTCGAACTCGAAGGCTTTTCGAAAGCCGACGTGTCGTCGGTCGCAATCGGCACGGTGGTGCCGCGTGCGCTGCACAATCTCGAAGTGCTGGCGACCAAATATTATGGAGTGACGCCGCTCATCGCCGGGCAGGGTGACGCGCCGTGGCCGATCCGCCTGGATGTCGATGAGCCGCACAATGTCGGTGCCGACCGCGCCTTGAATGCCATCGCCGCCCACGCCAAGCACCCCGGCGACCTTATCGTCATCGATTTCGGCACCGCGACGACCTTCGACTGGGTCGGCGCCGATGGTGCCTACAAAGGCGGTATCATCGCGCCGGGCATCAATCTGTCGCTCGACGCGCTGGTCAGCGCCGCGGCCAAGCTGCCCCGGATCGCAATCGAGGCGCCCAAGACCGACACGGTGATCGGGCGCACCACCGCCGACCAGATGCTGAGCGGGGTGTATTGGGGCTATGTCGCGATGATCGAGGGACTGGTCGAACGCATGAAGCGCGAGCTTGGCGGGCCCGCCACAGTGGTCGCGACCGGCGGCCTTGCGCAGCTGTTCGACAAGCATCTCGATGTGTTCGATGCGATCGAGCCTGACCTCACGATCCAGGGCCTCTCGCGGCTGGCTCAAGCGGCATGATCCCTGGCGAAGAACTTCTGTTCTGCGCGCTCGGCGGGTCAGGCGAGATTGGCATGAACGTCAACCTCTACGGCTGCCGTGGCCAGTGGATCATGGTCGATCTTGGGCTCAATTTCGCCGGGCCTGATCATCCCGGAATCGATCTCATCCTGCCCGACCTCGAGTTCATCGAGCAGCACCAGGAGCGCTTGCTCGGCGTTGTCCTGACCCACGGCCACGAGGATCATATCGGCGCGCTGCCCTATCTCGCCGAGGAATTGAAAGCGCCGCTTTATGCCACTCCGTTCACCGCCGGGCTGATTGCCGGCAAACTCGAGGAGGAGGGGCTCGGTGGGATCGTCGAACTCAACATCGTCGAGCGCGGCGCGACCATCGAAATGGGGCCGTTCAAGATCACCTTTGTCGCGTTGTCGCACTCGATCCCCGAGGGCAATGGCCTGCTCATCGAGACGCCATTCGGCAACATTTTCCACACCGGCGACTGGAAGATCGACGAGGCCCCGGTGATCGGCGAAGCGCCAAGCCCGGAAACGCTGATCGCGGTCGGTGATCGCGGCGTGCTCGCTTTGGTCTGCGACAGCACCAACGTTTTCCAAAACGCACCGTCGGGTTCGGAAGAAGGGGTCCATGCAGGGCTCCTCGACCAGGTTCGCAAGGCCAAGGGGCGGGTGGCGGTCACGACCTTCGCTTCCAACGCGGCGCGCCTGCAAACGCTGGGCCGGGTGGCGACCGAAAGCGGCCGTAAATTGTGCATGGCCGGGCGCAGCCTCGACCGCATCAAGCGCGTCGCTCAAGCCACCGGCTATTTGCTCGACATGCCCGAAAGCATCAGTTTCGACGAAGCCATGCGCCTGCCGCGCAAGGAAGTGATGATCGTCGGCACCGGCGGGCAGGGCGAACCGCGCGCCGCGCTCGGGCGGATCGCCAGCGGATCCCACGACCTAAAGTTGGCCGACGGCGACACCGTCATCTTTTCATCGCGGATCATCCCCGGCAATGAAATCGCGATCGGGCGGATCATGAACCAGCTCGCCGACCTTGGCGTCTCGATCGTCACCGAAAAGCAGGCCCATGTGCACGTGTCGGGACATCCGGGCCGGCCAGAGCTGACCCAGATGTACGATTGGGTCCGGCCGGAGATCGTCATTCCGGTGCACGGCGAGATCCGCCACATGCGCGCGCAGGCCCGGCTGGCGCTCGACCATGGCGTCCCCAAGTCGATTTTCCAGGTCAATGGCGACGTGGTTCGGCTGGCGCCCAATGCGCCGGGCAAGATTGGCCAGGTGCGGACCGGTCGACTGGTGCTGGACGGTGATGTCATCCTGCCCGCCGATGGAGTGACCATCAGCGAACGGCGCAAGATCGGTTATGGCGGGGTCATCGTGGTGACGGTGCCGGTCGCTGACAACGGCCAATTGGCGGGGATGCCGTCGGTGCGCCCGTTCGGAGTCCCGGTCGAAAATGATCGCGACCATTTTCTGGCCGATGCGAGCGACGCTGCAAAGCGCGCCTTCGATCCCGCGGCCCCGGATGAGAAACGGCGCGAGGCGGTGCGGCTCGCGGTTCGCCGTTGCGCCACCGTGTGGACGGGCAAGAAGCCGCTGGTCGATGTCACCGAGCTTGCAGTCACCAGCTGATGCGCTTGACCTCGATCATCGCAATCTATGCGTTGTTCTTCGCCGCCGCGACCTTCATCCTGCTGCCGTTCGGGGTCCAGACCGACGAGGAAGCAGGGACTGCCAAGGTCGCCGGTCAGGCGGACAGTGCGCCGCATCGGTTCGACCTCAAGCGCCATCTGCTGAAAGGCGCGATGCTGGGCGCAGTTCTGACCGCGCTTTATGTCGCCAATTACATCAACGGCTGGGTGACGCCCGGCATGCTCGACTTCTATTCGCGCATTTAGCGGCGGCGCTCGATAACCTGCGCCAGCGCGGCATAGAGCTTGCCCATGTCTGCCGACATCAAGGTTACGGCTATGATCCCGCCATCGCGTTCCGCCATCACTCGGCGGAGCATCGATTCGAAATCGTGGACGAAGCGATTGACCGAGGTCTGGAACTCCAGGTCGCCGTCATAATGGGCGCGTAGAGCGCGGCTTTCGGAGCTGTGGACGAGGCGCACCGCGCGGCGCGTGAAGACCCCGCGATTGCCCTTGAGATAGGCATCCCAGGCTTTTTCGTCGACTTCGTCGCTGAGAATCTTGCCGACGTCGATGGCAGCGCTGTTCATCGAGTCCATCAGCAGTGCGACCCGGCGCGCAAACGCCTCGCTATCCTTTTCGCGCTGGTCCTTCTGGGTCGCTTCGACATGCGCCTCGAGCGCCGCCGCGCTTTGGCCGAGGACGAGCATCTGCTGAGTCAGGCGGTCGGTCGCGCCGCGCGCCGATTCGACCGCATGAGCAGCGACGCCCTGGACCTCATGTAGCTGGCCGACGACGACGTCGCGAATGACCTTCTCGAGCTCCTGCCGCGCGCGCGCCGACAGCTTGCTTGCGGATTCGGGAATGACCTTCTCGATCGCTTCGCGCGCGCGCTCGGCGGCGTGGGTCGCGGCTTCGCGCACCTGGACCAGCGCGGCAACCAGCGACGGCCCGGTCTGCGATGTCAGGGCCGCGGCCTCGGCCTGTGTCTGGGTGATCGACGCCGTCAGCGCGACCAGCTTTGACTGAGCATCGCCAAGGCCATCGTCGAGCGTTGCGATCAGCCCGGTCAGGCGATTCTGCTGTTCCGACAATTGGCCACCGGTCGCATCGAGTTTGGAATGCGCCTCGACCGCCGCGTCGCGCACGCCCTCGATGTCGGGGCGAAGCGTTTGGGTGATGCTCGCCAGTTGCTCAATATGGCCGCGAACCGCCTCGGTCCGCTCGGCGAGGCGGGCGATGACATCGTCCTGCGCGCCGGCCTGGGTCGACATTGTGTCCAGCGCCGAGCGGGCGCGGGTCAGCGATTCGAGGAAATGGGCGGCGCGTTGATCGCCATTTGCTGCAAGTTCGGCGAAGCGCTGGTCGATGACCGCCAGACCCGATTCGATTTCGCTCAGCATCCGCCGCGATTTCTCTTCCTGGTCCGCGACTCGGCCACTGAGTGCCCCAAGCGATTGTTCGGCGCGGCCGACGTGACCGGCCAGGGCTTCCGCCGATTCGGCGCCTAGTTGGCCGATGCCTACGGACGAGCGATCGACCAGCGCCGACACCGCCGCCGCCTGTGCGTCGATCCCGCCGCGGATTTCCTCAAGCGTCTTCGCGGTCCGCTCGAGCAAACTGTCGAGCGCCCCGGAAAAGCTTGTTTCGGCGCTGTTGACCCGGGCCGCTGCGGCTTCGCCCGCGGTTTCGATCTCACCCAGACGCGTGGTTATGCGCTGGGTCGATTGGGTCATCGCTTCGTCTGCGTCGCGGGCGCGGGTCGCAAGCTGGTTGATCTGTTCGCCGAATTCGAACGCCTTGTCGGCGCTGCTCGAGCCAATCGAACGCAATTGTTCGGCCAGCATCCGCGCGGTTTCCTCTGCGCGCGGCAAATCGCCCAGCAGCACCGCGATGTCGTTGCGGGCCGATTCGGCGGCGCGGTCGAGCGCGCTGCCATTGCGGACCAGACGCTCGCTGCTGCTGTCGAGATCGCGGGTGATACCATCAAACTTGCCGGTCGCCTGGTCGCCCAGGCTCATCAGTCCCTCGACCATGCCGGTCATCGAGCGCTGGCTGTCGTCGAGCCGCTGCGACAGGACATCGAGCAACGCCTCGAGCGAACGCGCCTCGGTCCGCATCGCGACTACCGAGCGGGTAAAATGCTCGGATTCCTTGCGCCGTGTGCGGCCGAACATGAGCCAGGTCAGGCCGAGCAAGGCGAGCGGGCCCGCGGCAACCGCGATCCACTGGGCAATCTGCGGTGAAGTCAGGGGCTGCCCGGCCAGCGTCCGGCCCGCCGACCAGGCGGTATAGCCGAGCCACAAGGCGGCAAGCAGCGACAGCGTCCAACCAAGGACTGCGCGGCCGCCGGCGCCGCGCGCCTCGGTGCGGCTGTCGCTCCACTGACCCGGATCGAAATCGGCGGGTGCGTGCGGTTCGAGCGCGTCGGTGAGCTCGAGCGGTTCGGACATAGCGTCCGCCTGCGGATCCGAGTCCGCGCGTTTCGGCCTAATGGTCATGGTTGTGCAGTTTACCATCTTTGACGGCGCGCGAAAGCGGCTAGAGAAGATTGTCCCGGGGAGGAACGATGATGGCCATCGGCGCGCTGATCAGCGCCTATCAGGAAGACGATCGCGGCGAGTTGCGGGCCTTGCTGCCCCTCGCCGGTCGGACCCTGATCGATTATCAGGTGCGTTCGGTCGCGGCTGCGGGTGCGGCGCCGGTCGTGGTGGTGGTCGAGCGGGTGCCGCAAGCGCTGCAGGATAGTTTTGAGCGCCTGCGCCTGGACGGGATCAGCGTGTTTCCGGTCAGCGACGTAGCCGAGGCGGTCAGCCGGTTCGAAGCCGGATCGATGATCCTCGTCCTGGGCGACGGAGTCATTGCACCGGCGGACATGGTCAGCGCGCTGGCCGAGGAAGCTGAACCGGCAATCGCCACGGTCAGCGACGATGACCATCACCAATCGTTCGAACGAATCGATTCCGAGTCGCGCTGGGCCGGGGTAGCGGTAATCGATGCCGGGCTGCTGGCGTCGACCGCCCGAATGCTTGGCGACTGGGATTTGCAATCAACCTTGCTTCGCCGCGCTATTCAGGACGGTGCGCGGCGGATTGCGTTCACCGCCGAAGATGGCGAGCCGATCCTGGCCGAAAGCGCGGATCAATTGGGCGACTTCCAGCGCAGTCTGATGGCTGCGTCGCGCGCCTCGCGGAACGACTGGCCAAGCCGCTTCATCCTCCCGCCGATCGAACAATTCACGACCGAGCGACTCATGGAGACGCAGGTCAAGCCGCCATTGCTGATCTATGCGGCACTGGCGCTGACGGTGACTGCAGCCTTTGCCTTTTTCGAGGGCTGGCCAGTGACGGGGCTGGGGTTGTTGCTGCTCGCCAGCCCGCTCGATCTCATCGCCGCGCGGCTGGCCAATCTGCGGCTCCAGTCGCTGGCGGTCAGAATGCCCAGTCGGCGGGCGCTGTGGCCCGCCGCGGGGGCGGCGCTGGTCGCGCTCGGCTGGTGGGCCGCACAGCATGGGCCAGGCTGGGCGCCGGCGATCGCCGCCATTTCCGCCTGCGCCTTCGCCGAAGCAGCGCGGATCGAGAAGCCGCACCACAATGCGGTCAACGACTATTGGCTGTTTTCGCGGCGCGGGGCGATCTTCGCGGCCATCCCGTTCGCGATTTTCGGGGCCTGGAGCGTCTATCTGGTCGCGATGTGGTTGCACGCGGCGGCCAGTTTCTTCGTCGTCCAGCATGCCCGCCACCACGCCGAGGAATTGACGCGAATTTAACCCCAAGTCTTTAACGCTGGCCCAATGATGCCCGAAGAATGGCCGATTGCCGCATTGCCGGCAGAGCGCGGTGCGATGACGCGCCGGCCTGGCCGTGGGCGCCTGGATACCGTTCGCCGCGACCTTTTTCTCGATGAAAACGAACGCCTTACCGAGCAGGAACGAGCGTTGATGAAGGCCATGCTGGCCTGCATTGTGGCGGAAATCGCCGACGATATTCGCGCGTCGCTGCCCGACGGCTGGGGCGCCGCCAACGACCCCGACAATGACGTGCTGCTGGCGCGACTTCGGCGGGCGCGGCTGCTCGATATCGAGCCTTTGGTCGCGCTGTTGCTGCGCCGGGCGGAGGAGGAAAGCGCGCTGGCGGCGGCGCAGGCACGCCCGCATCGGCGCGAGGCCCGGTTGCTCAATTCGCTGGTCAGCCATGACAATGGGCCGGTCGCCGCAGCGGCTATGTCGCTGGTGCTTGCGCGCGGCAAGCGGCGCGACCCGCTGGGCCAGTGCCTGATCGCCGCCGACGACCTCGATCCCGCAACCCTCGTCCAACTCGCTCAGAGTGTAGCAGCAGCGATGCGCGCGGGGGTGGCCGACCGCTACGGCGTGGCTGCCGCCGATGAGGCACTGGGTGAGGCCGTCGACCGGCTTGTGCGCCGCCAGACTCGCGAGGCTTCGTCCGACGCGCTGATGCTCGAACTGGTCGCACTGCTCGATAGCGCAGGGCGGCTCGACGATGCATTCCTCATCGCCGCCGCCGGCGAAGGCGAAATCGCCCTCCTCGCCCACGGCCTCGCCCGCCGCGCTGGGGTCGAACCGGCAATCGCCGCCGACAGCCTGGTCTCGGGCGACCCGGCGCAGATCATGGCGCTATTGCGCATGGGCGGCGCAAGCCGCGAACTCGCCGCCAATCTGATTGCTGGCTCGGGCGATCTTCTGACGCTGGCCGACAGCGGGCAGGCGATCGAACAATTCGACCAGATGCCTGCCGCCACGGTCGATGTGGCGCGAGCATGGATGCGCAGCGCCGACGGCTATCGCGCCGCACTCGCCCGACTGGAACGCGACGATGGCTAGCGCGGTCGACAGCCTTGGCACGGTCGAGGGCCGGGTCGACCGCGCCGGCCGCCTGGTCGCCGCCGACGCCGCGCTCGATGCCGTCCAGCGTGAGGCTGGGGGTGTGCTCGGCGGGTTGATCGCTCTGCCCCAATTGGCGGTCATCGCGCGACTGGCGTTCCGGCTTGGCGTGATGATCGAGCGGCCCGCAATACTGGCGACAGAGGAGGCGGACATTCATTGCTGGGTCCGCGCTTTGCCCGATGGTGACGAAGTCCAGCTGAACCTGGAAAATTGGGCGGCGCAGCCCGGTCGTGGTCCGCGCTTTGCGGCCTTTGCCCTCGAACCCGACCGGGCGAGCGTGGCCGAACAGGCCGCGGCGCTTGGCTGGAGTAGCGACCGCGATCTTAAACTGACCGACATTACGCCAGCATTGGCCGGGCTGCTCGGCCTCGAACCTGCCGAGGCGGTGGGAATGCCGCTCACGCGCCTGCTCCGGCTCGCCGAGGATGACGATGGCGACATGCCGATCATCAGCGCGCTCGCCGCCCGCCGCGACTTTGTCGGTCAGCGAGCGCGCGGCCGCATCGACGAGCGGGTCGACATCCTCATCGACGGCGAGGCGCTTCACGACCCCGCGGGCCTGTTCCAGGGGTTTCGAGGGAAAGCCCATGCGGGCGACTCAGCAGCGACGCGCGCCGCACCGACCATCCCCCCCGCACCGCGCCATTTCGATTCATCGTTCGAAGACGTGCTGCGGCGGCCGATCGACCGGATCGTTGCCGAGGCCGAAAAGATCGCCGAACGCAGCGATGGCCCGCTGCGCGGGGACTATGCCGGCTACGGCGCAGACATCGCCGCCGCTGCACGGCACTTGCAGTCGGTATTGTCGGCAATGGGCGACGATCCCGAATTCGGGCGCGGGCTGATCGATATCGCTGCGCTCGCCGCCGAAGCAGTCGTCCTGGTCGAGCCAATCGCCGAAGGCCGCAACGTCGCCGTGGTGTTGGAAACCGCTCCGCCGATCCACGCCTCGGGGGAGGAGCATGCGGTCATCCAGATCCTCGTCAATCTGCTGGTCAACGCGATCCGCCATTCGCCGCCCGACAGCCTGGTCACGATCGGCTTTTCAACCCGCGAAGGTTGGTCGAGCGCGACGGTCGCCGATCAGGGCGCGGGCATCGCCGCCGAAGACCAGAAGCGAATTTTTGAGCGGTTCGAGCGTGCCGACGAACTGCCCGGCGGAACCGGTCTGGGCCTGGCCATCGCCCGGCGGCTGGCGCGGTCGATGGGCGGCGAAGTGTCCCTCGACAGCGCCACCGGCAAGGGCGCGCGCTTCACCCTCAGCCTGCCGATTTCCTGACTTTTAGCGCTTGCCGACCGGGACGTAGTCGCGCGCCTGAGAACCGGTGTAAAGCTGGCGCGGGCGGCCGATTTTCTGCTCGGGATCGGCGATCATCTCATTCCATTGCGCGACCCAGCCGACGGTCCGGGCGAGGGCGAACAGCGCAGTGAACATGTCGGTCGGGAAGCCGATCGCATTGAGGATCACGCCCGAATAGAAGTCGACATTCGGATAGAGCTTTTTCTCGATGAAATAGCTGTCGTTGAGCGCGATATGCTCAAGTTCCTTGGCAACATCGAGGACCGGGTCGGACTTGCCAAGCTCCTTGAGCACTTCGTCGGCGGTCTGCTTCATGACCTTCGCCCGCGGATCAAAATTCTTGTAGACGCGGTGGCCGAAGCCCATCAGTCGGAACGGGTCGTCCTTGTCCTTGGCGCGCTTAATGTAAGCGGGAATGTTTTTGACGTCGCCGATCTCGCGCAGCATGTTGAGCGCGGCCTCATTGGCGCCGCCATGCGCGGGTCCCCACAGGCAGGCGATCCCCGCCGCGATGCAGGCGAAGGGATTGGCGCCAGACGACCCGGCCAGGCGAACGGTCGAAGTCGACGCATTCTGCTCATGGTCGGCATGAAGAATGAAGATGCGCCGCATCGCCCGTTCGATAATCGGGTTCACTTCATAGGGCTCGGCCGGCACGCCGAACGTCATGCGGAGGAAATTCCCAGTGTAGCTCAACGAGTTGTCGGGATACATGAACGGCTGACCGATCGAATATTTATACGCCATCGCAGCGATCGTCGGCATTTTCGCGATCAGCCGGTGGGAGGCGATCATCCGCTGGTCGGGATCGGTGATGTCGGTGCTGTCGTGATAGAAGGCCGAGAGCGCACCGACCACGCCGCACATGATCGCCATCGGGTGCGCATCGCGCCGGAAACCGCGGAAAAAGGTCGCGAGCTGCTCGTGGAGCATGGTGTGGCGGCTGATGGTGTAGGTGAATTTCTCGAGCTCGCCCTTCTTCGGCAAGTCGCCGTGCATCAGCAGATAGGCGACCTCCATGAAAGTCGAATGTTCGGCTAGCTGATCGATCGGATAGCCGCGATGCAAGAGGACGCCCAGCTCGCCGTCGATATAGGTGATCGCGCTCTCGCATGACGCGGTCGAGGTGAAGCCGGGGTCGTAGGTGAACATGCCGGCATTGGCGTAGAGCTTGCGGATGTCGATGACCTGCGGCCCGACGCTGCCGTCGATCAGCGGATAGTCCTGTTCGCCGCCAGGAAGCTGCATCGATACGCTCTTGGACGTCATTACTTCGGCTCCATCATCTGGTCGGCAATCCGCGCCAGGCTTTCGTCGCGGCCAAGCAATACCAGCACGTCGAAAATGCCCGGCGACGTTGTCTTACCGGTCAAAGCGGCGCGCAGCGGCTGCGCCAATTTGCCTAGCTTAAGGGAGTGGTCTTCCGCAACCTTTCGCACCGCAGCATCGGTGCTTTCCTGAGTCCAGTCTGCCAAGGCGGAGAGTGCGTTGTGCACTGCAGCGAGATTTGCCCTACTGTCGGGCTCGAGCAATGCCGCGGCTTTTTCCTCCATCTCGAGCGGCCGGGCGTCGTAGAGGAACCCCGCACCGTCCGCGAGCTGGAGGATGTCGTGAGCGCGCGACTTGAGTTCGGGCATGGCGCGGACCAGCAAATCGCGGTCGGCACCTGCGGGCAGATGCACTAGCGACAGGTCGGCGAGGAGCTGATCGTCGCACTCACGCAGATAATGACCGTTGAGATTTTCGAGCTTCTTGAGGTCGAAGCGCGACGGCGACTTGCCGACATGGGCCAGATCGAACCACTCAATGGCCTGATCGCGGCTGATAATCTCATCGTCGCCATGCCCCCAGCCGAGGCGGAGCAGATAATTGGCGACCGCTTCGGGCAGCATGCCGAGCTCGTCGCGATAAGCGTCGACCCCGAGCGCACCATGCCGCTTCGACAGCTTGGCACCGTCGGAGCCGTGGATCAGCGGGACATGGGCATAGGTCGGCGCCGGCCAGCCCATGGCGCGAATGATCGCCAGCTGACGGAAGGCATTGTTGAGATGGTCGTCGCCCCGGATGACGTGGGTCACGCCCATGTCATGGTCGTCGACGACCACCGCCAGCATATAGGTCGGCGAGCCGTCTGAACGCAGCAGGATGAAATCGTCGAGCTCGGCATTTTTGACCGTGACCCGGCCCTGGACCTGGTCGTCGATCGCGGTTTCGCCGTCGCGCGGGGCCTTGAGCCGGACCACGCTGGGCTGGTCGGTGGGGCCGTCGTTGCGGTCGCGCCACGGGCTGTCGATGCGGAACGGGCGGCGCTCAGCTTGAGCTTTCTCGCGCTGCGCCGCCAGTTCCTCCTGGCTCATCCAGCAGCGATAGGCGTGACCATTGGCGAGCATTTCATGAGCGACTCCGGCATGGCGGGCCCAGAATTGCGACTGATAATATTCGTGGCCGTCCCAATCGAGGCCGAGCCAGCGCATCCCATCGAGAATCGCGTCGATCGCTTCGGTGGTCGAGCGGGCCTTGTCGGTATCCTCGATGCGCAACAGGAATTTGCCGCCGTGATGGCGCGCGAACAGCCAGTTGAACAACGCGGTGCGCGCACCCCCGATATGCAGGAAGCCGGTCGGGGAGGGGGCGAAGCGGGTGACCACGCCAGACATCTTGCCGCTTGCACTCAAGCTGGAATTCCTTTTCTCTCGTCATGCAATGCAATGGACGAGCGCCCCTAACATAGGGTCGGCGCCTCTTCCACAGCGTGCTCGGGGCTTGGGACAGGTGTGGGCCGGCAAGGCTGCGATCGCACTCGAGCGCCTGCTCTAGCGCGAGCGCAACCAAATGCCGATTTGGCTGGTGGTCGGATTGATCGCCGGTATCGCCGCCTGGTTCGCGCTGCCTGACGTGCGGCGGTGGACCGCATTCGCAGTCGTCGCTGCGGGATTGGCGCTGGGCGGGCTGGCGGTCGTTCCGGGGCGTTCGGGCAAGGCGATCGGCGGCTTTGCTCTTGCTACATTGGTTGGGCTTGGGCTCATCTGGGTGCGATCGATCTACGTCGCCGCGCCGCGCCTCGAACGGCCCGTGGTCACCGAGGTCGAGGGCCGCGTCGTCCAGGCCGACCGGCTGGCGACTCGGGCGCAGCTGCGGCTGTTGCTCGACACCGCGACGCCGGGATTGCCGCCGCTCGTGCGGGTCTCGATTCCCCTGGAGAAGGCGCCGCCTGGGATTGAGCAGGGCGCGCGGGTCAAGGTCCGGGCCCGGCTCGCGCCGCCGCCGGGAATGGCGCTTCCGGGAACCTATGATTTCGCACGCGACGCCTGGTTCAAGCGGATCGGTGCGGTCGGCAAGGCAATCGGGCCGTTGGAGGTGATCGCCGCCGCCGAGCCGCGAGGCTTCACCTGGGCCCGCAGCGCGCTCCACCGCCACATCGAGGCGCGACTGCCCGTCAGCACGCGCGGAATCGCCATCGCCTTCGCCACCGGCGACCAGAATGCCGTCTCGGCCGAGGATGCCGAGGCCATGCGGCGGAGCGGCCTGACCCACTTGCTGTCGGTCAGCGGGCTGCACATTGCGGCGGTGGTTGCGGCGGTCATGCTGCTGACCCTGCGGCTGCTGGCATTGAGCAAGACCTTGGCGCTGCGCTTGAACCTGGTGCTGGTGGCGGCGGGCGCGGCGGCGGTGGCCGGGATCGGTTACACCCTGCTCACCGGCGCGCAGGTGCCGACGGTCAGGAGCTGCGTTGCAGCAGTGCTGGTGCTGGCGGGGATCGCGCTCGGGCGCGACGCGCTGAGCATGCGGTTGATCGCGGCGGGGGCGGTGCTCGTCCTTGTCTTCCGTCCCGAGGCGGCGGCAGGCCCGAGTTTCCAGATGAGCTTCGCCGCGGTGGTCGCGATCGTCGCGCTGCATAATAGCCAATGGGCGCGGCGCCACCTTGTCCGGCGCGAGGAGGGGGGCCTCGCGCGGTTTGTGCGCGCGCTTGCCGGCTTGGTCGCGACGGGGCTTGCGGTGGAGGTCGCCCTGTTGCCGATCGCGCTCTATTATTTTCATCGCACCGGCCTTTACGGAGCAGCTGCGAATATCATCGCCATTCCGCTGACGACGTTCCTGATCATGCCGCTCGAGGCGCTCGCCTTGCTGCTCGATGCAATCGGTCTTGGTGCGCCGCTGTGGACCTTCTGTTCGTGGACCATCGCCGGCCTGCTCGCCTTGGCCCATGCGGTTGCCGGAGCGACGGGCGCAGTGATCACCCTGGCCTCGATCCCGGCAGCGTCGTTCGCGCTGATGGTGGTCGGCGGATTGTGGTTGTGCCTGTGGGAGGGGCGGGTGCGTCTGGCCGGGGTGCCGCTGGTGGCGGCGGGAGCGGCCGCGGCCTTCCTGTCGCCGACGCCGGACCTGTTGATCACCGGCGACGGGCGCAATGTCGTCGTCATCGACCGCGATGGTCAGCCCTTCGTCCTGCGCGAACGCAGCGGCGATTATGTCCGCAGCATGCTGGCCGAGGCCTCGGGCTTCGATGGCGAGCTGCTGGCGCTGGCATCGGCGCCGTTCGGTCGCTGCTCCCCCGACTCCTGTGTCGCACAGTTCGAACGGGGCGGGCGGGGCTGGACCGTGCTCGCAATACGCTCGCGGCACTTTCTCGACTGGCGCGACATGATCGCCACCTGCGCCACCGCCGACATTGTCGTTGCCGAGCGCAAACTCCCCGACGCATGCGCGCCGCGCTGGCTCAAGCTCGACCGGCCGGCTCTGGCTCGAAGCGGCGGCGTCTCGATCCACCTCGACCGCAAAACGCCCGTCGTACAAACTGTGTCGCAGCAGATAGCCGATCACCCTTGGGCACCGCCCGGGTTGGGCGAGGCGCCCACCAGCACCAAATTCTCTGCTTCGGTCGTTAGCGCTCGTCGTTCGCGCCAAGCCGACGCGTCAGTTCAACGTACAGAATCTTCGCGCTAGTCCTAATAGCGGCGAATAATCCCTGCCAGCCGACCCTGAATGGTAATCTGGTCGGGATGATAGCGCTGAGTTTCGTAATTGCGGTTGGCGGGGTCGAGGCGAACCATATTGCCTTCGCGGCGGAAGGTCTTGAGGGTCGCTTCCTCGCAGTCGATCAACGCCACGACGATCTCGCCATCGCGCGCCGTCTCGGTCCTGCGGATGAGCGCGAAGTCGCCGTCGAGAATCCCTTCATCGACCATCGAATCGCCCGACACTTCGAGCGCATAATGCTCGCCCGGGCCCAGCAGCGCGGCGGGGACCGAGAAACTCTCGGTGCCCTGCAGCGCTTCGATCGGCGTACCCGCCGCGATCTTGCCGCAAAGCGGGATATCCGTCGCGTCATTGGCCGCGGCGAAGGCCGGCTGATTGGCGGGCCGCAGAGGCAAGACATTATTGGGCGCGATAGCCGCGATCGCCATTTCGGGCAGCTTGACCACCTCGAGCGCGCGGGCGCGATTGGCCAATCGGCGGATGAAGCCACGCTCCTCAAGCGCCGAGATCAGGCGGTGAACGCCCGACTTGGACTTGAGCTCGAGCGCTTCGCGCATCTCGTCAAAGCTTGGCGAAATTCCGCCCGCCTTGAGGCGCAAATCAATGAACAACAGCAATTCACGTTGCTTGGCAGTGAGCATGTCGCCACCCTTCGAACAGAACGAACGGAGAACGTGTAGGCAACAAATGTGCGTCGGTCAAGCGGCGCGTCCAACCACCTAGCTCGTCGGGTTGCTCAGCCTAGTCTTGAGCGCGGCAATCGCCGCCTCGTTGCGGGTGAGCCCCAGATCCTTGCGGATCGCAGCGATGAATTGGCGCGCATATTCCTGCGACTGGCCGTCCTGAAGGTCGCGCTGCATTTCGTTGATCAAGCCTGGTTGGAGCAAGGCGTTGCCAGGCGTGACCTTGTCCGCCTTGACGACGTAGTAGCCGCGGCCCTCGTCGTCGGCGACCATCCGCGCTTTGCCCTGCGCGAGCGAGAACAGCATTTGCATCGCGGCGGGGATCTTGCCCTCGGCATTTGCAATCTGCATCCGCCGGGCCGAGATCGGACGCGGCGCGGGGAGCGGCGTTCCAGCCTGGGCAACCGCCTGGGCCATTGGCGTGCCGGCATTGAGCTTGGCCGCGATGGCCTCGGCGACCGACTTGGCCCGCGCCATCGCTTGCTCGCCGACCCATTGGCGCTCGACGATTGCGCGGATCGCGACGAGGGACGCTGCCGCTGCTGGAACGATGCGGTCGGGGGCAACCAGCACATAGCCCTGGTTGTCGGGCAAGGAGACGATCTCGGGCGGGTCGTTGGGAGCGATCTCGAAGCCCGCTTTCAGGACATTGGCAAGGTTCTGGGGGAGGCGGGCGCTGGCGTTGCCGCGCGCCGCGCCATTGACCATCACCAGCGGCGTCGTGCTGACATTCAGCTTGGCGGCCGCGGCGGATTCGGCGAAATTGCTGCCCTCGTCGATCGCAGTCTGGACCTTGTCGACCAGATCCTCGAGCGCGAGCTTGCGTTTGTCGGCGTTGAGCTTGGCGGCAATCTCACCACGCGCCTGGGCGAGCGTCTTGCCGGTTCCGGCCTTGGCAGAATTGACCTTCACCACGACCCAGCCGAAGTCGGACTGGATTGGGCCGACGATCGCGCCAGTCGCCGCCGCGAAGACCGCGCTGGCGACCTTGTCACCGGCGGCCGAGGCATAATCGGCGCGCGACTGCTCGCCAAGGTCGCTGAGCGCAGCATTACCGCCGGCGGGAGCAGAGGCCGCAGCGAGCGTCGCCCCGTCCCTGGCGCGCGCCGCGATGGCGGCGGCGGTCTTCTGATCGGGAACCACGACTTGTGTCAGGTTGCGCGCGGCGCCGCCACTATATGTCTCCTGATTGGCATTGAAATAATCGGCGATTTCCTTGTCGCTGGCGACGACTCCATCGACGCTTGCGGCGCTGATTGTGGCGAGCTTGAGCGTGCGCTGTTCGGGGATCGTGTAGCGGACGCGGTTCTTGAGATAATATTGCTGGAGTTGCGTATCGCTCGGCTTGAGGCCGGCGGCGAAGGCTTCGGCGGGGAGAACTGCGGCCTCGCCCGAGCGCGATTCGAGCAGCATCGAGGCGTAAGGGCTCGCAAGCCCGACCGAGACCCGCGCATTGACCGCAACCGGGGTCAGCATCAGGCGCTGCAGGATACTGCCGGTGATGACGTTGCGGACCTCTGCATCGGTCAGCCCGCGCTGGGCCAGGAACGCCTTGTAAGCGTCGTCGCTGAACTTGCCGTTGAGGCCCTTGGTGCCCGGGATTTGCGCGATTTCCGCGTCGATCAGGCGCTTTGAGACGTAAAACTCATTTTTCTCGGCGAAGGCGATCATCGCGGCCTGGTCGATCATCGCCTCGAGGATGGTGTCGAAGTCGTTGGCGATGGTCGCGTAGGTCGCATTGGGATTTTGCTGGCGTACCTCCTGCAGGCGCCGCTGCATGGCGTCGCTGACTTCGCGCTGGCCGACTTGCCGGTTGCCAACTTTGGCAAGAGAGTCGCTGCCCATCCCGAAGCCCAAATTGCCGCTGCCGAAGTTCTTCGCATCGGCTAGCGCGAAACCGACCAGGATACCGACCAGGATCACTGCCATGACGACGGTGCCGATCTTGGACTTCGAGAGATTGCGGAAGGAAGCGAGCATCGAGTTTCCGGTCAAAAGCTATGAGAATGCTGGCCTCTTAGGGGCCGGGTAGCGGTGCATCAAGCAGTCGCTTCCGCTGTGCCGCGCACGCCGCTAGGGAATATCGCGACACCGATTGAACCCCTTTTTCGAAGGATTGCCCATGAGCCGCAGGAAGCTCGTTGCCGGAAACTGGAAGATGAATGGCACCGCCGCCGACCTTGCTGAAGTGCAGGCGATCGCGGCTGCAGCTGCGGGTTTCAGCGCGGTCGACTGCGCCTTGTGCGTGCCGGCGACGCTGATCGAGCGCGCGGTGCGATCGGCGCCGGGCTTGGCGGTTGGCGCGCAGGACGTTCACGCCGCCGCCAGCGGTGCCTATACCGGCTGTGTTTCGGCGGCGATGGTGCTGGATTGCGGGGCCAGTCTGACGATTGTCGGCCACAGCGAACGGCGCCAGGGCCAGCAGGAGCACGACGCCGAGGTTCGCGCCAAGGCCGAAACCGCGCTCGCTGCGGGCCTGCGGGTAATCCTGTGCGTCGGCGAAAGCGATTCGGTGCGCGAGGCCGGGGCGGCGGTCGCAACCGTCAGCGCCCAGCTCGATGCATCGCTGCCACCGTCGATCGGCGACGCGGCGGACTTCGCGGTAGCTTACGAGCCGATCTGGGCAATCGGCACGGGCAAGATTCCGACCATGGCCGATGTCGCCGAAATGCACGGTGCGCTGCGCCAGCGACTGCTCGTGGCTTACGGTCAGAAGGGGGTGGAGGTTCGAATCCTCTACGGCGGGTCGGTCAAGGGATCGAATGCCGGTGAAATTTTCGCTGCGCCCGATGTCGATGGCGCACTGGTCGGCGGGGCCAGCCTCAAAGCCGCCGATTTCGTGCCGATCATCGCGGCCGCGGCGGCGGCGGGCGACCGCTGAGCGGTTGAAGCAGCGGCCATGATCGCCTAGATCGCCCGCAACCGCGCCGCTTGGCGCCCCTCAAGTCTCAAAGTTCGAAAGTTCGCCACGATGTTCAAGTTCTTGCTGATCGTTCAGGCGCTGGTCGCCGCTTCGCTCGTCGCGGTCATCCTCATGCAGCGTTCCGAAGGCGGCGGCCTGGGGGTTGGCGGTTCGTCGTCAGGGTTCATGACCGCGCGGGGCGCGGCGGATTTCCTGACCCGCTCGACCTCGGTCCTTGGCGGGGCCTTCATCGTCCTCTCGATCCTGATGGCGGCCTATGCCGGCGCGACCCGCGAAACGCCCAAAATCGACACCAGCCTGGCCAATAGCGTCCTTCCCGTGGCTAACCAGGCGGCGCCCGTCCCCGGGGCGACCCCGGTCGCGCCCGCGCCTTCGCCGGCCGATCAGCGGTCGGCACCGCAAAACTCGGATTCGACGGTCCCCCTGGCGCAATAATCGCGCCGCCGCCGACAAATTATTCGACCCCCGGGGCTTGCGTCACGGGCCCCTGCACCCTTAAGGCCAACGCCCCATGGCGCGGTTCATTTTCGTCACCGGCGGCGTGGTCTCATCGCTCGGTAAAGGTCTCCTTTCGGCGTCTCTCGGGGCGCTCCTCCAGGCGCGCGGGTT
>JBDSEL010000122.1:0-4158 GCA_039920065.1 Sphingomicrobium sp. | reverse complement strand
GCACTGACCGCGGGGCGCTGGCTCGCCGAATGCCTGGCGGGGTTCGAAGCGCGCTAGGTGGATAAACTCGCCGAGCGGTGATCTCAATCCGGTCATTGGTCGAAAGTCAGCGCCCGGTCATATCGTTTCGTTGGTGGAACTGATCAGCGCTGCTAAGATCCCAGCAAAGGAGACACGAGCATGGCTTTTGACCCCGTTTCAGCGACCGCGCAATATATCGACGCGCTTGGCCCGCAGGCACTTCAAAAGGCCCATGACTATACCGTGGGCAAGGAATGGCTGCTGCTGTGGGGGCTGATCGTCGCGGCGGCAGTGACGTGGCTGATCCTGCGCTCGGGATTGCTCGATCGGGTGGCGCAACGGATCAATCCCAAGCGACTTAATTTGCGCGCCTTCCTGGTCGGCCTGACTTATTTCCTTTTGTCCGCGCTCTTGACCCTGCCGTGGTCGCTCTACGCCGATTATTTCCGCGAGAAATCCTACGGACGGACGAGCCAACCGATCGCCGACTTCCTTGGCCAGGCGGCGCTGTCGACTGCGATCTCGGCATTTGTCGGCGCGCTGTTCATCATCGGCGTCTATGCCTTGATGCGCCGCGCCGGGCGCCGCTGGTGGATCTGGTCGGGCGCGATGGCCGCTGCGGTTCTGGCTTTCGTAATCCTGCTTTCGCCAGTGCTGGTCGAGCCGTTGTTCAACAAATATGAGCCGGTCCCGCCGGGCGCGGTGCGCGACGCGGTGGTGGGCATGGCCAAGACCGCGGGCATTCCCCAGGACAAGGTGTTCATGTTTGACGGATCGCGCCAATCGAACAATTTCACCGCCAATGCGGGCGGGATCGGAAGCACCGCGCGAGTGGCGATTTCGGATGTCGCGTTCAAGAATGCGAGCCTCGATGAAGTGCGTGCGGTCACCGGTCACGAGATCGGCCACTATGTGCTCAAGCACACGTGGATGGGGGTCGCATTTTTCGCCGCTTTGGCAACGCTTATCTTCTTTATCGCCGACCGCACCTTTCCGCGTGTTGCGCGCCTGTTCGGAAGCAATGCCGCGCTCTCCGATCCGCGCGGGCTGCCGGTGCTGTTGTTCCTGGCGACGTTGCTCGGGCTGATCGCATTGCCGATTACCTCGGCCTTCGCGCGAACCATCGAATGGCAGGCGGACGATTATTCGTTGCGTACCGAGAACCGTCCCGACGCGCTTGCAACCGCGCTCGTCAAGACAGCCGAATATCGCTACCCGCGGCCCGGCCGGATCCAGGAGCTGTTGTTCTACGACCATCCCTCGGTCGAACGCCGAGTCCGCAACGCGATGGATTGGAAAGCGCGCCACCCCGAACCGCCAACCCCTTAAGTCGGGCTGCGGTCAAAGACGGCGCGCTAGCTGATCAGGCGTATTCGCGGGTTGGGTCGCCAACGTCTTCGCCGCCCTTGGGGAGGTCGAAGCGGTCTGCATTCATGACCTTGACCCAGGCAGCGATGAAGTCCTTGACGAACTTTTCCTCATTGCCCGTTTCGGCATAGACTTCGGCCGTCGCCCGAAGCTGGCTATTCGAACCGAAGATGAGGTCGGTGCGGGTCGCCTTCCAGCGCGGCGTGCGGCCACCACGGTCGAGGCCGACGAATTCCTCGTCGCCGCTCGCGTCGACCACCTGCCAGATCGTGTCCATGTCGAGCAGATTGACGAAGAAGTCGTTGGTCAGCTGGCCCTTGCGGGTGGTGAGCATGCCGTGGTCGCTATCCTGGTAATTGGCGCCGAGCACGCGCAGCCCGCCGATTAATACTGTCAGCTCGGGCACCGACAGGTTGAGCAGCGCGGCGCGGTCGAGCATCAGCTCTTCAGTCTTCACGCTCTGCTTGGTCTTGAGGTAATTGCGGAAGGCATCGGCGGCGGGCTCCATGACCTCGAAGCTGGCGCCGTCGGTCCATTGCTCGCTCGCGTCGCCGCGCCCACCGGTGAACGGAACGGCGACGTCACAGCCCGCGTCGCGGGCCGCTTGTTCGACCGCCGCCGACCCAGCGAGCACAATTGCATCGGCCATGCTGAGGCCGCCGCGGAGCGCATCGATCTTGGCCAGCACCGGGCCCAGTTCCGCGGGCTCGTTGACCGCCCAATCCTTTTGCGGAGCGAAGCGGACGCGCGCGCCATTGGCGCCGCCGCGATGGTCCGACTTGCGATAGGTTGAAGCCGAGGCCCAGGCCGCCTTGACCAGCTGGCCGATCGTCAGGCCGGAGCTGAGGATCGCTGATTTGAACGCCGAAATGTCGCCGTCCGACGGCTTGGTGCCGGCCGGGACCGGATCCTGCCAAATCAGTTCCTCCGCCGGCACTTCGGGGCCGAGGTAGCGGGCGCGCGGCCCCATGTCGCGGTGCGTAAGCTTGAACCAGGCGCGCGCGAACGCATCCTTGAATGCCTCATGGTCGGTACGGAATTTCTGGCTGATGGCGAGGAATTCGGGATCGACCTTGAGCGCCATGTCGGCGGTCGTCATCATCGTCGGAACCTTGACCTTCGGGTCCCACGCGGCCGGTGCCATGTCTTCCGGCTTCTGGTCGATCGGCTGCCACTGCTGCGCGCCGGCGGGCGATTTCACCAGCTCATAATCATAGTCGAGCAGGAGCCGGAAATAATTCTCCGACCAAATCGTCGGCGTATTCACCCAGCTGCCTTCGATGCCGCTGGTTATGGTATGTTGGCCAAAGCCGCTCTCGAACCCGCTTGCCCAGCCCATGCCCTGGAACGCGATGTCGGCCCCTTCGGGCGATACGTCGACAAGTGAAGCGTCGCCAGCGCCGTGCGACTTGCCGAAGGTGTGGCCGCCGGCGGTCAGCGCGACGGTTTCCTCGTGGTTCATCGCCATGCGCTCGAACGTCACCTTCATGTCGCGCGCCGACTGGAGCGGATCGGGATTGCCGCCCGGCCCTTCAGGATTGACGTAAATCAGGCCCATCTGGATCGCCGCCAGCGGATGCTCCAGTTCGGCCTCTTCATCGGGGCGGATGCGGGTCGTTGCGCCCTCGCTGACCCACTTTTCCTCGGCGCCCCAATAGATGTCGCGTTCGGGCTCGAACACGTCCTTGCGGCCGCCGCCGAAGCCGAACACCGGACCGCCCATATCCTCGATCGCGACATTGCCGGCGAGAATGAACAGATCAGCCCAGCTGATGTTCTTGCCGTATTTGCGCTTGATCGGCCACAGCAGGCGGCGGGCCTTGTCGAGGTTGCCGTTGTCGGGCCAGCTGTTGAGCGGTGCGAAACGCTGCTGGCCGCTATTGGAACCGCCGCGCCCGTCGGCGGTGCGATAGGTCCCGGCCGCGTGCCACGCCATGCGGATCATGAACGGGCCATAATGCCCGTAATCGGCGGGCCACCATGGCTTGCTGTCGGTCATCATCGCCGTGAGATCGGCCTTGAGCGCCTGGTAATCGAGCGCCTTGAATGCGGCTTCATAATCGAAGTCGTCGCCCATCGGATCGGGCGATCCGCCGCTTTGGCCGAGGATGTCGAGAGGCAGAGCGTCGGGCCACCAATCCTTGTTCTGACGGCCGAGCAGGGCGCGCACGCCGCCGTCCTGGCCTTGACCCATCGGGCAGCCGCTCATCTCACCGGTCTTCGCGTCCATTATTTCCTCACAATCAAATAGAGTCTCGGCGCGGACGCTAGGCGCGCTTGCTGATCGGGGGAAACGAACAATACCGCTAAGAGCAAGCGGAAATTCCGATGACTCGCATAATCATCCGGCGACGAACGGATAGGGCGAGACGGTCTTGCGCGTATAATCAAACGACGATCATTAGATACTGAAAAGAGTTGCGTGGGAGCAGCCGAGCTACTTTCAGGAGCTCATCATTTCATATTGCCTTTTGTGCCTCACGATGCCGAGGTTGAAGTCGTCGCTTCAGCCGCCAAGCTTTTCCAGTTGGCCTGACATGAAAAAGGCCCCCCGCAGAGCGGGAGGCCTTTCAAGATGGGAAGTTCCATCAAGGTGGTTGCGGGGGTAGGATTTGAACCTACGACCTTCAGGTTATGAGCCTGACGAGCTACCGGGCTGCTCCACCCCGCGTCACCATTTGCGGCCCATCCAATCGCATGAATGGACCAAACACAAAAGCCGCCGCGCGGACGGACCGGCAGCGGCTTTTGTAACATTATGAATGGGTT
>JBDSEL010000121.1:0-6087 GCA_039920065.1 Sphingomicrobium sp. | reverse complement strand
TGCCATTGTTCGGGCACGCCCCAGACATTGCCGCTGTCATCGATATCGGCGACGCGCAGGACGGTGACCTTGGGCACGCCGCCCATCTTGTGAAAGGCGCGGCCTGGGGCCGAATCGATCAAGCCCTCGTCGGCCATGTCCTTGAGCAGCGCCTTGAGCGCGATCTTTTCATTACCCTGAAGGCCAAATGCACGCGCGATCTCGCGCTTGCCGGCCGGCGTGTCGGCGGTGGCGATGAAGTCGAGGATTTGCTTGCGGGTCGGAAGACCAGGGGAATGTTTGCGGGGCATCCATTCGTCATTGCGAGGAGCGAAGCGCCGACGCAATCCAGTGCTGCAAGAAAACTGGATTGCCGCGCTTCGCTCGCAATGACGATCGCTCGATCAACGCAGCTGGCTATCCTTGGAACCGCGGCGGTTGATGGTCGAATGGCTGACCGCCTTGTCGCGCTCCGACTGGCAGGCGATGCAGGTGCGTACCCCGGGCAAGGCGGAGCGGCGTTTGTTGGGGATCGGAGCGCCGCAATCGTCGCATTCCTCGGCGCTATCGCCTTTGGGGGTCAGCGAACGCGCGCGCAGGACCGCATCCTTCACCGTATCGTCGATCTGGTCCTGCACCGCGCCATCGCGGGTCCATCCACCGGCCATGATGTGCCTCCTTACTCATCATTGCCAAGCGCGCAGCGCCGCGGCAATCCAGACTGTAACGCAAAGGTGGATTGCTTCGCTCCGCTCGCAAAGACGGTTCAGGGTTTCGGAGGTGGCGCGGGCGCGACATAGGGTTTGTAAGCGCCGCCCGGGACTGCGCTTGCGACCGGGCTTTCAAAGCCATCGGCGCTTACCGAGGAGACTCCGAACACCCAATCGTCGACGCGGATATTGGGCAGGACCGCGATGCACGGCTTAGCCGGCTTGAGGCAGCCGGCGTTGCGAGGCGGGACATCGACGGTGTTCTGCCACTGGTTGAAATCGGTCCGGCGCCAATGGACCTGATAAAAATCCGCGCCGCTAACCGGTCGAAAAGCCAGCGTCGTATCCGTACTGACCGCGCCCTCGACGCTCGGCTCGGGCGGCGGCGGGGCGCTGGCCAGAGCGGCTAGCGCGGCGATGTTAAGCTTGGTGACCTTGGCGAGATATGGAAAATCCATCGCTTGGACCGTGTCCCCGTACGTGACGCCCTTCTCGACCCGCAGATCCTGGTGCTGCTGGTTGTAATCTTCGACCGCGACCGTCAGTCGCACGGCGGGGAAACCGGCGTTCAATAATTCGGTGTGGTCGCCGCCGCGGCCGAAACGGTCGTTGCGCCACACCTGCATCACGTCGAGACCGATTGTCGGGATCTGCTCGGCGAGGCCATCGAGAAACCGCGAGAGGTTGCGCGACGGGCTGTCGTTTTCGCCGCCGAGGCTGCGCTGCGCCTTGGCCAGTTCCTCATGCCCCTGCCAGCGCGGACCTTCGGAGAACACCCGCACCGTCTTGTCATCGCATAGCTCGTCGCTGCCGCAGCTATTGCCGATGATGTCGTTGTTCAAATTGGCGATGACGTTCCAGCCCTGCGCCGCCGCGTAATTGGCCAGTACCTTGCCGCCGAACAGGCCTTGTTCTTCCCCCATCAGCACGGCGTAAACGATGGTGCCGGGGAATTTGCGCTTCGACAGCACCCGCGCCGCTTCGATCACCGCGGCGGTGCCCGAGCCGTCGTCATTGGCGCCGGGCGCGTCGGAAGTGGCGTTCATCGGGTCGCTGACGCGGCTGTCGAGATGGCCGGAGATAATCACGACGTCGTTGGGGCGCTCGGTCCCGCGCTGGATGGCGATGACGTCGGTCACCTTGACCCCGCCCGGCGCGCGGTCGTTGGTCATCACTTCGCTTGGCGTGACGACGTCGAGGCCAAGTGCCGAGAACTCGCCTTTGGCCCAGCCGAGCGCGGCGCCGATGCCGCGCTTCGGGTCGGTTTGCGAAGACAAGGTGTGGCGAGTGCCGAAGCTGACCAGTTTCTCGACCGTCGCCTTGATCCGCGGCGCGCTGACCTGGGCGGCGAGACTGCTCAGGACCAGATCGGGGTTTGGCGGTGCAGCGGCGATGGGAACGGCGGCGGCGACAAGCAATGCGGCGAGGTTTTTTCTCATGAGCCTAGTCTGCCAGTTCGATGAGATCGGGGCCAGTCCGCTTCTTGAGCTTTTGTTCGCGCCACAGGATGATCAAGCCGGCGGCAATCACGACCGGCGCTCCGGCGAAGGTCCAGCGCGACGGCAGCTGGGCGAATATCAGCATTCCAAGCAGGCTCGCCCACAGCAAATTGGCGTAATCCATCGGCATCACGATCGCCACCGGCGCGTAGCGCAGCGAACCGGTCAGAAGGAGTTGGGCGAGCCCGCCGGCAAGCGCCATTCCGGCAAGCACCGCGAACACAAGTGGTGGATGACCGCCACCGACGAACGGCATTGCGAGGCCCAAAGGGATGAGCGAACTGGCGCCGAACCAGAAGACGGTTGTCGCTACTGCCTCGGTCGCGCCCAGGCGGCGGATGGCGATGGTCGCAAAGGCGGTGGTCAGCGCCGCGCCAATCGCGACCAGCCCGCCGGTCGCGGGGATATGGCCGCCGCCCGGCTGGACAATCACCAGCACGCCGATGAAGCCGAGGATCACCGCGCCCCAGCGCCAGCGGCCGGTGCGCTCACCCAGCACCAGCGCCGCGAGCAACGTCGAAAATATCGGCACCGAGAAACCGATCGCGGTCGCTTCGGCCAGCGGGAGCAGGATCATGGCCAGGAAATTGAGGCCCATGGCGACCACCCCGATGCCCATGCGCAGGACATGGCCACCGACCCGCTTCGTCCGCAGCGAGGCCAGACCCGAGGTCGAAATGACGAACAGCAAAGCGGCGAAAGCGGTCCCGAGCTGGCGGTAGAACAGGCTTTCGACCACCCCGACCCCGTGCTGCGCGGCCCATTTTACCGCGGCGAACATCAAGGCCAGCGCGATCCCCGCGAACAACCGCAGGACCATACCCAGCGGCACACGCTGAAGCGCCGGAAGATCGGTATCGAGCGGCGGTCGTTCGGCCATTGCCGCATCGCCTAGCGCCCGACCGCCCGCGCGACTAGTGCGGCCGCTTGCACCCGCGACTTATCTTCCTACATCGCGGTCATGGCTTTGCGTTTGCCGGCAGAGGCTGGCAAAATGCCTGCCGATCATCACTGGAGTTTGAGTCCGTGGCCACCGCCGTTCAGTTCAATCCGTCGTCCGATGCCGAAGAAATCGCAGCGCTGATCGCGCGATCGCGCGCGGCTCAGGCCAAGATCGCGCATTATTCGCAAGCGAAGGTCGATGCGTTGATCCGGGCGATGGTGTGGGCAGTGGCCAAGCCCGAGGTCGCCGAGATGATCGCGCGCCACACGATCGAGGAAACCAAGCTCGGCAATTACGAGGGCAAATATCTCAAGATCTTCCGCAAGACCCGCGCCACTTTGATGGACATCATCGACGACAAGTCGGTCGGCGTGATCGAGGAGGACAAGGCGCGCAATCTGATCAAAATCGCCAAGCCGGTCGGGGTGATCGGCGCGCTGTCGCCCTCGACCAACCCCGAGGCGACTCCGGTGATCAAGGCGATTGCGGCGGTCAAAGGCCGCAATTCGATCATTGTCGCGCCGCACCCGCGCGCCAAGAAGACCAACAAATTGATTTGCGACCTAATGCGCGACGCGATCGTCAAGATGGGCGCACCGGCGGATATCGTCATTGGCATCGATAGTCCGACGGTCGAGAAGACCAACGAGTTGATGCGCCAGTGCGACCGTATCCTCGCTACCGGCGGCGCGGCGATGGTCACCGCGGCCTATTCGTCGGGCACCCCGGCGCTTGGTGTCGGCGCGGGCAATGCCGTCATCACCGTCGATGAAACCGCCGACCTCGACGACGCCGCCGAGAAGATCCGCCTGTCCAAGACGCTCGACCTCGCCGCCTCATGCAGCTCGGACAATGCGGTAATCCTGGTCGATGCGATCCACGATGACATGCTCGCCAAGCTGGTTGCCAAGGGCGGGCTGGTGCTCGACGACGATCAGAAGGCCAAATTGCAAAAGTCGATCTGGGTCGATGGCCATATCAATGTCGAGGTGGTTGCCCAGTCGCCCAAGTTCATCGCCGATTATGCCGGCTTCTCGATCCCCGAAGACACGCAATTCTTCATCGTCCCCGAAACCGGCGCCGGCCCCGATCACCCTTTCTCCGGCGAGAAGATGACGGTGACCATGGCCTTGTATCACGCCAAGGACATCGACGAGGCGATCGCTCTGACCAACCGCATCCAGGCCTATCAGGGCCAGGGCCACAGCTGCGGCATCTATTCGCGCTCCGACGCCAACATCATGAAACTGGCCGAGGGCACCAACACTAGCCGCGTCATGGTCAATCAGCCCCAGGCCGCGTCCAACAGCGGCAATTTGTGGAACGGGATGCGCCAGACCTTTTCGCTCGGTTGCGGCAGCTGGGGCGGCAATGGCACCAACAACAACATCACCTGGCGCGACCTGATCAACGAAACCTGGGTCTCGCGGCCGCTGGCGGTGCCCAAGACCCTGCCAAGCGACGAAGTGCTGTTTGGCGACGTGATCGACAAGTTAGGCTGAGCGAGCGCGGCCCGTCGTTGGGGCGGGCGTTTTCAGCGACGAAACTATGCTGGGCGGCGGACGTTAAGTCGGCCATGAAACGAATCCCCTTGCCGATCTTCGCCACCCTCATGGTCCTGACCATCGCCGCTTGCGAAAAGCGCAGCCCGGTGGCGGAGGAAGCCAATGCCATTGCGCCGCCCGCAGTGACCGGCAACAGCGCCGGCGCGGTTGCCGGCGGCCCTCCGCCCGTGAGCACGGGCGCCGACCCCAATGGAGTCATTCCTGTCGCGGTGCAGGGCCGCTGGGGATTGACCCCTGCCGATTGCGAGCCGGGCCGATCCGATGCCAAGGGACTGCTGACGATCAGCGGAAGTGCTTTAAAGTTTTACGAATCGAGTGCTGTGCCGGGCACCAGCATCGAAAGCGGCGACCGCGGCATCAGCGGTAATTTCAAGTTCACCGGCGAGGGCGAGAGCTGGTCCAATTACGTGTCGCTCAAGCTTAGCGACAACGGCCTGATCCGCACCGAACGCAACCCGGCGGCGAGTTATATCTATGCCCGCTGCGATTAAGCTGATCCTGGCGGCGGCCTTTGCAGCACCCGCGCTCGGCGGCTGCTCGGGCGAGCAAAATCCCGACCAGAATTTGGTCATCACCGACAACGTTCCCGCAGATGCCGAGATCGAGGCACTGCCCGCCGATGAAGGGGGCAATGCCGCTGAAACCGATGGCAACGCCAACTAGAGGGATCAGCAATGAAACTTTATTATTCGCCGGGCGCCTGCTCGCTGGTCCCGCACATCCTGCTTCATGAACTGGGCCTCAGCCACGAAGCGGTTCAGGTCGACCTCAAGGCCAAGACGCTGGCGGACGGAAGCGACTTTCGGGCCATCAATCCCAAGGGCTCGGTGCCCGCGCTCGAACTCGACAGCGGCGAAGTGCTGACCGAAAATGCGGTCATCCTGCAATATCTCGGCGACCGCTCGGGGCTTGGCGAAGTTCTCCCGCCGCTCGGAAATTTCCGCCGCTATCGGGTCCTCGAATGGCTCAATTACATCACCACCGAAGTGCACAAGAGCTTCTCGCCCTTGTTCAAGCCCGACGCGTCCGACGATACCAAGCAATTCTTCCGCAAGGCGCTTGGCGAGCGGTTCGATTATGTCGAGAAAGCGCTTGGCGAGGGTCCGTTTTTAATGGGCGGCACGATGACCCTGCCCGATGTCTATCTGTTCGTCATGCTCGGCTGGGCGGACAAGATGCTCGGGCTCGATCGCTGGCCCAATCTCAAGTCGTTCCGCGAGCGCATGATGGAGCGTGAGAGTGTCCGCCAGGCGCTGGAGGCCGAGGCCGCGCGCTAACCTGACGCAAACTCCGCGCCAACCCTGATCGAGGCCTTGTCGAGCGCGGGTCCAGCTCTTAAGGCCCGGGTCCCATGGATTCCCACCACCAGTTCGAGCTCAACGACGACCAGA
>JBDSEL010000120.1:0-12715 GCA_039920065.1 Sphingomicrobium sp. | reverse complement strand
GCCGCGCGGCGTGCCGCAGATCGAGGTCACCTTCGACATCGACGCCAATGGCATCGTCAACGTTTCCGCCAAGGACAAGGGCACGGGCAAGGAACAGCAGATCCGCATCCAGGCCTCCGGCGGTCTGAGCGATGCCGACATCGACAAGATGGTCAACGAAGCCGAGCAGTTTGCCGACGATGACAAGCTCCGCCGCGCCGGAGCCGAAGCCAAGAACCAGTCCGAAAGCCTGATTCACTCGACCGACCGCCAGCTCGTCGAGCATGGCGACAAGGTCAGTGCCGAGGTCAAAGCCGAAATCGAAGCCGCGCTGGCCGAGGCCAAGACCGCAGTCGAGGGCGGCGATGCCGACGCCATGACGGAGAAGACCAATGCTCTGTCGCAGGCGGCGATGAAGCTTGGCCAGGCGATCTACGAACAACAGCAGCAGCAGTCGCAGCCGGGTGGCGATGGCGCCGCCGCTGGCGAGGCCGCCGGTGCCGGTGCGGATGAGGCCCCGGCCGAGGAAGATGTGGTCGACGCGGAATTTTCCGAAGTTGACGACGAACCCAAGAACTGATGCGTATCGGCGCCGTCGTCCAAGCCGGGCTGCGGCGCCGCACCGTCCGGGCGTAGCAGGACCGCGAAATGGTCGATCAGGATTATTATCAATTATTGGGCGTGGCGCGCGGAGCGGACGACGCCGCGATCAAATCCGCCTATCGCAAACTGGCGATGGAATGCCATCCCGACCGCCACGGTGGTTGTTCCGATCAGGAAGACAAGTTCAAGGCCCTTAGCGAGGCCTATGACGTGCTCAAGGACCCGCAGAAGCGCGCCGCCTATGACCGTTTTGGCAAGGCCGCATTCCAGAATGGCGGCGGCGGCGACCCGTTTGGCGGTGGCGCCGGGTTCGAAGGCTTCAGCGACATCTTCTCATCCATCTTCGGCGAATTCATGGATCCGCGCGGGCAGCGCCAGAACGCCTCCCGCGGTGCCGATTTGCGCCTCGACATCCAGCTCAGCCTGGAAGAGGCGTATAATGGGGTCGAGAAGACCGTCGCGGTCAACACGATGGAGCCGTGCGCGACGTGCTCCGGCCGCGGCTGCGCCAAGCCCGATCATTGCGCCCAGACCTGCGGGACCTGCGGCGGAATGGGCAAGGTCCGCGCACAGCAGGGCTTCTTCGTGGTCGAGCGCGGCTGCCCCAATTGCGGCGGCAGCGGGCAAGTCATCTCCGACCCGTGCAAGTCCTGTCACGGTGAAGGCCGCACCCAGGGTAAGCGCAATCTGTCGGTGAACATTCCCGCCGGGGTCGATGAGGGAACGCGCATCCGCGTTGCCGGCGAAGGCGAGGCCGGCGTGCGCGGAGCCACCGCAGGCGATCTCTATCTATTCGTGCACATGAAGCGGCATTCGATCTACGCCCGCGAAGGATCGACCTTGATCGCCGAATGCCCGATCAGTTTCACCTGCGCCGCGCTTGGCGGGTCGATCACCTTGCCCGGCATCGATGGCGAAAAGGTCGAAATCAAAATCCCCGCCGGGCTTCAGTCGGGCGAGCAATTGCGCCATCGCGGCGCCGGCATGGCCGTGCTCAACGGCCGCGGTCGCGGCGATTTGGTGGCGCACATGCTGGTCGAAACGCCGACCCGGCTGAGCAAGGAGCAGAAAGCCCTGCTCGACGACTTCCGCAAGACCGAAACTGGCGACGAATGTCCCAACGCCAAGGGCTTTTTCAGCCGCGTTCGCGAGATGTTCGGCTAGGTCTTGCCGACACTCTCGCCAGCAAGCAATTCGCCGATGCTGCGGCTCATACTTCTCAGCGTATAAGGTTTCTGGAGCACGACCCGTCCGCGGTGCGGATGCGGAACCTTCGCCTGGTCGCCGTAACCCGTCGCGAACATAAACGGAATATTGTGCTTTGCGAGTTCGTCGGCAATCGGGAAACTGAGCTGATCGCCAAGATTGATGTCGAGGATCGCGAAGCTGATTTCCTCGGGTTCGATGACCGCGATCGCGCCCGCCGCAGTGCCCTCCGCCACGACATTGTCGGCGCCGAGGCGACGCAGGATATCCTCGGCGTCCAGCGCAATGATCAGGCTGTCTTCGACCAATAGGACATTATGTCCAACCAGGACCTGTTGGACGACTTCCCCATTGAGTGGCGCAGATGGCGCCAGCGGCAGGTCGAACGAAGATCCGCTATAGGCGCTCATGTCGGCGACATGGCGCGACGGCACGCAGAAGCTGGCGCGAACACCCTCGGGCGCGAATTCCATTTCCGCAGTTCCGCCCAGATCATATGGCACGCTATGTTCGATGATGGTGGAGCCGAAGCCTTTGCGCTTGGGCGGCTTGACCGGAGGTCCGCCGCGTTCGACCCAGCTGATCGTCAGGCTGCTGTCTTTGCCGATGTTCCACGCCAGATCGACCACGCCGTCGGTCGACAGCGCGCCATATTTGACCGAATTGGTGACCAGTTCGTGCATCACCAGCGCAAGCGCCGAATAGGCCTGCGGGTTGAGCAGCACGGTTTCGCCACGTGTCCGGACCTGCTCGGCCTTGCCTTGGAGGAAGGCGGCTGCCTCGGCGGCAATCAGCGATTGGAGCGGCGCCGGGCTCCAATTCTCTTGAGTGATCTGGTTGTGGGCGCGGGCGAGCGCGTGGATGCGGCCATCGATCAGCGTGACGAAATCCTCCAGCTTGGCGCCAGGCGGCGGGATCGACTGACGGATCAGGCCGCGGATCAGGCTAAGGATATTGCGCACGCGGTGGTTGAGCTCGGCAATTAGCACTTCTTGGCGATCGGCCGCCTGCTGTCGCTCAACGCTGGCTTCGTCCGACAGGCGCAGCACGACCTCGATCAGGGTCGCGCGCAAGGTTTGTGCGACGCGCACTTCGGATGGCGTGAAGTCATGCGAGCGGCCGGTAACGGTTTCCTTCCATTCCTCGAAGCTCTGGCGCGGCGTCAGGCGCGGGCCATTGGGACCGAACGTCGCCGGCTTCTCGGGATCGCCGGCCCAGCGGACCGATCGCACGCGCTCGGTCCGGAACAGGATCACATAGTCGCGCGGGCTGCGCGAAATGGGCAGCGCGAGCATTCCCGCGACTTCCTCATTGTCGATCTTGTAGCTCGGCTCGAGGCGGCTGATCTGGTCGGTCGCGAAGACCTTGCCGGCGGCGGTGCGATTGAGCGCCTGGACGATGCGGGCGAAGCTACCAGTCGACGGCGTCAGTCCGGAAAAGGCGTAGCTGCCGTTGATCCACACCCCGACGCCATCGGCCGGGATCGCGCTGGTCAGGATCGCGGACAGCCATTCGGGGTCCTTGAGCAGGGTTTCGTCGGATGCGACCGCGCCCAGCAACTGGTCGGAAATATCGCGCGCGCGACGCTCGTAATCGACCAATTTCTGGCGTTCGCGAGCTTCGATCCGCATCGAGAATAATTGGCTGAACAGCTCGGCCACCGAGCGCCGCTCGAAACTTGGGCAGCGCGGCGCATAATGATGACAAGCGATCAGGCCCCACAATTCCTGATCGACGATGATCGAGATCGACATCGACGCGCGCACCCCCATGTTGCGCAGATATTCGATGTGGATGGGGGACACCGAGCGCAGCACCGACTGCGACAGGTCGAGCGGTTTGCCGTGCTCGTCTAACTCGGGGACGATTGCCACCGGTGTTGCTTCGATGTCGGTAATGACGCGCAGCAGGTTGCGCTTGTAGAGCTCGCGCGCCTGGGCGGGGATATCGCTGGCCGGATAATGAAGGCCGAGGAAGGAGCCGATGCCGCTCCGCGCGGTTTCGGCGATGACCTCGCCCGAACCATCGTCGTCGAAGCGATAGATCATCACCCGGTCGAACCCGGTCAAGGCGCGGATCTGGCGCGCGCCCTCACCGAAGAACATGGCCTCGTCCGCCGCCGCATCGAGCCTGGCGAGCATACCGCGGATCGTGCCGGTGGCATCGCCGTAATTATGCTCGGTCGAGGGTTCCGCCTCGATGATTACCCATGGTCCTGAAATGTGGATGGCAACGTCGAACAAGCGCTCCGAATCGTCGAGTCTGATCCGGAACATACGCTCGACCGCTTCGGCGCCGCGCAGTAGCGCGAGGCGGTTGCGCAAGGCATGAATCGTCTCGCCGCTGAAGAAGTCCATAGCAGGCCGACCGACGATATCCTGCGGCTTCACGGGCAGAAATTCGCCGATATTCTCCGAAACCCGGCTGACCATCCAGTCGGCGGTCAGGACGAGCAGGAAGCCGATTGGTTGGATCCGCCCGAGCTGGTGGATCGGCTCGCGGTCGCAGTTGCTGAGGTCGACGATGTTGGACGGGCTGGATTCAGTCATGACCGGCGGTTGTGCGAACCCTTCATTGAAACAACGCGAACGTATCGAGCGCGGCGTCAGTTGCGCAGTTCAACGCCTCCGGATCGTAAAGTGACTGGTTGAGCTGCGCAATAAACTCGCGCCAGCGCCCGGAGGGCTGGACCGCATCGAGAAATTGTCGCGGCAAGGCTGAGCCGACCGCTTGGCGAAGCACTGCACCGCCGAGCCGTGAGCCCTCGAGCACGTAGGCGCCGCCGAGGATCGCGGCGTCGCTTGGGTAAGCGGGGGGCGAACGGGGAGGGGGCGTGGCCATGCCCAGATCAGCGAGGTCGGCGAGCAGCGCCGGCGTTCGCCGAAGCTTGTCCCACCCGCCAATCAACCGCCCGGCACCGGCTTCGTCGAGCGCCTGCTCGATCGGCAGGAACGCCGCGGCGTGCCGCCCCAGGAACTCGCGATAATCGTCTTCATGGCCGAGATCGAGCGCGGCGAAGGCGGCATCGACGCGCTCATGCGCGGCGCGGGTCGCGACCCTCAACGTGGCGTGCGGGGTCAAGCCGAGCGCCCGAACACCCGCGTAAAGATCGTGCCGATATTCTTCATATGATGGTCGAGGTCGAACAACCCCTCGAGATCTCCTTCGGGGATCCTGGAAGTGACCTGCGGGTCGGCCTTGAGCAAATCGAGCAGCGACAGTGCGCCATCCGATTGCCACACCTTCATCGCGTTGTGCTGGACCAGGGCATAGCTGTCCTCGCGGCTCAGCCCGGCCTGGGTCAGCGCCAGCAGCACGCGCTGCGAGTGGATCAGCCCGCCCATGCGGTCGAGGTTCTTCTGCATGCGTTCTGGATAGACCAGCAATTTGTCGATCACCTGGGTCAGGCGGGCGAGCGCGAAGTCGAGCGTGATACAAGCATCGGGGCCGATGAACCGCTCGACCGAAGAATGCGAGATATCGCGTTCGTGCCACAACGCGACATTCTCGAGCGCCGGAATGACTGCGGCGCGAACGATGCGGGCAAGGCCGGTGAGATTCTCGGTCAGCACCGGATTGCGCTTGTGCGGCATCGCGCTGCTGCCCTTCTGCCCGGGCGCGAAATATTCCTCGGCTTCGAGCACTTCTGTGCGCTGAAGGTGGCGGACCTCGACTGCCAGCCGCTCGATCGAGCTGGCGATGACTCCGAGTGTCGCGAAAAACATCGCGTGGCGATCGCGCGGAATGACCTGGGTCGAGGTCGGCTCGGGCCTGAGGCCCAGCTCGGCCGCGACATGCTCCTCCACCGCCGGGTCGATATTGGCGAAGGTGCCAACCGCGCCCGAGATCGCGCACGTGGCGATATCGTCGCGCGCGGCGCGCAGGCGGGCGCGATTGCGGTCGAATTCGGCATAGGCCTGGGCGAGCTTGAGCCCGAACGTCACCGGCTCGGCGTGGATGCCGTGGCTGCGACCCATGGTCGGGGTCAATTTATGCTCGAACGCGCGCCGTTCGAGCACCGCAAGCAGGGCGTCGAGGTCGGCGAGCAGAATGTCCGCCGACTGCGTCAGCTGGACCGACAACGACGTGTCGAGCACGTCCGAGCTGGTCATGCCCTGATGGAGCCAGCGCCGCTCTGGACCCAGTTTCTCGCCCGCCCAGGTAAGGAAGGCGATGACGTCGTGCTTGGTCACAGCCTCGATGGCGTCGATCGCGGGGACATCGATGTCGCCCAGCACATTGGCGTCATAGGCCTTGCGAATGGTCGCGGCGTCGTCGGCCGGGATCATTCCGATCTTGCCCATCGCCTCGGCCGCAAAGACCTCGATCTGCCACCAGATTCGATAGCGGTTTTCGGCCGACCAGATGGCCGACATTGCGGGGCGGGAATAGCGGGGAACCATGACGCTGGCGGCTAGCAGGGGCGGGCCCGAGTCGCAAATCTCTGTTGGCTAAATGGCTTTCGGCTGATCACGCCGGGCTTTGAGAAAAGGCTGGAACAACTTTGATTAGCGCGGCCGCCCAGTCACGGGCGAAACATCAGCGTATCCGAAGTAGCCCCAGCCTTCTCATCGATAGGACGAATATCTATTCGCTCTCAGCTACCGTTTTCCATTTTATTATTGGCTGCATGGACGCGCACGCCCTTCACCCAATTCTCGCAGCGGGCGACGTATTTGGCTTTAACCGGGGTTATCAGCTGATTCGTGATGCCGGTTGGCTTGTCCGCCACAAAGTCAAAGTCTTGAATTCCGTCGGCAGGCGGGTTGATGTAGACGAACGGCGTCAGTTCCGGATTGCTCCAGCCCGACGTGCTAACCTTGCCTGTCGCACCAACCATCAGTGTAGGCGGACTGCTATCACCAATTTGGGCGCTAACCGATGTCACTTCCATAATTCTCTCAGTCATTTCTTCTCTCCAGACCGAGCAATTCAAGATTGCCACCAAAAGGCATCGCTCGTCCACAGTTTATTGGCTGGAACGAACCCACTTGGACTCCAAGCAAAGCACTGTGAATTTATCCATGACTTTCAAAAACGAGTTGCGACGTAATCAAATCAGACCCATCGCTTTCATGCTCGTTCGCCCGCTTGCGCCGACGATGACGTGGTCGTAGCCGGTCACCTTCATGTGGCGGCCGGCATCGATCGGGTCGCGAGTCAGGCGGATGTCGGCCTGACTTGGCGCGGGGTCGCCGCTGGGGTGGTTGTGGACGATGATCAGCGCGGTCGCGCCAAGGGCGATGGCGCGGGCGATGACTTCGCGGACGTGGACGCTCGCTTCATCGACGCTGCCCTGCCACAGCGCCTCGTTGGCGATCAGCATGTTTTTGGCATTGAGGAATAGCACGCGCACTTCCTCGGTCCGGCGATGGGCCATTGCGGCGTGGAGATAATCTTCAAGCGCGGCCCAGCTGGAGAGGATCGGCGCATCCTCGATGCGGCTTTCGAGCAGGCGCAGCGCGCTCGCCTGGGCGATCTTCAGCGCGGCGATAGTGGCATCGCTCAACCCTTCGCGGCGAAGCGCCTCGGGCGAAGCTGTCAACAGCGGTCCAATCCCGCCGAAGTCGTGCACCAGGCGCTTGGCCAATGGCTTGGTGTCGACCCGCGGGATGGTCAGGGTGAGCAGATATTCGACCAGCTCATAATCGTGGAAGCCCGCCGCCCCCGCTTCGAGCAGCCGGGTGCGAAGCCGGGCGCGATGCCCGCCCGATCCGGCAATCTTGTTTTTGTCGTGGATATGCTCGCTCACGCCGCCCCTTTCGCGACCCCACCGAGCAAGATGCACTAGATCACAGCGCGCTTGCCATGTGAAGGGTCGTGCCGTTGCTGGAACGGTCGCGCGTTGGAAAGGTTAAGTAGCTCCGATGGCAGTGCGATGGCGAGGACAGGGGCAAGCTTCGGCTTCAGGGGATGTGGTGGTTGTCCGCCGCTCCTCGTGGGGCCGGCTGCTCGTGCTTGGCTCACTCGCGGTGCTGGCGGTGTTGCTGGTGCTGATCATCGGCCTGTATATTCAGCGCCGGTCACTGGCGGATCATTTCCTTCGCAATGAGCTTGAACGGCGCGGCGTGACCGCGACTTACAGGCTCGACCGGGTCGGTTTCCGCTCTCAGATCGTGCGCAACCTCGTTCTCGGCGATCCCGCCCATCCCGATTTGACCGCGAAGTACGCCGAATTGCAGACCCGGCTGAAATGGGACGGAAGTTTCGAAGTCTATCGCATCGTCGCGCGCGGAGTGCGGCTGCGCGGCCAATTGGCCAAAGACGGCAAGGTCCACTTCGGCCAGATCGACAAATTGCTTCCGCCGCCCAGCAACAAGCCGTTCAAGCTGCCCGACTTCGCGCTCGATGTCGCCGATGCGACGATTGCGTTGCGAACCCCGTTCGGACCGGTCGGGATTGCCCTTGCCGGGGCCGGCAATCTGTCGGGCGGGTTCAAGGGCCGGGCGGTGGTGCGCAGTCCGCATATCGTTCCCGGGCGGTGCCAAGCGACCAACCTCGCCGCGAACCTGGCGGTGTCGGTGGTCGGGCGGCGGCCAATCGTCGATGGCCCGGTGGCGCTCGATCGCGTGGCCTGCCCGGCGAGCCGCTTCGTCGTCGTCGAGCCGCGCTTCGACACCCACGCCAGCTTCAACGAAAGCTTCTCGACCGTCGATGGCCAGGCGCGGATGGCGATCCGCGATCTCGTCGCTGGGGCCAATGCACTGGCGTTGTTCACTGGCGATTTGAGCTTCAAGGGCCCGCTCGACGATATCCGCGGCAAGGTAAAGCTGGCCGCCCAGCGCTCCCGCCTGGCGACCATCTTCGCCGACCGCACCCGGATCGACGCCGCCTACACCCTCAACACCGCCAGCGGACGGATGACCCTGGCCGGGCGGTTCGGCGCCGACAGCGCGATCCTCGACGAGCCGCTGTACGGAGCGATTGCCAAGCCGCTCGCCGCCGCCGCCAAGACGCCGGTCGGGCCGGTCGCGAGCGCAATCGCCAGAGCGATCACCCGGACCGCGACCAATTTCGACATCGACGGCGAGATTCGCATGGTCAATCTGGCTGGCGGCGGGGCGGTGCGGATCAACAATGCCGAGATTGCCGGCCCCGACGGCGCCACCGCCCGGATCGCGGGCGGGACCGGAGTCACTTATTATTGGCCCGCCGGCAATATGCGCATCGATACCGTTATCGCCACCGGTGGTGGCGGGCTTCCGACCGGTCGGATCGAACTCAGCCAGGCCAAAGCGGGTGCGCCGATGAGTGGAGTCGCGACCTTCAGCCCCTATGTCGCCGGTGGCTCGCGATTGGTCCTGACTCCGGTGCGCTTTTCCGCCGCCGCCGACGGCACGACCCGCATCTCGACCGTCGCCCAGATAGACGGCCGATTCCCCGAAGGCCAGGTGCAGGCGCTGCGCCTGCCGATCGACGGCCTCCTTGGCCGCGGCGGAAGTTTCGCGTTTGGAACCAGTTGCGCGGTGTTGAGCTGGGATGCCGCGCGCTTCGGTGCGCTATCACTCAATCGGACGCGCTTGCCGGTGTGCCCGGTCGGCCCGGCGATCGTCACCAAGGGCGCGGGCGGGCGGATCATCGCCAATGCTCGCCTCGGCGCGACCCACCTCGACGGCCGACTTGGCCGCTCGCCCTTCCAACTCGACGCCGCCAGCGCTCGCTTCGCTGGCGATCGGTTCACGCTCGACCGCTTGCGGGCGCGACTGGGCAAGTCGGAATCGCCGGTGCGGTTCGACGCCGCGCGGCTCGATGGCACTTTTGCCGGGCGCGGGATCAACGGTACATTCGCCGGCGCCGAGGCGGTGATCGGGCGCGTACCGTTGCTGCTGTCGCAGGCCAGCGGAGCGTGGCGCACCTATCACGGCGACATCACCGTCGATGCGCGGGCGATGGTCTCCGACCGCTTTGCCAATCCGCGCTTCTATCCGCTCAAGACCAACGACCTGCATCTGACGATCGCCGATAATCGCGTGCGCGCCAATGGCACGGTGCTTCACCCCGCCACCGGCAAGCGTGTGATGGCGGTCGATCTTGAGCATCTGCTGGCCACCGGCACCGGCTACGCCAACCTCGAGGTAGCGTCGCTGGCCTTTGGTCCTGGCTTCCAGCCCGATGACCTCACCCGCCTGACCGAAGGCGTCGTTGCCCTCGTCAACGGCACCATCAGCGGCACCGGGCGGGTCAATTGGAGCGGCAATGGCAAGGTCACTTCGACCGGCGATTTCTCGACCGCCGGGCTTGATCTGGCGGCGCCGTTCGGCCCGATTACCGGGATCAAGGGCACGATCCACTTCAGCGATCTGCTTGGACTGACCACCGCTCCCGGCCAGACGCTCAGCCTGGGCACGGTCAATCCCGGCATATTGGTTGGCGACGGGACCATCCGCTATCAGTTGCTGCCGGGCCAATTGGTCAAGGTGGAGCGCGGCGAATGGCCGTTCATGGGCGGTCGCCTGGTGCTCCACGAAACCGTCATCAACCTCGGCCGGCCAAGCGCAAAGCGGCTGACCTTCGAAGTCATCGGCCTCGACGCGCATACCTTCGTATCGTCGTTCGGATTCAAGGAGCTCGACGCCACCGGCACCTTTGACGGCGTGCTGCCGATGATCTTCGACGACAATGGCGGGCGCATTGTCGGCGGCCGCCTCGACAGCCGTCCGGGCGGCGGTTCGCTCGCCTATAATGGCGTGGTCAACAAGGCCAACCTTGGCATGATGGGCAATATCGCTTTCAACGCGCTGCGCGATCTGCGCTTCAAGTCGATGATTATCCGCCTCGACGGCGACCTTGCCGGGGAAGTCGCCGCGCGGCTTCAGATCGAGGGGGTCGGGCTTGGCCAGACGAAGACGCAAAAGCTGATCCGCGGGCTGCTCGCCAAGATCCCGCTCAAGATGAATGTGAAGATCACCGGCCCGTTCCGCGCGCTGATTGCGACCGCCAAGTCGTTCGGCGATCCGCGCCGGGTGATCGCCGACGTATTGCCGGTGCCGCTTGACGGCATCCCCGGCGTCGTCACCGAAATCCGCCGGGTCGAGCAGCAGCAGACCCAGACCCAGACCCCGCCCGCCCCGGTCGAGGTCACCACCACGACCACCCCGACCCAATGAAGGACATGCCGATGAACATTTATGCCCGATGGCTGAGGCCTGCCGCGCTGACGGCGCTGGTCGCGCCGCTTGGCGGCTGCATCTCGCTCAAAGCGCCCGAGCGGCCGATCGAGATCAACCTCAATGTCACTATCCGCCAGGAAGTGCTGGTTCGGCTGCAGCGCGACGTCGATGCGCTGATCAACCAGAACCCTGAGGCTTTCCCGCAGCAGAAGCCGCAGCCGAAGCCATGACCCGAGGATTCTTCCTGGCGGCAGTGCTGGTGACAGCGCCAACAGCTGCGGCGGCGCAGACCCCGGCGGTCAATTCGGCGATTGCGGCGGGCATCGTTGGCGAACGTTACGACGGGTATCTGGGCTTCGCGGCCGAGCCCGGCGCAGCGGTCCGCACCCAGACCGGAACGATCAACATCAAGCGCCGAACGCTCTACGCCAATCTCGCCTCGGCCAAGGGCGCATCGCCCCAGGACGTCGGGATCACTGCGGGCTGTACGCTGCTCGGGCGGGTGCCGGTCGGCGGCGCCTATCTGCTTGCCGATGGCGTGTGGCGGCGGCGCTCGGCAAGCGAGGCGCCCGCACTGCCGGACTATTGCCGCTAGGGGCTGGCGGCGAAGCTCGCTTGGTAGGCCGGCTTGAGCGAGGCGACAAAGGCGGCGGTCACAGGTAGCGCGATGTCGTAATTGCCCTCGACATAGGGTCCGGCGACATAGGGGTCGGCATGAAAGGTGAGGCGGGTCATTGGGCCGCCCGCCGCCGAACCGGCCGGGATCACCGTCAGTTCGGCGAGCTTGGGGCAAGCGCTGAACAGGTCACCGGGAGCGGATGCGGCGTCGACTCCTCCGCGGCGCCGGGCACGCTCGGCGGTCAGCGCAGTGCAGAATGCGTCGCGATAGAGCCGGTCGAGTACCGCAACACCTCCGGTCAACTCGCTCAGGGCAATCGCCCGCCCCGCCGGCCTGTCCCACAGGATGGCGGTGGTTCCGTGGTTGGGGTGCGCACCGCCAGTGTAGGCCATCCACTCGTTGGTTATGCTGAGCAGCGCGGGCGTTGAACCAGCAATGGCAAACGCATTGGCCAATTCGTAGCTGTGGAATGGGTAACCCTGCTTCGATCGCTCGGCCTGATCGGTCGCGGCGGTGGCGAAATTGTCCGCTTTCTCCCTGGCGAAGACGGCCCGAAGCGAATCCGCCAATGGGGGGATGGCGGCGACCGCTGCCGGGTAGGTTAAAGACCAATTGAGCAGCGGCGACTGGCCCTCATCCTCATACACCGCGGGCGGCGTAGATGGCACTGCGCCGGGTCCCGTGGCGGTGCAGGCGGCGAGCAGGGCGGCGAAGATCAGCGGGCGGATGTCCATGACGCGAATGTGCCATTGAAGCCAATGTCTTGAAAGCGGCTTTCGAGCGGTTGACTATCGGCCCTTCGGTTCATAAAGGGGCACCGCCTTGGCGGGCCCGTCGCCGCCATGTTCCTTGCCTCGCCTGGTGCCGCTTTTCGGAAGCGATGCCGCGCACATCGAAGGAAATAAGGACGCATGGTTTCGAACGGGACTGGTCAGGACCCGCAATCGCCCAAGGATGCACGGCTCCAGTCGCTCGACAAGCGGCTCGATCGCATCAAGGCGGACGATGCGCGGCAGGCCGAAGGACGAATGTCTGCGGAATCGCAGCGCGTCATCAAGTCTGCCGGGATGCGGATCCTGTCCGATTTGATCGGGCTTCCGTTCGGTGCCGGCCTCATCGGTTGGCTGATCGACCGGTGGGCCGGGACGACGCCGTGGGTGATGTTGGCGATGCTGTTCCTTGGGTTCGGCCTCGCTGT
>JBDSEL010000119.1:0-12929 GCA_039920065.1 Sphingomicrobium sp. | reverse complement strand
TTGGGCTCGCGTAGTTTTTGTTGCGCTCCATCAGTGCCCCACACTGCGCTCGCCCTGAGCTTGTCGAAGGGTTTGTTCACGCATTTCGACAAGCTCAATGTGAGCGCAGAGAGTGATTCATGGCCGGCCATTCCAAATATAAGAACATCATGCACCGTAAGGGCGCTCAGGATAAGAAGCGCTCGGGCATGTTTTCCAAATTGAGCCGCGAAATCACCGTCGCTGCGAAAATGGGCCTGCCCGATCCCGAGATGAACGCCCGCCTGCGCGCCGCGGTCAATGCCGCCAAGGCGCAGTCGATGCCCAAGGACAATATCCAGCGCTCGATCGACAAGGCCTCGGCCAGCGACGGCGAGAATTACGAGGAAATCCGCTACGAGGGGTTTGGCCCCGGCGGGGTCGCGATCATCGTCGAAGCGCTGACCGACAATCGCAACCGCACCGCCACCAACATCCGCACCGCGTTCAGCAAGAACGGCGGCAATCTCGGCGCGAGCGGCTCGGTCAGCCATGGCTTCGAGCGCATGGGGCTGATCGAATATGGCGCCGGCGCGGGCGATGGCGACACCGTCATCGAGGCCGCGATCGATGCTGGCGCCGATGATGTCGAAAGCGACGAAGGCGGCCACCAGATCTGGACCGGAGTCGACGGAATGCACGACGTCGCCAAAGCCCTCGAAGCCGCGCTGGGCGAGGCCGAAGCGGTCAAAATGGCCTGGAAGCCAGGCACCGACGTCGCCGTTACCGGCGGTGACGTGGCCACGCTGATGAAGCTGATCGACGCACTCGAAGAGGACGACGACGTCCAGACCGTGTGGGGCAATTACGACATCAGCGACGAGGATTTGGCCCAGCTCGCCGGATGATCATCCTCGGCCTCGATCCCGGGTTGGGCACGACCGGTTGGGGGTTGATCCGCGCCGAAGGTAATCGCCTGAGCCATGTCGCCAACGGCCAGATCAAGACCGACAGCAAGGAACCCCTGCCGCGGCGGCTGACCCATCTCGCCAGCCAGCTCGAAGCGCTCCTCGCCAACCATGAGGCCGACGCTGCGGCGGTCGAGGAAGTGTTCGTCAACAAGAATCCGCAATCGACGCTCAAGCTCGGCCAGGCGCGCGGCGTCGTCCTGTTGTGCGCGGCGCGTTCGGGCATCGAGGTCGGCGAATATGCCGCGCGGCTGGTCAAGAAAGCGGTGGTCGGCAACGGCAATGCCGAAAAGGCGCAGATTCACGCGATGATCCAGCGCCTGCTTCCGGGCGCGGCAATCGCCGGGCCGGATGCCGCCGACGCTTTGGCCGTCGCGATCACCCACGCCCATCATCTGGCAAGCGCGCGGGCGCTCGGCAGCACTTCCCACTTGCGCTCGCCCTGAGCTTGTCGAAGGGCGTTGTTTGTAATTGGTCATTGCGAGGAGCGCAGCGACGCGGCAATCCAGTGGCTATGGATTGCTTCGCTCCCCTCGCAATGACGAAAAGCGTGGGTCGATGATCGCCCGCCTCTCCGGCATCCTCGCCGAACTGACCGCCGATACTGCGGTGATCGACGTCGCTGGGGTCGGCTATCTGGTCCTGTGCAGCACCCGCACGCTCGATGCCTTGGGCGGAGTCGGAGCCGAGGTGCTGGTGTTGACCGACCTCCAGGTGCGCGAAGACCAATGGACCCTATTCGGCTTCGGCAGCGCCGACGAGCGACAGTCGTTCCGCGCCCTGACCGCGATCCAGGGGGTCGGTGGCAAGGTCGCTTTGGCGATCCTGTCCACGCTCTCGCCCGAGGAATTGTCGCGCGCCATCGCCAATGAAGACAAAGCGATGATCGGCCGCGCCAATGGCGTCGGGCCCAAGCTCGCCGCGCGCATCGCCAATGAACTCCAGGGCAAGCTTGGCCTGATGGCCGCGGGCGCTGGCGGGGCTCCCGCACCGCGCGGCGGCGCCGCCAGCGACGCACTATCCGCGCTCGCCAACCTCGGCTTCAAACCCGCCGAGGCCAGCCGGGCGGTTCAGGCCGCACAGGACGACCTCGGCCCCGACGCCACCCTCGACGCGCTGGTGCGACTGGCGTTGAAGAAGGCGAGCAAGTGAACGCCGGTCGAAACGCTGAATTGCTAACCCCTAACCGCCCCACGCCTCGCGATAGGTGCGCAGGAAATTGGCGCCGAGCAGTTTCTCGAGCCGCGACTGGCTCCAGCCGCGTTTGCCGAGTGCCTCGGCGACCCGCCAGTAGCGATCGACGCTGTTGAGCTGTTCGACCCACGGATAGACGCCGACCGCCTCGCCCGGCGCGGCAATGCCGAGCTTGGCCCGCTCGATCGAATAATCGTCCTGCGCCTTCTTCATCTCCTCGGTCATCGGCAGCACGCCATTGTCGCTGCCGATCCCGACATGGTCCTCGCCGGCCACGTTGGCGACATGCTCGATATGCGCCAGCACATCGTTCATCGTCGCCGGCGTCCCGACGCGCAGGAACGGCATGAAATAGACGCCGACGACCCCGCCCTTGTCGGCCACGGCCCTGATCACCGCATCGCTGACGTTGCGCGGATGGTCGGTCAGCGCTCGCGCGCCGCTGTGGCTGATCACCAGCGGCCGTTTGGCGAAGGCGGCGGCCTCGGCCATCGTCGTCGCCCCCCCGTGGCTGAGGTCGAGCAGCAGTTTCTCGGCTTCGATCCGCTCGATCGTCGCTTTGCCCAATTTGGTCAGCCCGGCGTTGCGCGGCTCGATCGCGCCATCGCCGGCCAGATTGGCATTATTGTAGGTCAGCTGGACGGTCATCACGCCGTCCTTCTTGAGCTGGGCGAGCCGGTCGAACTCGGGCCCGACCATGACCGTGTCCTGCGTTCCCATAATGACCCCGACTTTGCGCTCGCGCTTGGCCTTGAGGATGTCCGCCGCCGAACGGACGTGGATGAAGCGTTCCGGATTGGCCCCGTAGATCGTCCGTTTTTCGGCGATGCTTTCCTGATAGACGGCCCAGGCATCGGCGCCATTGCCGACCGGAAAAACGGTGTCGCGGATCACGGTCACGCCGGTTGCGAGCGTGTCCGCCCAGCCGGCATCGGTGTAGCGGCTGACGCCGTCGGCCGACGCGGGATCGCCGAAGCCTCCGAGACCATCGATGACGATGGCGTTGCGGTACCAGCCCTGCGCGGGGGATGAGGCTGCGGCGCGGGCGCGGAGTGGGGTGGCGGCGAGCGCAAAAGCAGCGGCGCTGCCCGCAATCATGGTTCGGCGGTCGATGTGGATCATTGGTTGCCCCTCATTGGAATGTTCGCGACCCTTTAGTGGGGCCATCGTGACCGAGCAATCTTGCCCCCGCTGCAGTCCTGTGTTGAATGGGCGTCGCCATGTTCGATACCCTCGCCACCCAGATCGCACACGACGTCGCCAAGGCGCTCGAACTGGTCGGCGTCGCAATCATCACCATTGGCGCGCTTATCAACCTGTTGATCTTCCTCGTCCGCTTCATGGACAGCGCGGGCCGCGCCGATGCCATTGCGGCGCTTCGCTCCAACCTTGGCCGCTCGATCCTCCTCGGCCTCGAATTCCTCATCGCCGCCGACATCATCGATACCGTGGCGGTCGCACCGACCCTCGACAGCGTCGTCGTTTTGGCGATCATCATCATCATTCGGACCTTCCTCAGCTTCAGCCTGGAGCTGGAGATCGACGGCCGCTGGCCGTGGCAGCGCCGCGAACCGGCCAAGCGCAAGCCATGACCATGGCCACCGACCCAGATCGAATCACGACGCCCGAACGCACCGCCGAGGATGCCGATCTGGCGCTGCGCCCGAAGACCCTCGACGAATTCATCGGCCAGAAGGCGGCGCGCGAGAATTTGCGGGTGTTCGTCAGCGCCGCCAAAGCCCGCGGCGAGGCGCTCGACCATGTCTTGCTGCACGGGCCGCCGGGGCTCGGCAAGACGACCTTGGCGGCAATCCTGGCGCGCGAAATGGGGGTCGGCTTCCGCGCCACTTCGGGGCCGGTGATCGCCAAGTCGGGCGATTTGGCTGCGCTGCTCACCAACCTCGAAGACGGCGACGTCCTGTTCATCGACGAAATCCACCGCCTCAATCCGGCCGTCGAGGAAGTGCTTTATCCGGCGATGGAGGACCGCGCGCTCGACCTGATGATTGGCGAAGGGCCTTCGGCCCGTAGCGTGCGTATCGATCTGCCCAAGTTCACCTTGGTCGGCGCGACCACTCGCCAGGGGCTGCTGACCACGCCATTGCGCGATCGTTTCGGCATTCCGGTGCGGCTCAATTTCTATTCGGTCGAGGAATTGGAACAGGTTGTGCGCCGCGCCGCGCGCCTGCTTGGCGCCGAGCTTAATGACGACGGCGCGCGCGAAATTGCCCGGCGCAGCCGCGGCACGCCGCGCATTGCCGGGCGCTTGCTGCGCCGGGTCCGCGACTTCGCCCATGCCGCGGGGGTCGCGGTGGTCGATGCCCGCGCCGCCGACAATGCCTTGACCCGGCTCGAGATCGACGCCTTCGGACTCGACGCGATGGACCGGCGATATTTGACCATGATCGCCGATCTCTATGGCGGCGGTCCGGTCGGCGTTGAAACCCTGGCCGCGGGCCTGAGCGAGCCGCGCGATACGATCGAGGACGTGATCGAACCGTTCCTCATTCAGCTTGGCCTCATCGCGCGGACGGCACGTGGACGCTGTCTCAATGGCCGCGGCTATGCGCACCTCGGGCTCGATTTGCCCGCGGGGAGCCAGTCCGGCCGGTTCGATCCGGGAGCGCAGGCCAAGTGAAGCCGCTGCGATTGCTGTTCGTCACCGCCGCACTCGCGGCCGCAAGCGCCGCGTCCGCGCAATCGCCGCCCGCACCGCGGCCAGGCACTGCCGCCAATTACGCCGATGACCGCCGCTGGCTGTGCCTGCCGGGACGTCCCGGGCCGTGTGCAAGTGCCGCCGAGACGGTCGAGCTTGGGCCCAACGGCTATGGCGCGAAAATCCGCACCGTCGCCGCCAAGGAACCGCCGCTCGACTGCTTTTACGTCTATCCGACCGTGTCGAGCGACGGCGGCACCAATAGCGACCTAGTCTCCGGCCGCGAGGAGCGCCGCATCGCAGAGGTCCAGGCGGCGCGCTTTTCGAGCGTGTGCAGGGTCTACGCGCCGCTCTATCGCCAGATGACCCTGTCGACGGTGGTCGCCTATGCAACCGGCGCCGACGCGAGCGGATCGGCCTTGCTCGCCTATCGCGATGTCGCCGCTGCCTTTCGCGACTTCGCCCGCCGCCGAGCACCCGAGCGTCCGTTCGTCCTGATCGGCGAGAGCCAGGGCAGTCTGATGCTGATCGAGTTGATCGAGCGCGAGATCGAGCGCGAACCCGCGCTGGCGCGGCGGATGAAGCTTGCGATCCTGCCCGGCTACGATTTGCTCGTCCCGCAGGGCAAGCTGGTCGGCGGCAACCTCAAATCGACTCCGCTTTGCAGCCGCCCCGGCCAGACCCGCTGCGCGATCAGCTGGAACCCCTATCGCGAGCGCAATGCGCCGCCTCCGGGGGCAATGTTCGGCTATGCCAAAGTGCCGGGCATGACCGTTGCTTGCGTCAATCCGGCGCGTTGGGGGTCGAGCGGCTGGGAGGCGCTCGACAACATTTGGGACGCGCGCTCCAGCCTGCCCGTGCCGGGCGGCCCGATCCGCTGGTCGACCAGCGGTGCGCCGAGCGCGCCGTTCGTCCGCACTCCCGGCCTCGCCTCGGGACGCTGCCTCAACCAGGGCCAGCGCGGCTATCTGTCGATCCGCACCAATGCCGACCCCAAGGACAAGCGCACCGACCGCATCGGCGGCGAAGTCGGCCTGTTCGGCATGTTCCTGCCGGCTTGGGGAATGCATTTAAGCGCGCTGGCGCTGGCCGCGGGCGACATGGTCGACGCGGTCGCCACGGTTAGCCGGACGGAGGGCTCGAAATGAGTGGGCACGACCTCGATCGGCCCTATCGCGGGGGGTTCATCGACGCCCAGCACCACTTCGCCCTGACCGTCTATTTCGAGGATACCGACGCCTACGGCATCGTCTATTACGCCAATTACCTGAAGTTCATGGAGAGGGCCCGGTCGGACATGTTGCGAGCTTGCGGAATCGACCAGGAAAGCGAACTCGCCGCTAGCGGTAGCGCCTATGCGGTGGTCGAGGCGCATTTGCGCTACAAGCGCCCGGCGCGCCTTGGCGACGACCTTCAGATCCTCAGCACGATCCAGAAGGTGCGCGCTTCCTCGGTCGAGATTCAGCAACGAGTCATGCGCGGTGGCGAATTGCTCAATGAGGCAATTATCGTCGCTGCTTTCCTCGACGGGTCGGGGCGGCCGCGGCGGCACCCCAAGGAGTGGCTCGACAAGTTCATGGCATTGGGCACAGCATCTTGAAACTGGCGTTGACCTTGTTCGGTGCCGCGCTGCTCGCTGCCCCCGCGTCGGCGCAGGACCCGGGCCAGCCGGCGGCGGCGGTCATCGCCATCCCGCCGCTATCGACCCCCAATGACGTCAAGCTTGCGGACGGTTCATCGACGCTGGCGATTGCGTGGCAAGCGACCCAGCTCATCGCCACCGACCTCAGGGCGACCAGCGAACTCTATCCGGTCGGGCCCGATCAGAAGGATTTCTATTCCTTCCCCGAAGTGACTGCTCCGGGCTTTCCGCGGTGGCGCGCCAAGGGCGTCAAGGCGCTGCTGACCGGCTTCGTTCAGGCGCGCGCCGACGGGCGACTGACGGTCGGCTGCTACGTCTATGATGTCGCCAAGGGGCGCGAGCTTGGCCGCAAGGGCTTCGTCGTCGCCGCTGCCGACTGGCGTCGGGCAGCGCACAAATGTTCGGGCCTGGCCTATAGCTCGGTCACCGGCGCGCCCGACATCTTCGACACGCGCATCACCTTTGTCGCCGAATCGGGTTCTGGCGCGGCGCGCACCAAGAAGGTCGCGATGGTCGACAGCGACGGCACCAACCAGCTCGTGCTGACCAAGGAGGATGCCTTCGCCATCACCCCGCGCCTGTCGCCGGGGGCGCAGACCGTGGCGTTCACCAGCTTCCTCGGGGGAACTCCGCATATCGAACTGGTCGATGTCGCCGATGGCCGCCGCCGCTCGTTGCTCAGCGGGTCCCAGATCAGCTTTTCGCCGAGCTTTTCCAGCGATGGCCAGCGCATCGCTTTCTCGATGCTGCAAGGGATCAATACCGACATCCATGTCGCCGGATCGGCCGGCGGCGCGGCCCAACGGCTGACCACCGCACCCGGCATCGACACCTCGCCCAGTTTCTCACCCGACGGCCAGCAGATCGTGTTTGAGAGCGACCGGTCGGGCACATCCCAGCTCTATGTCATGAATGCCGACGGGTCTGGCCAGCGCCGCCTGACGTTCGCGTCGGGCTGGTATTCCGCGCCCGAGTGGAGCCCCGACGGCAAATCCATCGCCTTCACCCGGCGCGCTGCCGACGGGCTTCGCATCGGGTTCATGACGGCCGATGGCAGCGGCGCCAAAATCCTGTCGAGCGGGCCATCGGACGAAGGCGCGCACTGGGCCCCGTCGAGCCGCGAGCTGGTGTTCCAGCGCACCGGTGCCGACGGTCGCAACGCAATCTATCGCGTTTCGCTCGATGGCCAGGACCCGCGGCGGGTCGAAACCGCCCAGGACGGGTCTGACCCCGACTGGTCGGGAGTGAGCGAATGATCGCCCGCTTGGCCATCGCCGCCGCAGTGATCGCGGCGCTCGCTACGCCCGGTGCGGCGCAGGTCCGCCGGGGCTCGGTCGCCGCAGCCCCACAGCCGCCCAAGCTTTTTGGCATCGACCTGCTGCGCCAGGAATTCCGCATTGCCACCGGCACCGACACGGTTTTTTTCGGCGGCAGCAGCGCGGGGCTCGGCACGCCCGCCAAAGCGGCACTGCGAGCGCAGGCGGCGTGGCTTCGCCACCATCCCGAAGTCGTCGTCAGCATCGAGGGTCATGCCGAGGCCGGCGACACGCGCGATCATGCGCTGGCGGTGGGGGCACGGCGCGCTCAGGAAGTGCGCGATTATCTGATCTTGTTCGGGGTTCCGCCGGCCCAGCTGACCGCGACGAGCTGGGGAAAAGAGCGCGTCGCGGTCGCCGGCACGAGCGAAGCTGCATTCGCGGCCAATCGCCGCGTTCAGGTCATTCTGGTGCGCCTGGCGATTTAAGCCGCGCGGCGCTGGGTTCCGCTTGTTGCGAGCCAGGCGCGGGCTTGGCGCTGGGCTTCGGCGATTTCGCGGGCGGTCATTTCCATGGCGATGTCGGCGCGGCATTCCTGCCCCTCGCTCGACCCCGACAGGGCCGCCAAATTGAACCATTTATGGGCTTCGATAAGGTCGACCGCCATGTCGCCGCGGCCCGTCGAAAAGGTAATGCCAAGTTCGAACAAGGCATCGACGTCACCGGCCTCGGCATCGGCGATGCGGCTCCGGATCAGGAATTCTGCGCCCTTCTGACTAATTGCACCCATGGTCGTTCCCCTTGCCTGTTGGGGAGAGGATTGACGGCCGGAAGCAAACAAATGGTTAACGCACGCAAACCATATTTTCGGACGGCGTGGAGCTAGGCCGGGATATTGTCGATCAGCCGCGTCTTGCCCAGCGTCGCGGCGGCGATCAGACGCATCGGCCGATCGCTCGGCGCGGCCAGCGGCTCGAGCGTCGCGGAATCGACCAGCGCGACATAGTCGACCTTGAGGAATCCATTCGCGATCAGCTTCTGTTTGGCCGTCGCCAGCGCCGGCCCGATCGCACCGCCGCCGCGAATCGAATCGCGCGCCTGTTCGAGCGCGATCGGCAGCGCCAACGCGAGCTTGCGCTCCTCCTTGCTCAAATACGCATTGCGCGATGAGAGAGCGAGGCCGTCGGCGTCGCGCACGGTGGGAACGCCGACGATCTCGACCGGCAGCCCGAGGTCGGCGACCATCCGGCGGATTACCGCAAGCTGCTGAAAATCCTTTTCGCCAAATAGTGCGACGTCCGGCCGGGCACCGCGCAGCAGCCGCGCGACCACCGTCGCGACACCGTCGAAATGGCCGGGCCGGGCCTCGCCCTCCCACCGCTCGGACAGCCCGGCAACATGGACGTCGGTGCCAAGCCCGTCGGGATAGAGGTCGCCGGGCGCGGGCAACCATAAAAGGTCGCAGCCGGCGCGCTCCAACATATTCGCGTCCGCCGCTTCCTGCCGCGGGTAGCGCGACAAGTCTTCGCCGGGGCCGAACTGGGTCGGGTTGACGAAAATGCTGGCGATGACCCGGTCGGCGATCTTGCGCGCCTGCTCGGCCAGCTTGAGGTGACCGGCGTGAAGCGCGCCCATGGTCGGGACCAACGCCACCCGGCCGCTCAGTGCATCGCGCGCACGGGCGAGTTCATCATGACTTCGAACGGTTTGCACGCCTCGGGACCCTCAGGTATCGCGGGGGACGGGAGGCGCCTTGTCTTGGCGCCGGGGAAAAAGATCAAGGGGCGTTTCGGGCGATGAGCCAGCCGCATTTCATTATTTTCGCCAATGAAAAGGGCGGCACTGGCAAGTCGACTACCGCGGTCCACACCGCGATCGCGCTCGCCGCGTCCGGTCATAAGGTCGGCGCGCTCGACCTCGACAGCCGCCAGCGCACGATGACCCGCTATCTTGAGAATCGCGCCGCCACGATGCGCAAGCTCGACGCCAATTTGCCCCAGGCGCGCTTTGAAGTGCTCGAGGATCTGAGCGAAGTGGCGCTCGATACTGCGCTGGCCCGGCTCGCCGAGACTTGCGACGTGATCGTCGTCGATACCCCTGGGCGCGACGACCCGGTCGCGCGGGCCGCGATCCTCAAGGCCGATACGCTGGTGACGCCGATGAACGACAGCTTCGTCGACCTCGACCTTATCGGTCAGGTCGATTCCGAAACCTACAAGATCACCAAGCCCAGCTTCTACGCCGAGTTGATCTGGGACAGCCGCACCCAGCGCGCGCGATCGACCGGCAAGAGCGTCGATTGGGTCGTCCTCCGGAACCGCCTGCAGCATATCGAATCGCACAATCTGCGCCGGGTTGGCGCGGCGCTCGACGAGCTTGCCCGCCGGGTCGGTTTCCGAGTCATCCCGGGGCTTGGCGAGCGGGTCGTCTACCGCGAGCTGTTCCCCAAAGGGATCACCCTGCTCGACCTCCAACAGCTCGGCGAAGTTGGTCTAAGCCACATCGCCGCGCGGCAGGAATTGCGGGAAATGATCGCCGGGCTCGGCATTCCCGGCGCCGGCGAGCGTGACGCGCCGATCGCGGCAGCTGGCTGAAGCGTGCGCGAGCGGCTAATCCGCGCCCGATGAGCGATCCTACCAGCCACATCTTCAATCCTTCAGTTCTGCGCGAATATGACATTCGCGGCATTGTCGGCGACACGCTTGGGCCGGCCGACGCTTATGGCCTTGGCCGCACCTTCGCCGCGCTGGCGCACGAACAGGGCGCCCGGCGGATCGCGGTCGGCCGCGATGGCCGCACGCACTCGCCCGAACTGGAGGACGCGCTGGTCCGCGGCCTGACCGAGGGCGGGATCGACGTCGCCCGGATCGGCATGGGCCCCTCGCCGATGCTCTATTTTGCAACCTACCATCTCGACGTGGCTGGTGGCATTCAGGTCACCGGCAGCCACAATCCGGCGGACTACAACGGCTTCAAGATGCTGCTTGGCGGCAATTCAATTTTCGGTGCTGCGATCCAGGACCTTGGCGCGCGCGCCGCCGCAGGTTCGTGGAGCAACGGCGCGGGGACGGTCGAGGACATCGACATTGCCCAAGCCTATGTCGAGCGGCTGGTCGAGGACTTCCAGGGCGGGAAATTCAAGATCGGCTGGGATGCGGGCAATGGCGCCGCCGGCCCGGTGCTCGAGCAATTGGTCGAACGGCTGCCGGGCGATCATCACGTCATCTTCGCCGATGTCGACGGCCTTTTCCCCAACCACCACCCCGACCCCACGGTCGAAGCCAATCTTGCCGACCTCAAGCGCCTGGTCGCCTATCGCAAGCTCGACTTCGGCATCGCCTTCGACGGTGACGGCGACCGCATCGGCGCGGTCGACGGCAGCGGCCGGGTGGTCTGGGGGGATCAGCTGCTCGCGATCCTCGCCCGTCCGGTGATCGAGGCGCTGCCCGGCGCGACCATCATCGCCGACGTCAAGGCCAGCCAGACGTTGTTCGACGAGATCCGCGCCATGGGCGGGACCCCGTTGATGTGGAAGACCGGCCACAGCCTGATCAAGTCGAAGATGAAGGAAACCGGCGCTCCGCTGGCGGGCGAAATGAGTGGCCACGTCTTCTTCAAGCATCGCTGGTACGGCTTCGATGACGCGCTCTACGCCGCGGTCCGGCTAATCGAGGCGATCGCCGCGTCGGGCAAAAGCCTGACCCAGCTGATGGACGCCATGCCCAAGTCGGTCGCCACCCCTGAAATGCGCTTTCCGGTCGATGCGGCGCGCAAGTTTGTAGTGGTCGAGGAAGTGCGCAATCGCTTGATCGCAGAAGGCGCGACGGTCGATTCGACCGATGGCGTGCGAGTCTCGACCGGCGACGGCTGGTGGCTGCTGCGCGCATCGAACACGCAGGAAGTGCTGGTCGCCCGCGCCGAAGCCCGCGACGAGGCCGGCCGTAACCGCCTGATGGCGCAGATCGACGCCCAGCTCGGCCAGTCCGGTGTCATTCGTGCAACAGTGAGTCACTGAAATCACGCAGTCGTCGCTCAGTCACACCGTCGTAAGGATTTTTGAGCTATAGCGGCCGCCTAACGATAGAGGCGGGGTTGCCAATGACTGTTCCCCTCAAGCGGATGAAGCCGGGCATTTTAGTCGCACTTGGTGCGGTGGTAATCGCCGGCCTGGCCTATGCGGTCAAGCGCGCGACCGACTTCGATCTCGATCTCGAGCTCAGCTGGGACGACCTTCCCGCCTGATCGTCATTCGTCCTCGTCCTCGCCCTCATAGCCGACCAGGTTGAGCTCACGCGCCTTGATCTGGTGAAGCAAGCACCAATGTTTGAGCGCGTCTTCGCGGCCGTGGGTGATCCACACTTCGCGCGGCGCGACATCCTTGATCGTCTGCGTCAGCTCATCCCAATCGCTGTGGTCGGAAATGACCAGCGGAAGCTCCACATTGCGCTGGCGAGCGCGCTGCCGAATCCGCATCCAGCCCGAGGCCATGGCGGTGATCGGGTCGGGCAGCCGGCGCGACCAGCGGTCGTTGAGCGCGCCCGGCGGGGCGATGATGATCCGCCCCTTGAGCTCGTCCTTGGGGACACCGGTCGCGGGCCGCAGCTCGCCGAGCTCGACCCCGAGCTCGCGATAGAGGTTGCACAACCGCTCCATCGCTCCGTGATAGTAGATCGGGTCGTCATGGCCACGACCGCGCAGCTCGGCGATGACCCGCTGCGCCTTGCCCAGCGCATACGCGCCGACCAGCACGCAGCGGTCGGGTTCGGCGTGGAGCCGCTGCAGTAGCCGGTCGATCTCGCTGCCGGTATCGGGGTGGCGGAAGACCGGCAGGCCGAAGGTCGCCTCGGTAATGAAAATGTCGCACGGCACGACTTCGAACGGGGCGCAGGTGGGGTCCGGGCGGCGCTTGTAGTCGCCCGACACGACCACCCGCTCGCCGGCATAGTCGAGGATGATCTGCGCGCTTCCAAGCACATGTCCGGCGGGGACGAAGCTGACTTCGACCTCGCCCACCTTCACGGTCTCGCCATAAGCCACCGGATGGCCCGACTGGGTGCCGTAGCGAACGCCCATGATGGCCAGGGTTTCGGCGGTCGCCCACACCGCATCGTGGCCGCCGCGGGCATGGTCGGCATGGCCGTGGGTGACGAGGGCGCGCGGCTTCGGCAGCGACGGATCGACCCAGGCGTCCGCAGGCTTTACATAAATGCCCTCTTTGTGGGGCTCGATCCAGGAACCGAGGCGGGCCATCAGGG
>JBDSEL010000118.1:0-16205 GCA_039920065.1 Sphingomicrobium sp. | reverse complement strand
CCACGGACGTCGTCGCGTTGGGCGCAGCTGACCAGCGCGCCCATCCGGCTGGCCTCGTCGCGCGGATCGCCGACGATAGTCTTGGCCAGGCGGTCGCGGATCGCCTGCTCGACCGCGTCGAGATATTCAACCGGGGCCAAAGCGCGGCGGATGGCGGTGCATTTTTGCCCCGCCTTGACCGTCATTTCATTGACCACTTCCTTGACGAACAGGTCGAATTCCGGTGTTTCGGGACCCGCGTCGGGGCCGAGGACGGAGGCGTTCAAACTGTCCTGCTCAGCGACGAACTTGACGCTTTCGCGGAGCACGACGGGGTGGCTCTTGAGCTTGTTGGCAGTCGATGCCGAGCCGGTGAAGCTGACTACGTCCTGCCCGCCCAGATGATCGAACAAATCGCCGACGCCGCCGACGATCAACTGCAGTGCGCCGTCGGGCACCAGCCCGGTCTCGATCAAGATCCGGAACGCCGCTTCGCACAGATAGGCGGTCGAGCTGGCCGGTTTGACGATCGCCGGCATCCCCGCGAGCAACGTCGGGCCAAGCTTCTCGAGCATGCCCCAGACCGGAAAATTGAACGCGTTGATATGCACCGCTGCGCCCTGCAGCGGGGTGTAGATGTGCTGGCCAACGAAGCTGCCGGTTTTGCCCAAGGGCTCGACATCGCCATCGAGCAGGACATGCGCATCGGGCAGCTCGCGGCGGCCCTTGGACGAGAAGGAGAGAAGAGTCATCGCCCCGCCCTCGATGTCGATCCAGCCGTCCTTGCGGGTGGCGCCGCTGAGCGGATTGAGGGCGTAAAGCTCCTCCTTGCGGGCCATGATCGCCAGGCCCAAACCCTTGAGCATCCGTGCCCGCTGGTGGAAGGTCATCGCGCGCAACGCCGGGCCGCCGATGTCGCGGGCGTGAGCCAGCATGGCCGCGAAATCGACGCCGCTGGAGCCGGTCGTAGCAATTACGCTGCCGTCGATCGCACTCATGATGTCGGCCCGCCCGCCATCGCCGGCAAGCCAGCGGCCGCGCTCGTAATTGAGGAGTTGGATGGTCTTCATTGCTGCTGTTCCGTAGCTCTCAATAGGTCTCGGGTGCGCGCTTGAGCGCTAGGTGCCGACGGTATGATGACCGCGGAAGAAATTGGCCGGGTCGTAACGGCGTTTGGCGCGGAGCAAGCGACCGTAATTGCTGCCCCAATAGGCGCTTCGCCAGTCGCGACCGAAGTAATCGGCCTCGCTGACGTAGCAGCCGCCGCCCGGGACCAGCCGCTCGAACGGCGCGAAGGCGCGGGCGACCCCGGCGGCGTCGGCGCGACCGGTCGCGAGGTCCGGCTCGTGCCCGGCAATGCCCGGCCACGCCGGCGGGCCTTCGGCGGCAACGATGACCAGTGCGAAGGCGTCGAGCACCGCAGGGTTGGTTGCGGTCGAACGGACCCGGCCGACTTGCGCCGCATCGCCGCCGGCAAGGCCTTTGTTCATATGCAGGCTGACACTCCACTCCGCGGCCCCGGCAAGGATTGCGTCGACCAGGCGCTTGCGGCCGGCATCGCGTAGCAGCCGTTGCGGGATCCAGCGCGACTTGTAGGCGTGGAGGACCTGGCCGGTTTCGCTGAGGTTGCCGGCCCAGAAGACGTTGTCGGCGCTGGCTCCGGGGCGGTTGTCCGACAGGACGACTCCGGGCAGGGATTTGAGGAACGCGGGGTTCCAGAACTGGCGCGCCGGGATAGCCAGCAGCAGCGGCTCTCCGGCAAGCGCATAATCGTCACCTTGAGCCTTGATCCAGTCGAACAAGGGTTTCCACGCACGCTCTATCTGGGCCTTGTCGAGGCCTTGCGAGACCATCGCTACCGACATCGTGCGGCGCTCGAAGCGGATCTGCTCGCCCCAATGCGGATTGAATAAATGATCGGCATAATGGGCCATGGTCCGCTCGACCAGCGCACGCCAGCTGCGCTCGTCGCGGGCGGTCACTTCGAACAAGGCGGCACCGATTTCGGCCGGCAATTCGTGGGTCCGCATGGTCAACCGGGTGACGATTCCAAAGGTCCCGCCGCTGCCCCCGCTAAGCGCGAAGAACAGCTCCGGATCGCGCCATGGATTGACGATCCGAACGCGGCCGTCGGCGGTCACCACTTCGGCTTCGAGAAGGTTGGACGCGCCCGTCCCGAAAGCCTTGGACAGGCTGCCGAAGCCGCCGCCCTGGACGAAGCCGGCCACGCCCACCGTGAGGCAGCCGCCGCCCTGGACGTAACGGCCATGCTTGACCATCGTCTCATGATAGACCCGGCCCCACAGGCAGCCAGCGCCGACCGACACCGCCGCTTCACCCCGGGTCGCGGGCGGAGCACCCGTTGGGACGAACGCCTCATGTTGTTCGATCCGGTCGAGCTTCTTGGTCCACAACAGAAGCGAGTTGGCGGCATTGCTATTGCCAAAATAGCTGTGGCCGCCGCCCTTGACGACCAGACGAACCCCGCTCGTCCGCGCAAAATCGACCGCGGCCGCGACATCGGCGGCGCTCTGCGCGGCGACGACATAGCTGCTCGGCTGGCTGGTCCAGGCGTCGGTCCAGCCCAAGGTCTGGGTCAGGGCCGGGTCGTCGCCGATGAAATAGGGGTTTTTCAAATTGGCGAATAGCGCATCGACCCCGGCAGCGCTGCTCCGCGCGGCGACCAGCGGGGATCGCACCGGCTGCAAGCGCTCGCCGAGCCGGGCCTTGAGCGCGCTCCAATCGGGCCGGGCAATGGCGGCGGAGGCGCGCGCTGTGGCTGTGCTAGCACCGGCAATTCCGGCTGCGGTCAGGAATTGACGGCGGTCGAGCAGGCCCATTTGAAACCTTTCAATCTTCATTGCGATAGCATCAGTCCGAGCCGGAAGCTGCGTCCCGGCAGTGGTAGTCCAAGCTGGGGCGTGACGACACCATCAAGGATATTATCGACATTGGCCATGATCGACACATCCTGTCCGGCGACCATGGCAATGCGGTAGCGCGCGCGCAAATTCAGTTCCTGGCCAGGTTTCAGCCGCGCCTTCGTACCGTTGGGCGCAAGATCGACCGCTCCGCCAATCGCGCGCGCTTCCCCGCGCAGCCACAAGCGCGGGTTCGCCTGCCAGTCGAGCGCCGCATAGGCTTCAAAAGACGGTCGCTGGACGAGGCGCTTGAACGGCAGATCCTCACCCTTGGCCCGGGCGCGCAGCAAGCTTGCCCCGAAATCGAGATCGAGACCATCGCCTAGCGCCGCCTTGCCGCCGACATCGACCCCAAAGCTGGTCGAGCCGGTGAGGTTGAAACGCTGGCGCTTGCGCACACCGGCAATCGTGACGATGCGCTGCGCAATCGTATGCTTGCTGAGGATCAGGAACGGATTGACACTAAAGCTTAGCGGCCCGCGCGACCCGGCAAGGTCGAGGTCGAACAACCAGCTTTGTTCGGGCTCGAGGTCGGGATTAGGCACGAACCGGCCCAGCGCTTCGCCAAACAATTCGCGAGCACTGGGGAAGCGGTTGCGGCGCCCGGCCGAGGCGGTCAGCGTCAACGCCGAGCCGAGCGGTTGGCGAAGCGCCGCGGTCAACGCCAGCGCATCCTTCGCGGGCTGGGCGGGCTTGTCGCCGGTTCGCGGGTTCGACGATCGGTCCCAAGCGAGCCCAAAACTGGCCGCGCCGCGCCCGACCGGAACATCCGTCTCGCCGCCCAGACTGATCAACTCCTGGCGGAATGTAAGGCGCGGCCCGGCGGTCCCGGCGGCATTCGTGTCGACCTGGCGATGGGTGCTGGTCGCGCCATTGGCAACCAGACGCAGGTCGACCCAGCCGAGCGGGACCGCGAGCACTGCGCGACCGCCAAGCGTGTCGTCGCGGTCGTCTTCGCGGGCGCGAACCGTCTGGTAATCAGCGCGCGTAAATTGGACGATTTCCTGGTCGAACCACTGCCGCCATCCGGTCAGACGGAGCTCGGCGCGGCCAAGGTCCGATTTGGCCGCAAGATTGAGCTGGGTGAGATCGATGTCCGGGTAGCGCCAGTAGCGCGGCGCATCGACCGCCGGGTCGCGGTCGCTTTCGGGCGCAATGCCGCGCTTGGCCGAGACGCGCAGCAGCCCGATGCGCGCCTGAATCGGCCCGCGCGCAAGGTCGATCCCGCCGAACAAGCTGAGGCTGTCGAGGTCGGTGTTGGTGCGGCGGTTCGATCCGTCCTGGCTGAACGGCAGCGCGCCATGTGACGCGATCGGCTGGGCATCGCGCGTCAGCCCGGCGACCGACAGTGTCGCTGCCACTTCCTCGCTAAGTGGCGCGGTCGCCACTGCCCAACCATCGGCATAGCCCATCGGACCGATGCTCATGCTCGCCCGAACCGTTCGCTCGCGGGACGAGCGAGTCGTGAAGTCAACCACGCCGGCGACGGCATTCGCTCCATATTCGATCGGGGTCGAGCCCTTCACGACCTTGACCGACCCGATCAGTCCGGCGGGGATGATGCCGATGTCGGACCGGCCGTCCCACGGCACGATCAGCGGCGCGCCGTCGAGGAAAACCTGGGTCTGGCGCTCCTCCGCACCGCGCACCCGAGCAATCGTTTCGCCGCGCGAATTGGGGCGGATCGACACGCCCGGCAAGTCGCGCAGCGTATCACCCGCAGCGCTGGGCTGGAGGTCGATCAATTGCTCGTCGTCATGGCCGACGGTGGGCGGCTGGACCCGGCTCGGCGGTGCCGGCGCGGTAACGATGATCGCGTCGGTCTGAGTGGGGGCGGCAAGCTCGGCGGCGGCGGCCAGCAATAGGGCAATCAACGTCACGAACGGAAATCCTAGCGCGGCTTGAGCATCTTGAAGTCGAAGTTGCGCGCAGTCGGATGGCTCGATGACAAGCCGCCATCGACGACTAGCGCATGGCCATCGACATACGAACTGTCGTCGGAGGCCAGGAACAATGCGGCGTGGGCGATCTCGATCGGTTCGCCGCCGCGGCGCAACGGGTTCAATTCGCCGACGCGCCGTTCCTGTCCGCGTTCGCGCGCGGCGTCGTACATCGCCTGGGTCATGCCGGTTTCGATGAGGCCGGGACAGATGGCATTGACCCGGATGCCCGACCCGCCGAGCTGCTGGCAGGCGTTCTGGACGAGGTTGATGACCCCCGCCTTCGACGCCGAATAGGCGGCTCCACCGGCGCCCGAACGAAGCCCGGCGACGCTGGCGGTGCAGATGATCGAGCCCTTGGCGCCGCACTCGGCCATCGCCGGCGCGGCATATTTGATGGCCATCGCGCAGCCGGTGAGATTGATCCGCAGCACTTGCGCCCAATCGTCCTCATTCTGGTCGATCAGGTCAGCCATTCCTCCGGAGACACCGGCATTGGCGAAGAAAATGTCGAGCCGGCCATGCTTGGCCACGACCGTGGCGACGAGATCGCGCACTGCCGTTTCGCTGCCTGCATCGGCTACCACGTCCGCGCCGTCGCTGAGGTCCGCACCGACGACGGTCGCGCCCTCGGCTCGAAACAGCTCGACGCTCGCTTTGCCGATGCCCGAAGCCGCGCCGGTGACGATCGCGACCTTGCCTGCCAATCTGTTGCTCATGACGATCTGTTGCTCATGCAGGCGGCATAGCGGCGGCGAAAAGCCTGTGATAGCCGTGGCCGATGGATTTCAGCCTGGACCCCCAACAGACCACCTGGCGCGACAAGGTTCGCGCGTTCATGGACAGCGACGTCCGCCCCCGCGCCAAGGACTATGACGCGCAGCAAGCGCAGGGGGAGCGGTGGAAGGTCCTGCCGGTCGTCGAGGAACTGAAGCAGAAGGCGCGCGCGGCCGGGCTGTGGAACCTGTTCATGCCGCCAAGCCACGGCGCGGTGCCGGTCGACGCCACGTTCCGCTTCGACGGGCCGGGGCTGAGCAACCTCGAATATGCGTTCTGCGCGGAGGAGATGGGGCGGCTGTTGTGGTCGAGCGAGACATTCAATTGCTCGGCCCCCGACACCGGCAATATGGAAGTCCTCAATCGCTATGGAACGCGCGAGCAAAAGGAGGAGTGGCTGGGGCCGCTGATGAAGGGGGACATCCGCTCCGCCTTCCTGATGACCGAGCCCGATGTCGCCTCATCCGACGCGACCAACATCCAGTGCCGGATCGAGCCCGACGGCAATGGCTATGTCGTCAACGGCCGCAAATGGTGGTCGAGCGGGGCGGGCGATCCGCGCTGCAAGATCGCAATCCTGATGGGCAAGACGGACCCGAACGCGGAAACGCACCAGCAGCAGTCAATGCTGCTCCTGCCGCTCGACGCGACCGGGGTGACGATCGAGCGGCACCTGCCGGTGTTCGGTTATGACGATGCCCCCCACGGCCATATGGAAATCCGGCTCGACAATGTGAAACTGCCGGGCTCGGCGATGCTGCTCGGCAAGGGCCGCGGCTTCGAGATCGCGCAGGGTCGCCTCGGGCCGGGCCGGATCCACCATTGCATGCGGACCATCGGCGCCGCCGAGGAAGCGCTCGAGGCGATGGTCCGGCGGCTGATGAGCCGCAGCGCGTTCGGCAAGACCATCGCCGAGCAGGGCGTGTGGGAGGAACGCATCGCCAATGCCCGGATCGATATCGAAATGACGCGGCTGTTGTGCCTCAAGGCGGCCGACATGATGGATCGTGCCGGCAACAAAGCGGCGCAGGGCGAAATTGCGATGATCAAGGTCGCCGCTCCCTTGATGGCGCTCAAGATCATCGACGACGCCATCCAGGCATTCGGCGCCGCGGGCGTCAGCGACGATGCGGGCTTGGCGCGCACTTATGCGCAAATCCGCACGCTGCGCCTGGCCGATGGACCCGACGAAGTGCACCGCCGTGCCATCAGCCGGTTGGAGATGAAGAAATACCGGTGAGCGAAGCAGACCCGATCGATGGCGCGCGGCTGGGTGATTGGCTGAGGGCCAATGTCGCGGGTTTCACCGGACCGTTTGAGTTGAGCAAATTTGCCGCCGGCCAGTCCAATCCAACCTATTTGATCGCAGCCACCTCGGGCGATTACGTACTCCGCCGCAAACCGTTCGGAGAGCTGTTGAAGTCCGCCCACGCCGTGGACCGCGAATATCGGTTGATCGCAGCGCTCCACCCGACCGGATTCCCAGTCCCGCGGCCTTATGCTTCGTGCGACGACCCGGCGGTGATCGGCTCGATCTTTTACGTGATGGAGCGTGTTGGCGGCGTGTCGCACGGCATTGGCGCACTGCCAGACAGCACGCCGGCCGAGCGAACCGCAGTCTATGAGGGCCTCGTCGACACACTGGCCGACCTGCACCGTATCGATCCTCAAGAGGTCGGGCTGGGGGACTTCGGGCGCGCGGGCAATTATTTCGAGCGCCAGGTGACCCGCTGGACCCGGCAATATCGCGACAGCCAGACCGACGATCTGGAAGCCATGGAGCAGCTGATCGAGTTTCTCCCGCGAAACCTGCCCGACCAGGCGCGCACCGCGATCGTCCATGGCGATTATCGGATCGACAATGCGCTGTTCGACGGCGGGCGACTGACTGCAGTTCTCGACTGGGAATTGGCGACATTGGGCGATCCGCTCGCCGATTTTTCCTATCTGGCGATGCAATGGATGATGCCCGCGCGCGACATGGCCACCGGGCTTGCCGGGCTCGACCTCGACCGCCTCGGCATTCCCTCGCTGCAGGCCATCGTGGCGCGCTACTCGGCGCGATCGGGCATCGCGGTCGCGGGCAAGCTCGACTGGTATTTCGCCTTCAACCTGTTCCGGCTCGCAAGCATCGTCCAGGGCATCAAAAAGCGCGTCAGCGACGGCACCGCGAGCAACGCAGACGCCGCCGAAATGGCGCAGAAGGTGCCGATGCTGGCCAACACCGCCTGGTCGTTCGCGCAGAGTGCCGGGGCCTGACCGTCTTGCATCGTGACAAGTTCCGCCGTATTATATGACTATGACACCATTTCTGCTCATGCTTGTCGCCGCCGGACCCGCCGACCCGTCGCCGACTGTGACCATCAATCCGGAGCGCGTGTGCGCCGACGCACGATCCAACCGCAACCTCAATTTCGACCTCGATATCCGCAATCCTGGTGCGCAAGCGGTGACGATTACCGAAATCCGCGCCAGCGCCCGCAACACGGCTGGCGAGCTCATCGAGCAGCGTTTGCTGTGGCAAGGTGCAACTGCGACTCTAGGCGCGGCGCGCACGATCCCGGCGCGCGGCGAGGCACTGGTCTTCAACCCGTTTACGTTCGACCACCCGCAACGCGCGGCATATATCGATTTTGCCGTGTCGTTCGACAATGGGTCTAACGCGACCGTCAAGGTCACTCCCAAAGACTGCACGACCAAGGCGCGGCTGCGATTCCCGCTCAAGGGGCGCGTCATCGTCTATGATGGTTATGACGTCCTGTCGCACCATCGCCGCGACGACTGGCACATCGCGCCGGGCTTTCGGGCGTTCGGCGTGACCGACAATCCGTGGCGGTTCGCGCTCGACTTCATCCCGATCGACGCGAAGGGCAATCTGGCGCATGGAAACGACAGCCGGCTGGAGGACTTTTATGGCTGGAACGCGCCCGTTTTCGCGCCCGGCGACGGCGTTGTCGTCGCGGTTCATGGTAGCGAAAGCGACAATGCGCTGGGGAGCGAGAAATACGCCAAGGATCCGATCACCGAAGACCAGATGGATCCCTCGGGCAATTATGTGCTGATCGACCATGGCCGCGGCGAAATGAGCGCCATGAGCCATTTGCGCTCAGGCAGCGTGACCGTGAAAGTTGGCGACCGGGTCCGCTCGGGCCAACAAGTTGCGCGTATCGGCAATTCGGGTGCGACGCCGATCCCGCACCTTCATTACGAATTGCGTAGCGGCTTCGGCATCAAAGGCGTTCGGTCGCTTCCGCCCTATTTTACCGGGGTCACTGCAATTGGCGCTACGCCCACCGCGGGCGCGTTCGCGCCCAACACTGGCGACGTCCTGATCGCGCGCTAGCGGCCGGTGAATGTCGCTGGGCGCTTTTCAAGGAAGGCGCTGACGCCCTCGCGGTAATCGGCGGTGAAGCCCAAGCGGCGCATTTCGTCGCGCTGGAGGTCGAGTTCCTGATCGAGGCTTCGGCTCCAGCTGGTGCGGATCATCTGCTTGATCGCGGCCAGGCCGAGCGGCGGAAGCGCGGCCAGCCGAGCGGCCAGCGCATCAACCTCGGCGTCCAGCTCCTGATCATCGACGCATTTCCAGATGAGGCCCCATTCGGCGGCTTGTTCGGCTGGCAGGGGTTCACCGGTCAGCGCCAGCCCCATCGCCCGCTGCTGGCCCAAGTGGCGGGTCAAGTGCCAGCTGCCGCCCGTATCGGGGACCAGCCCGAGCGCGGAGAAGCTCTGGATGAACTTGGCCGACCGCGCCGCGACCGTCAGGTCACAGGCGAGCGCCAAGCTAGCGCCCGCACCGGCCGCAACCCCGTTGACCTTGGCGATGACCGGCTGGGGCAGATCGGCGAGCAGGCGGACGAGCGGATTCCAGCACTCTTCGACCGTCGCACCGAGATCGGTCGGCCCGCTGTCGGCGCTGACCGCGCGGTCGTTGAGGTCCTGACCAGCGCAGAAGCCGCGCCCGGCGCCGCTGATAACGACCACTCGCGCCTCGCCAAGATTGCCGAGCGCGTCGCGCAATTCGGAATGCATGGCGCGAGTGAAGCTGTTGAGCCGGTCCGGCCGGTTGAGCGTGACCCGCGCGATCGCGCCGGGTTCGAATTGGATGGTGTCGTAATCGGGCACAATTTCCTCCACCGCCCAGCACTTCGAACAAAATGGATGCTGAAACAAGTTCAGGATCACGATAGGGGGTAGGCCATGGACGCCAACGAACTCGCCTCGAACGTCGCTCACGCGATGCTTGCCGCCGAAGGCACGGGGCCGGCGTGGAACATGGTCATCGAGGAAGCGCGCGTGGGCTATGCGCGGGTGTCGATGCCGGTGCGGGAAGACATGCTCAACGGCCATCGGACGGCGCATGGCGGGATCATCTTCGCGCTTGCCGACACCGCCTTCGCCTATGTTTGCAACGGTGCCAACGAGCGCAGCGTCGCGGCCTATTGCACGATCACCTTCCTCAACCCCGCCAGCGGCGGCGAGACGTTGGTGGCCGAGGCCGAGGAAATCCTGCGCGAAGGGCGGACCGGCATGACCCGCTGCGCGATCACCACCAGCGACGGCCGCCGAATCGCCGAATTCACCGGCACTAGCCGAACCGTCGGCGGGCACATCCTCGAGGTTTGAACGTTTGGGCCGCAGAGGCTAGAGCAAGACCCATGTACACCACTGAACTCACCAAGACGGCGAAGATCGAGACGATCGAGGACCCCGTCCTGCTCGAAGCGTTCGAGGCGCGCGTCGCGGCGGATGAATTCATCGAGCCCAAGGATTGGATGCCCGAGGCTTATCGCCGAACGCTGACCCGGCAGATCAGCCAACATGCGCATAGCGAGATCGTCGGCATGCTGCCCGAAGGCAATTGGATCAGTCGTGCCCCGAGCCTGCGGCGCAAGGCGATCCTGCTCGCCAAGGTCCAGGACGAGGCGGGACACGGCCTCTACCTCTATTGCGCGGCGGAAACGCTCGGCACTAGCCGCGAGGAGATGGTTCTGGCGCTTCACAGCGGCAAAGCGAAATACAGTACGATCTTCAATTATCCGACGCTCACCTGGGCCGACATTGCCGCGATCGGCTGGCTGGTCGATGGCGCGGCGATCATGAACCAGGTGCCGCTGCAGCGCACCAGCTATGGGCCCTATGCCCGGGCGATGGTCCGCATCTGCAAGGAAGAAAACTTTCACCAGCGCCAGGGTTATGAAGCGATGATCGTGCTTGCCAATGGCACTGCGCAGCAACAGCGCATGGCGCAGGACGCGTTCAACCGCTGGTGGTGGCCGAGCCTGATGATGTTCGGCCCGCCCGACGACAATTCGCCCAATACCGCGCAGTCGATGCGCTGGCGGATCAAGCGCGAAACCAATGACGAATTGCGCCAGAAGTTCGTCGATATCACCGTCCCCCAAGCCGAATATCTCGGCCTTACTGTTCCCGATCCCGACCTCAAGTGGAACGAAACCAAGGACGAGGGCCGCGGCGGCTATGATTTCGGAGCGGTCGACTGGGAAGAATTTTACGCTGTCGTGCGCGGCGAAGGCCCGGTCGCCAAGGAACGGATGAAGGATCGCCGCGATGCGTGGGACAAGGGAGCCTGGGTCCGCGACGCCGCCGACGCTTATGAAGCGAAGAGGGTCAGTCGGCGCCAAGCCGCCTAGACAATCGCCCTCGTCATTGCGAGGAGCGCAGCGACGTGGCAATCCAAGTGTCCTTTCGGTTGCGATTGGTTTGGTTCGCTTCGCTCGCAATGACCAGGAGAGTGTATGAGTCACGGTCACGACTGGCCGCTGTGGGAAGTGTTCGTTCGCGCCAAGGGCGGTCTTAGCCACCGCCACGTTGGTAGCGTCCATGCGCCGGACCCCAAACTTGCGCTTGCCCATGCCCGCGACACCTATACGCGGCGGATGGAGGGGGTGTCCCTGTGGGTCGTGAAATCGACCGACATTGTCGCGAGCGACCCGGCCGACAGCGGCGAATTGTTCGAGCCTGCGGCCGACAAGGTCTATCGCCACCCGACCTTTTACGACATTCCGGACGAGGTCACGCACATCTGATGCCGAGCCTGCCGACCTACGTAAAGGATGTCCTGGATAAGGCCAAGGCCGCGCCCGACGGCGGTGCCTTCGACGAAGACGTCGAGGCGGGTAGCGACCCGCTCGAGGACGCCTATTTCAACTATCTGGTGCGATTTGGCGACGATGCGCTGATCCTTGGCCAGCGGCTCGGCGAATGGTGCGGCCATGCGCCCGCGCTGGAGGTCGACCTCAGTCTCGCCAACCTCGCGCTCGATTTCATCGGTCAGGCGACGCTGTTGCTTGACCATGCCAATAATGGCGATGCCGACGACATGGCGTTTCATCGCGACGTGCTCGACTTCAAGAACTGCCTGCTGGTGGAACAGCCCAACGGCGACTTCGCGCAGACCATCGCGCGTCAATTGTTGTTCTCGACCTGGCAACACATGCTGCTGCGCGATCTGACCGAAAGCCCGGACAAATTCCTGCACGAATTCGCGGCCAAGGCGGTCAAGGAAGTCGGCTATCACCGCGAGCTGGCCAGCGACTGGACCATTCGCCTTGGCGACGGCACCGACGAAAGCCGCCAGCGAATGATCGACGGGATCGACTGGTGCTGGCGCTTCGTCCCCGAATTGTTCGAGGTCGACGACTGCCTGGAGGAAATGATCGCTCGCCAGACGGTGTCCGACCCGCGCAATTTCGAGACCGAATATTATAAAGCGATTGAGGCGGTGCTGATCGAGGCGGGGCTGCAATTGCCGCCCGATCTGCGCCCCATCCTGGGCGGCCGGCGCGGTCACCATAGCGAGCACCTCGGCCATTTGCTGGCGGCAATGCAATATCTGCCGCGCACCTACCCCGACGCCAAGTGGTGAGCGGCTGCTGATGGCCGAGCATTTTCATGCGCTCGAGGTCGCCGAGATCATCCCCGAGACCGACGACGCGATGTCGATCCGCTTTGCCGTGCCCTATGACCTGGCCGAGTTGTTCCGCTTCAAGGCGGGCCAGCATTTGACCCTGATGAGCGTCATCGACGGGGCGGAAGTGCGGCGCAATTATTCGCTGTGTACCGCGCCCGCCGACGAAGATCTGATGGTGACGGTCAAGCGCATTGCCGGCGGCGTTTTCTCCAACTGGGTCGCGACCGAGCTCAAGACCGGCCAGCGGATCGCGGTCATGCCGCCGCACGGCAGCTTTACCCTGCCCTTCGTCGAGGGGCAGAAGAAGTATTATGCGGCTTTCGCCGGCGGCTCGGGGATCACGCCCATCATCTCGCTCGCGCGGACCGCGCTGTCGATCGAGGCGGACAGCCGCTTCACCCTGTTCTACGGCAATCGCGACAGCGCCTCGGTCATCTTCCTCGACGCTTTGGCCGACCTCAAAGACCGCTATATGGGGCGATTTGAGCTCTTTCACTTCCTCGCCGAGGAAGAGCAGGACATCGCCTTGTTCAACGGCATGCTCGACGAGGCCATGTGCACCAATGTGGTCGAGCAATTGATTTGCGACCCCAAGGCCATCGACGAATGGTTCATCTGCGGCCCCGGGCCTATGATGGATTCGGCCGAAAAGGTGCTGCTCGCGACCGGCGTGGACAAGGCCAGGGTGCATATCGAGCGGTTTACGGCGGGCCGTCCATCGGCCGCGGTCGCCGCCGCATTGCAGGCGGCGCAGGCCGAGGCCAAGGGGCTGACAATGGCGGTGACGCTCGACGGGCGCACACGCAAGGTCGAGTTCAACGGCGACAATATCCTCGACAGCGCGCGAGAGGCGGGCCTGCCCGCGCCGTTCGCGTGCAAGGCCGGGGTCTGTGCCACTTGCCGCGCCAAAATCGTCAAGGGCAAGGTCGAGATGGCGGTCCATTACGGCCTGTCGGACGAGGAGGTCGCGGCCGGCTATGTGCTGACCTGCCAGTCGGTGCCGGTCGGCGATGGCGTGGCAGTGGATTATGATTCATGAAGCGGCTAATCGCGCGCCCATGCTGAGCGATACCAAAGCCCGCGGCCTGGCCGTCCTCCCCGAAGTTCAGGCGGACAGCCTGCTGGCGTTGATCGGCCTGATCGCCGCCGACGAGCGCAGTCACAAGATCGACGTCGGTGTCGGCGTGTTCCGCGACGGCGCCGGGCGCACCCCGATCCTCAAGGTGACCAAGGATGCCGAGCAGCGATTGCTCGATAGCCAGGACACCAAGGCCTATCTCGGCGGGCGCGGCGACCGCCGCTTCGCCGAGCTCATTCGGCCATTGCTGTTCGGCGCGGTCAATGACGATCGGGCGATCGACGGGGTCCAGACGCCGGGCGGTTGCGGTGCGCTGCGGCTTGGCTTCCAGTTGCTGGCCCAGGTCAATGCGCAGGCCCGCGTGCATATCGGGACGCCGACCTGGCCCAACCATCCGCCGGTCATTCACGGCGTCGGGCTGGAGACTGCAGACTATCCATATTACGAGCCGGGCGAGGGCTCGGTTCGCTTCGATTCGATGATCGATGCGCTGGGCAAGGCGGCGGCGGGCGACGTCGCGCTGCTCCACGGCTGTTGCCATAATCCGACCGGCGCCGACCTCGACGCGGACCAATGGGCGGAGGTCGCGCGGGTCTGCGCACAACGCGGGCTGATCCCGTTCATCGATATTGCCTACCAGGGCCTTGGCCGCGGTCTCGAGGAGGACGCGGGCGGGCTGCGGGCGATTGTCGCAGCGTGCGACGAGGTCATCGTGGCGCAAAGCTGCGACAAGAATTTCAGCTGTTATCGCGATCGTGTCGGATCGTTGTGGATCAAATCGGCAGCGCCCGAAACGACTGCTCGGGCGATGGCGCACACACTTCAGAACTCGCGCGAGATGTGGTCGATGCCGCCCGATCATGGCGCCGCGACCGTGCGCATCATTCTCGACGATGCCGGGCTTCGCGCGCGCTGGCTGGACGAGCTGGCAGCGATCCGCGACCGCATCAACCGGGTCCGCGGCCAGATCGCCGCGGCCGATCCGCGCCTGGCCTTCATCGGCCGCCAGTTCGGCATGTTCTCGATGCTCCCACTGTCCAGGGAGCAGGTGCTCAAGCTGCGCGAGCAGGACGCGATCTACATGGCCGACAGCGGGCGCTTCAATGTCGTTGGCATGGCCGATGGCGATATCGAGCGATTTACCGCCGCCGTGATCGCGGCGCTGGACTCCTAGAGCCCGATGGCCGACCGCGATCCCGGCAAAGTCAGCGCCAAGGTCGACTGGCGCGAGGTCGTCCGGCTGGTCCTGACCAGCCGCGAGATGGACCGACTGGAGGAGCAGGAGCTGGTCCCGGCCAAGAAGGTCCTCTACCAATTCAGCGCACGCGGCCACGACATGGCGCAGGTCCTGCTCGGGCTTTGCCTCAAGGAAGGCGACGCGGCCTGCGGCTATTATCGCTCGCGCCCGTTGCTGCTGTCGCTCGGCGTTTCGCTGGCCGATGCGTTGGGCAGCGGAATGGGCCTGGCCGGCGGCTATAGCGACGGGCGCGATATCGGCGTCGTGTTCAATTATCCCAATCCCGGCGGCGTGCACGCCTTGCCGATGTGCGGCGGTGTCGGCGCGCAATATACGCCGGCGGCGGGCTGGGCGCAGGCGATCAAGTACAAGGCCGAGACGCTTGGCGAGGGGCCCGACGACGCGATCGCCGTGGTCCTCGGCGGCGACGCGAGCTGCGCTACCGGCGGATTTTGGTCCGCGCTAACTATTGCAACTACGCAACAATTGCCCTTGCTAATCTACATCGAAGACAATGGTTATGGCATCTCGGTCACCAGCGATTATCAGACGCCGGGCCGCGACATCGCCGCCAACCTCGCCAGTTTCAACGGCCTCAAGGTCATCAACGGCGACGGCACCGATCCGGCCGAGGTGGCGCGGCTGATTGGCGAAGCGGTCGCCCTTGTTCGGACCAAGCGCGCGCCGGTGCTGCTGCGGGTGACCGTTCCACGGCTCGAAGGGCATAGCGCCCAGGACACGCAAACCTATAAATCGGACGAGGAAATCGCCGCCGAATGGGCACGCGATCCGCTGCCCAAGCTCAAGGCGTTCGTGGCCGAACTGCAGCTTGGTGACGACCAATGGTCGGCACTCGAACGCGAGGCGGAATGGCAGGTCGAAGCGGCGCGGGCCGAGGCCGAAGGTCGGGGCGTCTCAGCGCCCGAGGATGTTACTCGGCACGTCTTTTTCGATGGCGAGATGAGCCGCGTTGGCGGCGGTGCCGGGCTGTCGCTGGACGGTACAGTTCGCGAGCCCGCCAGCGAAGGCCAGCGGATCAACATGGTGACCGCAATTCGCCGAACGCTGGAGCAGGAGCTCGAGGCCAATCCGCGAATGCTGGTGTTCGGCGAGGATGTCGGCCCCAAGGGCGGGGTCCATGCGGTGACCTTGGGCATGCAGGACCGCTTCGGCGTGGCGCGCGTCTTTGACACCAGTCTCAACGAGGAAGGGATTGTCGGGCGCGCGGTCGGCATGGCCATCGCCGGGCTGCTGCCGGTCCCCGAAATCCAGTTTCGCAAATATGCCGAGCCGGCGAGCGAGCAGATCCACGATTGCGGGACCATGCGCTGGCGCACTGCCA
>JBDSEL010000117.1:0-10565 GCA_039920065.1 Sphingomicrobium sp. | reverse complement strand
TATGCTCCATGCACATCGGCGAGCAATAATCGAGGCGATCGAAATAGGGGATCGCCTGGGCGTAGGTCTTGTACTCGATCAGCTTTTCGGTGCCGCGGTGGAGCAGGCCGATGTGCGGATCGACCCGTTCGACAACCTCGCCATCCAATTCCATGATCAGGCGCAGCACGCCGTGCGCGGCCGGATGCTGAGGGCCGAAGTTGATCGTGTAATTGCTGATTGTCTCATCGCCCGCCGTGAGCGGCTGCGCCAGATCGCGGGTGTAATTGCCGACTGAGGGTTGACCGACGCCGATCTCGACGGTGCGGGCGGCGCTCATGCCTTGGGCTTCCGGAGCGTTGGCTTCTTAGTCGCGATTTGTGCGGCCTTGGCGGCGGCGGGCTTGCGCGCCTGGCGGATCTCGGCCTTGTCGGCGGGCGCGCCGCCACCGGTCTGGGCGGGCACTTCGGTAGTCTTGGGCGTGGTCGCGCCGGCGGTCTTCGCGGCACCCGACGGCGGAGCATTGGGGGCCGGTGCCGGGCTTGGCGCGCCGGCCGCCTGAGCAACCGCTTTCTCATCGCCGGGCAAATGATATTCGGGCCCTTCCCACGGCATCAGGAAGTCGAAGCTGCGGTAATCCTGCGGCAGGCTGACGGGCTCGTACACCACCCGCTTCTCGGCCTCGGAATAGCGCAATTCGATGTGGCCGGTGAGCGGGAAGTCCTTTCGCTGGGGATGGCCTTCGAACCCGTAATCAGTGAGAATTCGGCGCAAGTCGGCATTGCCGGCGAAGGCGACCCCATACATGTCGTAGACTTCGCGTTCGAGCCAGCCGGCGACCGGCCACAATCCCGTCACGCTCGGCACCGCAGTCTTCTCATCGGTCGAGACATGAACCCGGACGCGGTGGTTCCTGGTCAGCGAGAGCAGGCAATAGACCACTTCGAACCGCTCGGCCCGCTCGGGATAGTCGACCCCCGCAATCTCCATCAGCTGCTGATATTCGTGATCATCGCGAAGTGCCCGCAACACCGCGAGCAGGTCCCCACGATCAACGTCGAATGCGGTCTCGATGCCGGGGCGCGGACGAGCGCCCTTGAGCTTGTCGAGCGACGCCGGTGCGTCGGCATAGCGGGGCGCCGCGCTGGCCATTACCGCTCAAGCGTCCCTTCGCGGCGGATTTTGCGCTGTAGCTGGAGGATTCCATAGAGCAACGCCTCTGCAGTCGGCGGGCAGCCGGGGACGTAGATGTCGACCGGGACGATGCGGTCGCAGCCGCGGACGACCGAATAGCTATAGTGATAATAGCCGCCGCCATTGGCGCAGCTGCCCATCGAAATTACGTAGCGCGGTTCGCTCATCTGGTCGTAGACGCGGCGCAGCGCGGGGGCCATTTTGTTACACAGGGTGCCGGCGACGATCATTACGTCCGACTGGCGCGGGGATGCGCGCGGCGCGACCCCGAACCGTTCCAGGTCGTAGCGCGGCATGTTGACGTGGATCATCTCGACCGCGCAGCAGGCGAGGCCAAAGGTCATCCACCACAGCGACCCGGTGCGGGCCCAGGTGAACAAATCCTCGGCCGTAGTGACCATGAACCCCTTTTCATCGAGGTTCTGGCGCAACTCCTCCAGCTTGGCGCGATCGATATCGCCCGGGACGAGGCCGGCAAGTCGGGCCATTTCGTCCTCGCTCGGCATTGGATTGTGGCGCGGATCAAGGATCACTCCCATTCGAGTGCACCCTTCTTCCACGCATAAGCGAGGCCAAGGCCGAGTTCGGCGAGAAACACCATCATCGCCGCCCAGCCCGTCCAGCGGGTGAAGTCGAGACTGACCGCCCACGGATAAAGAAATGCCGCTTCGAGGTCGAACACGATGAACAGGATCGCGACGAGGTAGAAGCGCACGTCGAATTCCGCGCGAGCGTCCTCGAACGCCGGAAAGCCGCATTCATATTCGGCCAACTTGACCGGATCGGGCTTGTGCGTGCCAGTCAGGCGGCTGACGATCATCGGCAGCACGACAAAGCCCACGGACAGACCGAGGGCGATGATCAGGAACAGCAAGATCGGCAGATAGCCTGCGGCGACATTCGCCAAGGGAAAACTCCCGCGTAAAAAGGTGGCCGCGCTTTAGGACAGGGCCGCGCTTCCGGCAACCGCCCGAGGGGTGAAATTTTACGTCTCAGCCGCCCGTGCAGCCACCCGGCACGTCGACCGCCATGATGACCGTGCCCAGGCTCCGGACAAATCCCGCCTCGCCGATCGTCGCCCAGCCCGAATCCGCGACGATCAACAATCGGTCGCCGTCGATCGCAACTTGCGTTGGATCAGCGAGAACGAGTTCGCCAAGCGGCTGCTCGACCGCGATTTCGTTGCCACTGCGAGTGATCGCCACCAGCGTCCCCGGAGAAGCGCCGTTGTACAGCCCGTAATAGGTAGATCCGCAGCGCACTAGGCCATCGATCCCCCGCAACGGCTTGCCGCCGACGCGCGGCAGCAGCACCCGCGTTCCGCTGGCCAAGTCGATGGCCGCAATGCCTTGTGCGTAATCGGCCACGATCAGCGTCTTGCCATCGACCGATAGCGCACTGCCCTGCCCGCTTTTGCCGATGCCCGCGCCAAGCACGATTTCGAGGCGGCGCGCGCCATCGGCAAGACGATGGACAGCGCCGTTGGAACTGTCACTGACGAAAACGCCGGCGCTGGACACCGAGACATCGCCGGGAAGAAACGTACCGCCGGCCGATGCCACGCGGGTCATCAGCCGTCCGCGAGCGTCGTAACCGAGCAGTGCGCCGCGTTCGCATGCCACGATCCCCGGCACGCCCTTGGGACAACTCGCCGCGACCCACAGGCGCTTGCGCATCGCGTCCCAGGCGATCCCAAACGGATGCAGGCCGGGGGGCGTAACTGCAAAGGTGCGGCATTGCGTCGTGGTGCACGCCAGCAGCTTGCGGTCAATGATGCTCGACACGAACATTGTCTTGCCGTCGCTGGCGATGCCCTCGACGATCCGGTGCTTGGGGCCGATGGTCAGGATCGGCTGCGCCTGAAGCACTGCAGCCGCCGCCGCCAGGGCCAGCGCCGCGATCACCGCAGCGCGCTCGCCACTAGTTTCTGGAGCTTGGAATGAATCGAGGCCGATCCGGCGATATATTCGCGCCGCTCGATTGATCGGTCGGAACCGCGATAGTCGGTCACGAAGCCGCCGGCTTCCTTGACCAGCAGCACGCCCGCCGCCGTGTCCCAGATATCCAGATCGTCTTCCCAAAAGCCATCCATCCGGCCGGCGGCGAGCCACGCCAGGTCGAGCGAGGCGGCGCCGAAGCGGCGGATGCCAGAGACTTCGGGTGCCACTGCGCCATAGATGCGCGACCAGCGGCCCATGTCGCCGCGGCCCAAATGCGGGATCCCGGTGCCGATCAGGCATTCGTCGAGATCGCGGCGAGCGGCAACTCGCAACCGCGCATCCTGAAGCCACGCGCCACGGCCTTTCTCCGCCCAATAACTGTCGTCGGTCAGCGGCTGGTGGACCAAGGCGTGGGTGATTTCCTTGCCGCCCCCTGGCTTTACATCCTCGACCGCGATCGAAATTGCGAAATGGGGTACGCCGTGGAGGAAGTTGGTGGTGCCATCGAGCGGATCGACGATCCACCTCGGCTTATCCGGATTGCCTTCGACGACGCCGCCTTCTTCGAGCACCATGCCCCAGTCCGGGCGCGCAGTGCGCAATTCCTCGACCAAGGTCTGCTCGGCGCGCTTGTCAGCCATGGAAACGAAGTCGCCCGGTCCCTTGCGGCTGACTTGTAACTGCTCGACTTCGCCAAAGTCACGGCGCAGGCGCGGCGCGGCCTTGCGCGCGGCGCGCTGCATGACGGTGATGAGGCCGGAGTGCGAAACCATTTCATTCCTTCTCCCCTCTCGCTTGCGAGCGGGGTCGGGGGTGGGAGTTTGGAGGGGGCATCACAGGCTCACCCCCAGCCCCTCCCGCACGCGGGAGGGGAGCTACTTAATCGGCGCGCTTGACGTAGGTTTGTTCATAGACGTCGACAACGATCTTGGTCCCCGCGCCGATATGCGGCGGGACCATGACGCGCACGCCATTGTCGAGCATGGCGGGCTTGTAGCTGGACGACGCCGTCTGTCCTTTGACGACCGCATCCGCCTCGACGATCATCGCTTCGATGGTGTCGGGCAGCTGGACCGAGATCGGCCGCTCGTCATAGAGCTCCATGACCACGTCCATGCCATCCTGAAGAAATGCCGCGGCATCGCCCAGCAGGTCGCGGGCGAGGTTGATCTGCTCGTAATTTTCCTTGTCCATGAACGTCAGCATATCGCCATCGGCGAACAGAAACTGGAAATCCTTGGTGTCGAGGCGGACTCGCTCGACCGTCTCGGCGGAGCGGAAGCGGACGTTGGTCTTGCGGCCGTCGATGAGGTTCTTCATCTCGACCTGCATATAGGCCCCGCCCTTGCCCGGTTGGGTGTGCTGGATTTTGACCGCGCGCCAGATGCCGCCTTCATATTCGATGATGTTGCCGGGACGAATGTCCACGCCGCTGATCTTCATGATCGCTGTTCCGCCTAATGGTTTAAAGAGCCGTCCGGGCTTCGGCGCCGCGGAGATGCGAGCGGCCTCTAGCGCCTGACGGCCTTTCCAGCAAGCAAGGGATAGGGATTGACCGGCGAGCCGTGCCACCACTTCTCCCCCGCCGCCATCTGATTGATGGCAAAGTGCAGGTGCGGTCCGTCAGGGCTCGCATCGCCGCTATGGCCGACGCGGCCGATCAATTGGCCGCGTTTGACCTGCTGCCCCTCGGCAATGCCCGGCGCATAGGCCGACAGATGCGCGTAATAATAGACCCAGCGCTGGTCGCTCGAGCGCTCATAGAGCGTGATGCCGCCCTGCGCGCTGTTGAATAATTTTTCGACCGTTCCGTCGGCGGCGGCGATCACCGGCGTTCCATCGGGCGCCATGACGTCGATCGCATCGTGGCGACGGGCACCACCAGCGCGAGCGGCGGTAAAGGTATCGACCAGCTGGTTGGCCTTAATCCCGGCAACCGGGATCGCCAGGCCCGCAGGCCCAACCTCGACGCTTTCGGCGATCGCCACCGGCGCTGAACCCGCGGGTTGAACCGTGGCGATATCGCCTGACGAGGTCACCTTGCCATTGGCCGTCGGCGCCGCAGCCGATCCGTAGAACCAGACCCAGAACAGGCTGGCGAGGATCGCACCGATGGCGAATGACAATAGTGACCGCATCCGGCGGTTTTACGCGATAAACTTGGCTTTGAAACCCGGTTTCATCATTTGTGACAGACGCAGCACATCCCAGTTGGTCAGGCGCAGGCAGCCGTGGCTTTCGGTGCGTGCGATCGTCTGCGGCTCGCCAGTGCCGTGAATCCCGTAATGCTCCTTGGAAAGATCGAGCCAGGCAAGGCCAACCGGTCCATTGGGCCCGGGCGCGAGCCGTTGCTCGGCCTTGTCATCGGCGACGTCCCAAAACAGGTCCGGTTGATAATTGAACGGCGGCAGGTAGCTGAACACCGGCACCTTCCAATCGCCCAGCGGCAGAGGATCGTGGCTCGAGCCAGTGGTTACCGGGAATTGAGCGACCAGCTTCTCCTCGGCATCGAGGACCTTGAGCAGCCCTTCGCGCTTGCTGACCATGATGTGGTCGCCCTTGATGTCGCCGGCCGAGACGTTGAGCAGGCTCATCCACTTGGCTGCATCGTCCTTGCCGCGCGCATCATAGCTTGCGGACGTTGGAACGACGTTGGGAAGTCGAAGCGTCTGGCCCTCGCCGACCTTCGCGTCGGGGCCGTTTAAAGCCACGATCGTCGATGGCGTAGTATGGAATTCTTCCGCCAGTTTCTCGAGCATGTTGCGATAGCCCATGAATTTGAGCTTGGCTTGCTCTTCGACCTTCTTGGGGAAAGGATAGACGAACGGCCCGGCAACCTGATCGGCGGTGAGCTTGACCATGATCGTCGACGGACGGTCTTTCTCGAGCAGTGCCGACCGGGTGGCATTGTCGAGCTTGCCGGTCGCCGTCATGCCGCGCGACTGCTGGAAGCCCTTGACCGCATTGTCGAGACTCTTGCCCTTCTTGCCGTCGATTACGCCCGGCGAGAAACCGGCGGCGTCGAGCAGGACCTGGGCATGGAACGCGGTTCCTTCGATCACCGAACCCTTGGTGCCAGGCGCAACCCATGGCTTACCCTTCCACTGGGTGGTGGCCGGCGTAGCGTCGGCTGCGCTGGCGGTGGTGGTTGCCGGTGCAGAGGCCCCTGACGTCTTGGCGGCAGCCGGTGACGAAGGTTTCTGCGCCACGGCGGCGCCGGCGAGCGCGAGTGAAGCGGCGGACAGGCCCAAGATGATGCGCAAAACGTCTCTCCCAATAGTGCGGTTTCGGGAGTGGAACGTTGTTATGGCAATCTGTATCCCTGCTGATCGACGCGCGCGGAGAAACAAGCATGGCGGATGCGAACGACGAGGCCGAGCGCGACGCGCAATCCCTGCCCTATTACGAGCCTTCGATTCCGTTCGCCGAGCAACGCTGCGAGCTGCGCGGAAGTCTTTCAACGAGCGTCGCCGAATCGCTCGACCATGCGCCGGGCACGTGGCGCTTCTCGTCCCGCCGCGACCGTCCGATCCAGCTCTACATCCGCGAGCAATTCGTCAGCGAGGCCGAGTGCGGCGCATTGATGGCGCTGATCGATTCTGGTTCTTACCCGTCCCCGCTGTTTGAAAAGAACAAATATGCCGGAGTTCGGACCAGCCAGAGTTGCAATCTCGATCCCTATGACCCGCTAGTGGCACAGGTCGATGCGCGGCTCGCTCGGCTGGTCGGCATCGATCGCAGCTTCGGCGAGCCGTTGCAGGGCCAGCGCTATGACGTCGGGCAGGAGTTTCGCGACCATGCCGACTTCTTCTACATCGACCAGCCCTATTGGCTCGAATATGAACCGCACGGCGGGCAACGGACGTGGACCGCGATGGTCTTTCTTGGCGAGCCGGAGCGCGGCGGAGCGACCCGCTTTCCACTGCTCGACCTCGACATCCAGCCGGTGGCGGGGCGGTTGCTTGTGTGGAACAATATGATGCCCGATGGCAGCCCCAATCCGTGGACCCTCCACGCCGGGACGCCAGTCGAGGGCGGGACCAAATATATCGTCACCAAATGGTATCGCGAACGGACGTTCTGCTAGGCTTTGCGGCCGAGCACCTCGGCAAAGGCGGAGACTGCGAAGCGCGCATCGTCCGCCCCCCACACCGCTTGGCAGACAGCCAGGAAATCGGCCCCGGCAGCGACTAATGGCGTGGCGTTCGCAGGGGTGATCCCGCCGATTGCGACGCTGGGGATTTCGAACAGCGCCGCCCACCAGCTCAGCACATTGGCCTCGGGCCGGTAATGCGACGGCTTGGTAGTGGTCGGGTAGAAGGCGCCGAACGCGACATAATCGGCGCCGTCGTCCCCCGCCTCCATCGCCAGGTGGCGGCTGTCGTGACAAGTCCGCCCGATCTGAGCGTCAGGGCCGAGCAGCGCACGCGCCTCGCGCATATTGCCGTCCGACTGGCCGAGGTGGACGCCATCCGCGCCGAGCCGTTTGGCCAGTGCCATGCTGTCGTTGATGATGAATGCGACGTCGGCGTCGCCGCAGACGCGCTGCAGCGGCTCGGCCAGCCGCGCCAGTTCGTGCTCCCCGACATCCTTGACGCGCAGCTGGAACGCCGCGCTCAACCCCGGCTCGAGCGCCGCCTTGAGCCGATCCGGAAAGCTCCCGCCGACCTCCTGCGGGCTGATCAGATAGAGGCTGCAAGTCTCCGCCGGGCGCGGCGGAAACAGGTCGGGGTCGATCCAGTCGTCATCGTTGAATTCGTTCATGGGCCGCTCATTAGCCCGGACGCACGATCCGTCCAATGAAAGCCGCTCTCCCGATCCTCGGCGCACTCGCAATGTCCGCCTGCGCGATGGTGCCGCCGCCGATGCTGCCGCCGCTGGTGGTTGATGGCGGAAGGTCTAGCGCGACGATCGGCTTCGGCGGGCGGGCGCAGTTGAACGGGATCGAGATCGTGCCGCTGCGCGTCGTCGAAGACAGCCGCTGCCCGATCAACGCGCGCTGCGTCTGGGCCGGCCGGCTGGTGCTGGAGACGGACGTCACATTAAGCAGCGGCAGCGAGCAGCTCCGCCTCAACCTCGAGTTGGCCAAGCCGGTGCCGGTCGCTGGAGCAACGCTGACGCTGGTCGATGCTCAACCAGGCAAACTCGCTGGCGCCGAGGGCAATCCCCCCGCCAACCGCTTCACCTTCGAGGTTACGCGCTAGGCGACCGAAGCCGCATAGATGCGGTTGATCGAATTGCCGAGGGTGGCGTTGAATTCCTCGTCGCTCATGTCGTGGCGCAGGCCTTCGAGCAGGGCCCGGCTGAAGCTGGCGATGACGCCGTCGTTCTTGGCCAGCTCGGCGCAAGCCTCGTCGCGGCTGAACCCGCCCGACAAAGCGACGACCTTGAGCACATTGGCGTGCTCGACCAGCGGTTTGAACAGATTGGGCTGCACCGGCAGTGACAGCTTGAGCATCACCTTGCGGCCCGCTGGTAGTGCATCGAGCGCCTTGACCAGCTCGGCCAGCAGAATTTGGTCGGACTGCGCGCGTTCGGCGCTCTTGATCGAGACTTCGGGCTCGACGATCGGCATCAGGCCCTTGTCGAGGATCTGGTTGGCGACCTCGAACTGCTGCTTGACCACGGCCGCGATTCCGGCCGCGTCGGCGCGGTCGATAACCGAGCGCATCTTGGTCCCGAAAATGCCCTTGCCCTGGCCCTTGTCGAGGAGGATATCGAGGTCGGGATTGGGCTTCATCAGCTTGGTGCCCGCAACCTCGTCTTCGAGGCCCTTGTCGATCTTGAGGAATGGCACGACGCCGCGATCCCACAACGCCTCGGGCACCGTCTGGCCATCTGCGCTGCCGTCCATAGTCTTCTCGAACAGGATCGCGCCCAGCACCTTGTCGCCATTGAAGACCGGCGAGGTGATGATCCGCACCCGCATCTGGTGGACTAAGTCGAACATCTCGGAGTCGGTGGTCCACTCGTCACCATTATAGCCAAACGCCTTCAAGGCGCCGGGAGTCGATCCGCCCGACTGGTCGAGCGCGGCGATGAAGCCTCGGCCCGCGGCGACTTTCGACAGCATCTCATCATTCATCGTCATCATGTTGTCCTTCAACGATTTTCCAAGACCGCGACGCCCGGAAGCGTGCGTCCTTCCATCCATTCCAGAAAAGCGCCGCCTGCGGTTGAGACGAAGCTGAAATCCTTGGCCACGCCGGCGTGGTTGAGCGCTGCGACGGTGTCCCCGCCGCCAGCCACCGAAACCAGCCCGCCATCCTTGGTCAGCGCCGCCGCCGTCCGGGCCAGCGCGACCGTCGCGGCATCGAACGGCGGGGTCTCGAACGCGCCCAGCGGTCCGTTCCACACCAGGGTACGACAGGTTTTGAGCACGTCGCCCAGCGCCTCGACCGCGGCCGGTCCGATATCGAGGATCATCTCGTCCGCGGCGACTTCATGGACGTTGCATGTGCGCAAGGACGGCGGATTAGGCGCAAACTCCTCAGCTACCACCACGTCGTAGGGCAAATGGATGGTGCAGCTGGCCTTGTCGGCGGCGTCGAATATGCTCTCTGCCTCGCCCACCAGGTCATGTTCGCACAGCGACTTGCCGACATTGACCCCGCGCGCCGCCAGAAATGTATTGGCCATGCCGCCGCCGATGATCAGATGATCGACCTTGCCGACCAGATGGCCGAGAACCGCGAGCTTGGTCGAGACCTTGGCTCCCCCGACCACCGCCGCGACCGGATGCTCGGGATTGCCGAGTGCGCGTTCGAGAGCGGTAAGTTCGGCCTCCATCGAGCGTCCGGCAAAGGCCGGCAGCAGCCGCGCCACGCCCTCGGTCGAGGCATGAGCCCGGTGCGCGGTCGAGAAGCTGTCATCGACATAATAATCGCCTAGCGCGGCCATTGCCGCGGCCAGCGCGGGATCGTTGGTCTCCTCGCCCTCGTGGAAGCGGGTATTCTCGAGGATTCCGACCGATCCGCCTTGCATGGTGGCGATCGCTCGGGCGGCCTCGGGGCCGGCGCAATCCTCGATGAAGCGGACCGAACGGCCGGTCAGTAGGTGCAGCGGCTTGACCAGCAGCGCGGTCGACATGTCCGGGCGCGACCGCCCCTTGGGACGGCCGAAGTGCGACAGCAGCAAGACGATGGCCCCCTTGTCGGCGAGTTCGGCAATGGTCGGCACGGCCGCGCGCAGCCGCGTGTCGTCACTGACCGCGCCATCCAGCATCGGCACATTGAGGTCGACGCGGACGAGGACCGTCTTGCCGGCCAAGTCGTCGGGCAAGTCGTCGAGGGTCTTGAACTTGGTCATGCTCCCTTCCGCTCGCGGTAAGGAGGGACTGAGTAAGCGCAGCGCAGCGAAGGCCCGTTTCGAACCATGTCAGATCAGTTTCGCAATCGCTCCGGCGGTGTCGACCATGCGGTTCGAGAAGCCCCATTCATTGTCGTACCAGCT
>JBDSEL010000116.1:0-9039 GCA_039920065.1 Sphingomicrobium sp. | reverse complement strand
CATTCGCTAAAGGCGCGGCCATATCCCCCAGGATATGGCGGGAAAACGGGGCCGTAGCTCAGCTGGGAGAGCGCTGCAATGGCATTGCAGAGGTCAGGGGTTCGATCCCCCTCGGCTCCACCAACCTCTTGACGGATATGCAAAAAGCCCGCGCGAACCGCGGGTTTTTTCATTGCTGGGCGCGCTTTTTGCGGACGGGTTTGAGTGGCGGTGCGGGCGGCGGCGGCGGGCGCAGCGCTTCGTTGCGGACGCAACGGTCGAAGCCGACCCAATCGACCCGCTGACCCCCGCGCGAGGCATTGCGATTGCACAAGTGGATGCGCCACCGCGGCGGATCATATTTCGCGACAAATTTGAGCGATTTGGTCATCGCCTGGCGCTGGCCGGCGATGCAGCCCCGCTGCCACTGGCACACCAGCCCGATGTTGAGCCGCACCGGATCGACGCGAAGCGACCTCGCCGGCTGGGCGGAGAGTGGGTCGCCGGAGACGCTGGCGATCGACAAGACAAGGCCTGCAAGGCCGGTTCCAAAGTTGCGCACAAAGCGGAAAATGACACGCCAGCGCGGCCCCGGCAATGGCCGGCGTCGGATTGCCTAGGACAGAGGGCCGATGACGCCGCCGCACGCGCTGTGCGCTTGCAGGCGCGCCGTTCTGTGCTAATTCACCGCTGAATTTACAGTGTTTTTCCGAAGGATTGAGCAGGATTTGAAAACTCTTGTGACTTTGAGGGCGGTGGCGCTCGCGGGCTCGTTGCTGACCGCGTCGGTGGTTGGGCCGACCTTCCCGGCGCGGGCGCAAAGCGCGCCGGTGCGGGCGACGTCCTATGTCCAGGACGTGCTGGTCGTCGCCGAACGGCCTGACGAAGTGACGTTCCGGGTTCGCCTGAGCCCCAAGGTCGGCAGCTATTCGGCGGTCAATAGCGATCCTAACAAACCCGCGCTCCTGCTGCTCGGCGCCGGCCGCTCGACCAGTTTGTCCTCGAAGCGCGACTACAGCGGCCTGGTCCGCTCGGTCGAATTGCAGCCGACCGATACCGGCCTCGCGATCCGCTTCACCACCAACGCCCCGGCCAAGGTCGTCGCCGAACAGGGCGGGATGGACCGTCTGTTGGTCACCGTGACCAAGCTCAGCGGCGCCGAAGCGCTCGGCAGCCGGCCCCTGGGGTCGGAAGGCGACGCCTTGGGCACCGCCCATGGCGGCGGCGGCGGCACCGGCTATGAGATGAATTACAGCGACGGGTTCGAGCTGGTCATGCTCAAATATGCCGACGTCAGCGAGATCGTCGGCCTGCTCTCGACCTCGGGCGTTACCGTCAAGCCCAACAACGTCTTCATCCGCCGCGAACCTGGCTTCGGCTCGATGTCGACGACCAGCGGGACAAGCTATGTGTCGCCGAGCACGCAGGGCGTGCCCGACGCGCAGCCGCTGGGTGAGCCGGTCGATGCCAATATGGCGATCGATCGCCGGCTCAACGCCATCTGGCTGCGCGGCAGCCCCGAGACGATCGCCAGATTAAAGGCGCAGATCGCAATGATCGACCAGCCGGTCGACAGCGTCATCCTGGAAACCCAGTTCGTCGAGCTGACCGAATCGGGGACTCGCAACCTCGGCTTCGATTTCAACAACGCCGCCGGCCAGATCGGCGTCGCCTCGGCTGCTCAGGGCGGCTTCGTTCCGTTCGGAATCGACCCCGCGAAGATCAGCCTCGGCTTTTCGGTTCAGGCGGCGCTTTATGCCCAGGTGGCCAAGGGCAATGGCCGCATCGTTTCGGCCCCGCGGATCGCGGCGCAGAGCGGCGACACCGCCAAGATCCTGACTGGCGATGCCTTGCCGATCCTGACCTCGATCACCTTGTCGGGCGTCAATGGCGTGTCGCAACAGGTGCAATATGTGAACGTCGGCGTGACCTTGCAGATCGCGCCGCGGGTCAGCCCCGACGGCTTCGTCTCGAGCCACGTCTATGCCGTCGTCTCCAGCGTCACCGGCTATCAGCAGGGCTATCCAACGATCAGCCAGCGCGAAGCTGAAACCTCGGCCTCGGTGCGCGATGGCGAGACCTTCGTCATCGGCGGACTCACGATCGACAATTATCTTACGACCAAGTCACGGATTCCAATCCTTGGCGACATCCCGCTGTTCGGCGAGGTTTTCAAGAATTCGAAGACCGGGCGCAACAAGACTGACCTTTATGTGGTCATCACCCCGCACATCGTGCGCCATCGCCGCGCGGGTGATTTCGACGAGCCGACTGCGGCGCCCCCGGCCGACGTCGGTGTCCAGCCGATGCGCTCGACCGACACGCCCTATATCCCCGAAAAAGGACTGCCCGTGCTGCCGCCGCCACCCGGCGACCCGCAGCGTCGTTAAATTGGCATAAAACTCTGAATTAATTAAGAAACTCTTGCGCGCCGATTGTAAAAATCTTGACGGGCAATTTAATCTGAGTCATGTAAAACGCACTTCGCCCAAGCGGGTGGGGAATTCTGGCCGGCACGGTGGCGCGAGCAAACTCGCGATCGATTCAGGTTCGGCATCGGGGAGGATTTATTCATGCGTAACTTTGTCAGAAATGCGCTTGCGGTTGGCGTTGCCATTGCAGGCTTGGCGGTTCCGGCTTCGGCCACCCACTCGTGGGGCGGCTATCATTGGGCACGGACCAGCAATCCATTCACGCTCAAGCTCGGCGATAATGTCGATGGGTCATGGGATAGCTATCTGGTCACCACCAGCGCCGATTGGACGGCGTCGGCAGTGCTCAACACCGTCATCGTTCCCGGCACTGTCAAGCAGGCTCGCCGTTGCGGCGCCACGACCGGCCGTGTCGAAGTGTGCAATGCCGCTTATGGCAACACTGGCTGGCTTGGCATCGCCAGCATCTCGATCGTCAGCGGCAATCACATCAGCTCTGGCACGGTCAAGCAGAACGACACCTATTTCAACACCGCCCAATATAATTCGCCGACGTGGCGCAATATGGTGATGTGCCAGGAAGTCGGCCACACGCTCGGTCTCGACCACCAGGACGAGGCGTTTGACAACGCCAACCTCAACACCTGCATGGATTACACCAATAATCCGAGTTCGAACCAGCATCCCAACCAGCACGACTACGATATGCTGGCGACGATTTACAACCACGCCGACAGCACCACTACGCTCGGCCAGACGGTTAATCGCTTCGGCAGGCAGTCGACCGGTCTTGTCTCAGGTGAGAGCGGCCTCACGATGAAGACCTGGGGTCGCCCGGTACACTTCACGCGCGACGGTCGTCCCGACAAGTTTGTCCGCATCGACGGACCGGGCATGCTGACCGTGACCCATGTCTTCTGGGTTCCGGGCAAGGGTCCGCGCGACAACAGGGTTTCCGAATAGTTCGTTCGGCTTAAGCCTTTCGAGATGGGCGCGGCGGCTTCGGCTTCCGCGCCCTTCTTTTCGCCTGCGCGCTTATTCCTCGAGCATCTTCTGAAGCTCTGCGGCGGCGTCGCGCACCTCCTTGGTAAAGTCGCTCCACTCGGGCGGGAGCGGACTTTGCGTCGGCCTCGGCGCGGTGCGCGGCTCGGGCCGCCGAGCGCGATAATTGCCCGGGCGATCCGGACCGCGGCGGTGATCGACCGCCAGCGCCGAGCTCATGAAATTGCGCCAGATCGTCGCTGGAACCGTGCCGCCGGTGACCTTGCCGAGCGAGCCATTGTCATCGCGCCCGACCCACACGCCGACCACCAGATCCCCGGCGAAACCGACGAACAAGGCGTCGCGGTTTTCCTGGCTGGTGCCGGTCTTGCCGAAGGTCGGCACGGCCAGCGCGGCGCGGCGGCCGGTGCCCTTGTTGGCCGCGGCGTAAAGCAGGTCGAGCGTCGGCGCCCAGTCGCGGCCGGCATCGAGCCTGCGGTTGCCGGTGAACCAGGTCGAGAACCCACCTTCCTCGACCGCTTTGGGTCGGATCCCTCGAGCGACGACCGGGTAGCGCCCGCCCGAAATCGCGGCATAAGCGGCGGTCAGTTCGAGCAGGCTCAATTGCGCGGTGCCAAGCGCCAGGCTGGGCTTGTCGGGCAGTGGGCTGGAAATCCCGAGGTCGCGCGCCGCGCGCATGACATTGCCACGCCCGACCGCTTCGCTGAGCCGAACCGTGGCGGCATTGCTCGACCGCTGGAACGCCTCGCGCAGGGTGATGCGCCCGCGATAGACGCCGTCGCTATTGACCGGGGTCCAGCCGTTGATCGTGATTGGCTGGTCGTCGATCATGCTGTCCGGGGTCCAGCCGGCGCGTAGCGCGGCGAGATAGACGAACAGCTTGAAGGCCGAGCCGGGCTGACGCCGAGCCTGGGTCGCGCGGTTGAACGGCGATCCCGAATAGCTTTTGCCGCCGACCATCGCGACCACCTCGCCATCGGGACGCATGGCGACCAGCGCCGCCTGCGCATGGCCCAATGGCGCGCGGGTGATGGCGCGCACCGCGATCCGCTGCAGCCGGCTGTCGAGCGTGGTCTGAACGCGAATTTCGCCGAAATCGCTTTCGAAGCTTTTCTGCGCGGCGCGGCTGACCCAATCGGCGAAATAGGTCCCGACGGGCAGTTTGGCGCGGCGCCAGACCGGCACCGCCATAGTCGCGCGCTCGGCCTCGCGGCGAGTGACGACGCCGGTATCCGCCATCGCTTTGAGCACCAGTCGGCTGCGCTTTTGCGCGCCGGCAAGATTGCGCGTCGGCGCCAGCCGCGACGGCGCCTGGACCAACCCCGCCAACATCGCCGACTGGCCCAAAGTCAACTTGTCCGGATCGCGCCCGAAATAATGGTGCGCGGCGGCGCGCAGACCATAGACCCCGTCGCCGAAATAGACGCTCGATAGATAGCGTGAGAGTATATCGTTCTTGGTCATCCAGCCTTCCAGCCAGAATGCGATGATCACTTCCTGGCCCTTGCGGCGGAAGGTGCGGTCGCTCGACAGGAAGTTGGTCTTGGCCAATTGCTGAGTGATCGTGCTGCCGCCCTGGCGAACGCCGCCGCCGCTGACATTGGCAATCATCGCCCGGCCGATTCCGCGCGGGTCGATCCCCCAATGGCGGTAGAAGCGGCGGTCCTCGATCGCGACGAAGGCGGCGGGCGTGTAGGGCTTGAGTTTGGTGACATCGACCGGCGCTTCCTTGATCGCGCCGCGCCGGGCGATCGCCTGGCCATCGTCGCTGACCAGCAGCATCGCTGGGTCGTCGAGCGGCTCGAGCGCGCGCGACAGGGGCGCGGTCAGCACCAGCCACAAGACCACGAGCGCAATGAGGCCAAGACCGGCATAGAGCGCAACAACCCAGCGGCGGCGCTTGCGCGGTGGTGGCGGCTCCTCAAGCGGCGGTGGGGGGGGCGGCGCGAACGGGTCGGGCAATTGCTCGACCGGCACTCCACCGCGCGTCCAGATCGTCTCGCTGTCGGCCAAGTTCGCTCCCGCTGCCTTCCCGGTTTCCGTCACTGACTTATGCATGTAAGACAGTTGTGGCCAATGCGCCAGATACTTGCTGAACGCGCGCCTGCGGCTAAGGTTTTCCCGATGACGAACTCGCCTGCCCGTCGCGCCCTGTCGCTTGCCCTTGTCGCCCTTGCCATGCTGGCGCCAACCGCCTGCGACAATCGCGATGTTGGCAAGACGCGGGTGATCGCGATCGGCCCTGATCCGGTGGTTCGCGATCCCGGGCTGACCGCGACCGCGGGCGACGAATTGCTCGCCGCAAGTATCGCCCAGGGCCTCGTCTCCTTCGATGGCGCGGGCAATATCGTCGGCGGGCTGGCCGAGCGCTGGAATGTCAGCGACGACGGCCTGAGCTATATCTTCCGCCTGGCCCCGGTGACCTGGGGCGACGGGCGCAAGCTCACCGCCGAGCAGGTCGCGCGCGCGCTTCGCCGGTCGTTCTCGGCAACCGGCATCAATCCGTTGCGCGATACGCTTGGGGCGGTCGCGGAAGTCGTCGCGATGACCGATCGCGTGCTCGAAATCCGCCTCGCCGCGCCGCGCCCGCACCTGCTTGCCTTGCTTGCGCAACCGCAGTTCGCGGTGATGCGCGGCGGCACCGGCAGCGGTCCTTTCTCGCTTGACGCGGCAAAGGACAAGGATGGCTGGCTAGTTCTGAAACGCGCCATCGCGGTCGGCGAGGATGCCGAGCCGGTCAAGGAGGAGGAGGTGCTGCTGAAAGGCGATGCCGCCGAGCGCGCGCTGGCCGCCTTTGCCGCGGGCAAGGCCGAGCTGGTTATTGGCGGGACCTTTGCCGACGTGCCGCTGGCCCAGCGCACCAATGCGCCCGCTGCCGCGCTACGCTTCGACCCCGCGGCGGGATTGTTCGGGCTGGTGCCGATGCGCAGCGACGGGCCCGCGGGCGACCCCGACATTCGCGCCTTGCTGGCGCGCGCGATCGACCGCGATGCGCTGATCGCCGCGCTTGGCGTGCGCGGCCTGGTCGGCCGGACGACGCTGCTCGAGCCCGGTCTCGACGGCAATATCGCGCCCGTTATCCAGCCCTGGGCGAGGGTTCCGATCGTCGAGCGTCGGGCCGGCGCCGCGGCCGATGCCCGGCGCATGATTGGCAATGGCGGCGAGCGGCCTCGACTACGCATTTACTTGCCCGAGGGGCCAGGCGGCGACGTGTTGTTCCACCAGCTCCAGATCGACTGGGGCGGTATCGGCTTCGCGGTCGAGCGGGCTGAGCGTCCGCGCACCGCCGACTTCGCACTGATCGATGTCGTCGCGCCGTCGCTGTCGCCGGCCTGGTTCGTGCGCCATTTCCGCTGCACCGTGGTGCCGGTGTGCGATGCCGACGTCGACGCCTTGCTCGACAGCGCGCGGCTGGCACTGGTCCCGGCGGAGCGCAGCGCGCTGATCGCCGAAGCCGCCGCTCTTGCCGATTCCAAAACCTTGTTCATCGCACTTGGCGCGCCCATCCGCTGGTCGATGGTCGGATCGAGCATCGACGGGTTCGCGGTGAACCGCTTTGCCCGTCACTCGTTGGCTGGCTTGCGCCAGGCACGCGCACAGCGGGAGTAGAAGAGTGATGGCGAACGAACGGATCGATGCGATCAAGGCCCGGCTTGGCGACGACCCCGCCTCGGTGCGCCAGCGGGTCGAGATGATGGAGAAACTGCTCGAGCGCAGCTTCACCTTCCCCGGCACTAATCAGAAATTCGGGCTCGACGTGATCCTCGAGCTGATCCCCGGCATCGGTGACGTCGCCGCCGCCGCGCTTGGCAGCTACATGATCTGGGAAGCGCGTAACCTGGGCATGTCGAAATTGCAGATGGGCCGCATGGCGAGCAACGTCGGGGTCGACTTCATCCTCGGGCTGATCCCGTTCATCGGCGTCATCCCCGACTTCTTCTTCCGCTCCAACAGCCGCAACCTCAGGATCATCAAAGGGCACCTCGACAAGCACCATCCCGAGATCGCGATGATCAACGCCAGCGCCAAGCCGCTGCCCTGATCAGGTTCGCGCTCAGCGCTTGGGCGCGGGCGGTCCGAGCACCTTGCGAATGAACGCCCATTCCATCGCCGCGCGCACCGCATCCTCGCTGCGGTCAGCGCCGACCGCATGCCCGCCCTCCAGATATTCGTGGTAATAAACCGGAGTGCCATAGGCTTTGAGCAGCGCTGCGAATTTGCGCGCGTGACCCGGGTGGACACGGTCGTCCTGGGTTGAAAGATACATGAACACCGGCGGGTATTTCACCCCCTTGCGGACGTTCTGATAGGGTGAATAGCGGCGCAGGAAGGCCCAGTCGGCGGGTTTGTCGGGGTCGCCATATTCATCGATCCACGACGCCCCCGCGGACAGCTTCGAATAGCGCTTCATGTCGATCAGCGGCGAGCCGATAATCGTCGCCGAATAGAGATCGGGGTGCTGGGTGATGCCGGCCCCGGTCAGCACGCCGCCGTTCGACCGGCCGGAGATGGCGACGCCCTTGCGCCGCGCGATCCCGCTGCGGATTAGGTCGCGCGCGACCGCCGCCAGATCGTCGAACGAATTTTGGCGCTTCTCGCGCAGCGCCGCCTTCCACCAATCGGGTCCATATTCGCCGCCGCCGCGGATATTGGCCAGGACATAGGCATTGCCTTCCTCCGCCAGAAACAGGCCGAGCGGGCCCGAGCGATACGGCTGGCCGGTGAGATAGGTCGGGGTCTGCGCCGCCTGAAACCCGCCATAAGCGTGGACCAGGACGTTGGTCGGCCGGGTAACCCCTTTCTTGCGGACAAGGAAATAGGGCACCCGGGTGCCGTCCTTCGAGCGCGCGAAGCGCTGGGTCACGGTCAGCCGCGACGCGTCAAATTCGGCCGGCAGCGCCTGGACGGTGCGCGCCCCGCCAGCGCTATCGACCAGCATCAGGCGGGTCGGCTCGAGCAAGGATTCGACGGTCACAAACGCTTGGTCGCTAGACCCTGCAGTGGCGCCGAGGTGGACAGTGCTGTTAGCGGGCAGATCAATCGTCTGGCGAGTCCAGCCGGCGGCCGTCGGCGTGAGTGCGACAAGCTTTCCCGAGACATCGTCGAGCAGCTTGATCCACAGCCGGTTATCGGTGGTCGTGACTTCCTCCACCGCCTGGGTCCTGCCCGGCGCAAACACGATCCGCGGTTCGGCGGTCCCGCCGGCGATGATCGTCTGGAGGTCATAGGAAACCAAAGTGCCGGGCCGCATTCCAGGCAGCGGATCGACCAACGTCGTCAACAATTGACCACCGACAGCGCCCTGCAGCTTCGAGGTTTCGGGGATCGGCAGGTCAATCCAGCGCCCGCCCGCGACCATGATCTTGTAGCGGCTGGCGAAGAAGCCCACCCGGTGAATGATCATCGGGTAGCGGGCTTGGCCATTGTCGAGCGCCGTAACATTGACACCCATGTCGCCAACTTCGCCAGTGAGCACAGTTGGAGCCGCCGCCAGCGGCGTGCCGCGAGTCCAAAGCTGCGCAGTCCGGGCATAGCCCGAGCGCGTCTCGCTATCCCCGCCATGCGCATAGTTGATGAGCAAATGATCGTTATCGACCCAGTTGACGCCATTCTTGCTCAACGGCAC
>JBDSEL010000115.1:0-27023 GCA_039920065.1 Sphingomicrobium sp. | reverse complement strand
TGCCGCCAGCAACGACCCCCGCCGCGCGGTCGCCCTCGACGATCAATTCCTCGACCGGGTGGCCAAGCAGGATTTCGACCCCCGCTTCGTTGCAGGCGCGCGCCATCGCCTGGGTGATCGAGCCCATGCCACCGATCGCGTGACCCCAGGCACCGGGGACGCCGGCCGCTTCGCCGAACAGATGGTGGAGCAGGACGTAGGCACTGCCCGGCGCTTCGGGCGAGGCGAAATTGCCGACCACGCCGTCGAACCCGAACAGCGCCTTGGTCAGGTCGCCGGTGAAATAGCGGTCGAGCACTTCCGACGCGCTTTTGAGCGCGAAGTCGAACACGATCCGGGTCTCGTCGACGCTGAGCCCGGCCATGTCCTTGCCGATGTCGAGCAATTTGGGCAGCGCGCTGAGGCGGGCACCAACGTTTGGCGGCGCGCGCAGCAGCCATTTCTTGAGCAGGCGCACGACGACCTCGAGATCGTCGATATAGCGGTCGTATGCGGCCGCGTCCGGCTTGTAGTGTCGTGCGATTTCCTTGCGCGTCAGCCCGCCCCGCCCGGACAACAGATAATCACCATCGCCGGGGAGGAAATTGTCGGTTTTGCGGAGCACGACTTTGAGCCCGTGGCGCTCAAGGTCCATGTCGCGGATTACCTTGGGCTGCAACAGGCTGACGGTGTACGCCGCCGCGCTGTTTCGAAAACCGGGCAGGAATTCGTCGGTCACCGCTGCCCCGCCGACGTTTGGCGCCGCCTCTAGAACAACCGTCCGAAGCCCCTTTTTGGCCAGATAGTAAGCACAGGTCAGGCCATTGTGGCCGGCCCCGATCACGATCGCATCATAGTCGCGCAAATTCTCTGTCCTCCCCGCCTTGCCGACTAGCCCTGCGGCCCCCGCTCGGCAACCGGCGCCTGGCCGTGCTTGACGAACATCGTGCCGAGCATTTCGGCGCAATGCACCCAGCCGGCCTCGCGCAATGTCTCGACCCGCGCTGCAACAACGCTGATCGTGCGGCCCTGGCGAAGGACGGTGGCGCTGGCACGCAGTTTCGACCCGTCGGCGGGCGCCAGGAGGTTGAGCTTGAATTCGACGCTGACGACATCGGCGCCATCGGGCGCGGCGGTGATCGCGGCATGGCCGCAGGCGGCATCGGCGACCCCGGCGACGACCCCGCCGTGGAAGAACCCGCTCTGCTGGGTCAGATGGTGGCCGGCATCGACCTCGATCACGCAGCGACCGGCTGCGGCCTCGGTCATGCGCGCGCCGAAGTGGGTCATCATGCCCTGGCGCGCGAAGCAGGCCGCGGCGCCAGGGTGAAGCGGCAGGCTCATCGCATGAGTACCAGTTCTTCGGCCATGGTCGGGTGCAGCGCGAGGGTCGCATCGAAATCCGATTTCTTGAGCCCGGCCTTGACCGCAATCGCCGCCGCCTGGAGAATCTCCGGCGTGTCGGGGCCGATCATGTGGATGCCGACGATGCGCTCGCTGCCGTCCTCCACCACCAATTTATACAGCGATCGCTCGTCGCGGCCGGCAAGAACGTTTTTCATCGCCCTAAAGTCGGAGGTGAAGGTCTTGATCGAGCCGAGCGTGTTGCGCGCCTCGCTCTCGGTCAGGCCGACCGAGGCCAAGGGCGGATGGCTGAACACCGCCGAGGGGATTGTCGAATAATCGACCCGCCACGGATTATTGCCGAACATCGTGTCGGCAAAGGCATGGCCTTCGCGGATCGCGACCGGCGTCAATTGCACACGGTCGGTGACGTCGCCGACCGCATAAATGCTCGCAGTCGAGGTGCGATTGTCTGCATCGACCGCGATCGCGCCCTTGTCGTCGACCTTTACTCCGGCGGCATCGAGGCCAAGACCCTCGACGTTGGGCACTCGGCCAGTGGCGAACAGCAAGGCATCGGCCTCCAGGTCGTCGCAGCCGGTCATCGCGATGTGCAGCCCCTCGTCGCGCCGTTCGATGCGCTGAATCGTGGCGTTGAACTTGAAGTCGATGCCTTTGCGAAGCGATATCTGAATGAGCCGGTCGACGATCTGCTGGTCGTAGTGGCGCAGCATGACGTCGCTGCGGTTGACCAGCGTCACCTTGCTTCCGAATTCCAGGAAAATGCCGGCAAACTCATTCGCGATATAGCCGCCACCGACGATCACGATCTTCTTCGGCAGCGTTTCGAGGTGGAAGACCTCGTTCGACGTAATCGCGTGCTCGATGCCGTCGATCTCGGGCAACGCCGGCCGAGCGCCAGTGGCGATGAGGATGATCTTCGCGCTGACCGTCTCGCCGCTTGCCAGTCGGACATTGTTGAGACCGGCAAGCTCGGCGCGCTCGCTAAAGACGGTAACATCGTGATTGCCGAGCGTCTGCGTATACAGCCCTTCGAGGCGGCTCACCTCGGCCAGGACATTGTCGCGCAGCACCGGCCAGTCGAAGCGCTTGACCGGCACGTCCCAGCCGAACATCGCGGCGTCGTTCAAATCCTCGGCGAAATGCGCGCCATAGACCAACAGTTTCTTGGGCACGCAGCCGCGGATGACGCAGGTCCCGCCAACTCGGAATTCCTCCGCCACCGCAACCTTCGCGCCATGCGCCGCGGCGATGCGCGCCGCGCGCACTCCGCCCGAGCCGGCACCGACTACGAACAGGTCGAAATCGAAAGTCATCTACAAACCCGCCTTTGCAATCAGGGAACGCGTCGAGGGATCAAGCGCGCCAAACTCGCCGTCGGCCATGTCGCGCGACAGGGCCTTGCTATATTCGACCCCGAACTGGTCGAACGGGTTGATGCCCATCAGCACCGCATTGGCGAAGGTGCGGTGCTCGTAAAAGGCGAGCAGTGCGCCAAGCGAGCGCGGGTAGAGCCGTTCGATCAGGATGGTCGCGCTGGGCCGGTTGCCGGGATGAGCGCGCTGGGGATCGTCGCTCGCCGCGCCGGTCATCAAGGCCGCCGCCTGAGCAAAGGCATTGAGCATCAAAATCGCGTGCCGTTCGGGGTCCTGTTCGTCGTCGCCGTCGCCGGTAACGACGAATTCGACCGGCACCATGACCGTGCCCTGGTGAAGCAGCTGGAAAACCGCATGTTGGGCGTCGGTGCCGACCCCGCCCCAGGTCACCGGCGCGGTCGGGCCGGCCACTGGCGAGCCACTGGCGGTCACGCTTTTGCCGTTCGATTCCATCTCGAGCTGCTGGAGATAGGGCGCCAGCAGGCTCAAGCGCTCATCATAAGCGAATATTGCGCGACTCTGCGCGCCAGCCCGCTCGACATAATAGCGGTCGGCGAACGCGGCGATCAGGCAGGCATTGAGCGCAGGCTCGGCAGCGAGGAAATGCGCGTCCATCAAATTCGCACCCTCGAGCAACTCGCCGAACGCATTGACGCCCAGCGCCAGTGCGGCGGTGAAGCCGACCGCGCTCCATAGCGAATAGCGTCCGCCAATGCCTTCGCCGAAGGATAGGATGCGGGTTTCGTCGATGCCCGCCTCGATCGCCGCCTCGGCCGCTGCGGTGACCGCGATCACCCGGCCATAAGGATCCTCGACCCCGGCTTCCGCCAGCCAGCGCATCGCCGATTCCAGATTGGCGCGGGTTTCGAGCGTGGTGAAGGTCTTGGACACCGCCACTATCAACGTCGTCGCCGGATCAAGCCCGGCGATGGCATCGTCGAACGCCGCGCCGTCGATATTGGCGAGGAACCGCGTGGTGAACGCGCGGCCGCGGCGGCCGAGCGCGCCGACCACGAGCGCCGGGCCAAGCAGCGACCCGCCGATCCCGATGTGGAGGATCGCGGTGATATCGCCGAACACGCCCGCTTCGACCGCATCGGCGAGCGCTCGCATCCGCGTCCGCCGGGCGGTGGCGGCCTCGACCTCGGCGCCGCTACCGCTGCTGCGCTCGGCAACGTGGGTCGCAGCGCGGCCCTCGCTCGCATTGACGATCCCGCCCGCGAACAATGCGGCGCGCGCCGAGGCGAAGCCGGCGGCGGCGAGGCGCTCGGCGAAGCTGTCGGCGAGATCGGCGGTGAGATGCGTTTTGGACCAGTCGAAATGGAGGCCCGCGACATCCAATGTGAAGCGCTCGACCCGCCCCGGATCGGCGTCGAACAGGCCGGTCAGCGGGGGCAGCCCGGCGGGATCGTTGGTCGCGGTCATCGCCCGTTCTCTTAACCGGCGGCCGGGCAAAAGCCAGTCCGGCTTGACCTTCGCGCGATGCATCGAAAGAAGCGACGGTCCAATGACCCCGACCCCAGCTTCTAACGAACCGCACGTCGCCGCCGCCAAGCCGGAAAGCGGCTGGAGCCTCGTGCGCTTCTTCGTTCTCCTCGCCTTGGGCGCATGGGTGTTGCGCAGCTTCATCGTCGCGCCGTTCAGCATCCCCTCGGGTTCGATGCTGCCGACGCTCTATATCGGCGATTATCTGCTCGTCGCCAAATGGCCCTATGGCTATTCGCAATATAGCTATCCCTTTGGCTTTCCTCGCTATTCGGGCCGCGTATTCGCGCGCTTGCCCGAACGCGGCGATGTCGTCGTCTTCCGCCACCCAAGCAGCGAGATGGACCTGGTCAAACGGGTTGTCGGCCTGCCCGGGGACACCGTCGAAGTGCGCGGCGGAGCATTGATCCTCAACGGGACCCCAATCACTCGCACGGCACTGGCACCGACGCCGGTGCCGGTCACCGTCAACAGCCCCTGCCGCACCGTTCCGCCAGCGCCGCCGGTGGTCGAAAAGCGCGCGGGCACCCCCGTCTGCCTTTACCGGGCCTATCGCGAAACACTGCCCGATGGCCCCTCGTTCATCACCCTCGATCAGGTCGATGACGCGGAAGCCGATGATTTCGGCCCGGTGACCGTGCTCGACGGCCACGTCTTCCTGATGGGCGACAATCGCGACGACAGCCTCGACAGCCGCTTCGGGGCGGAGCGCGGCGGGGTCGGCATGGTGCCGGTGGAAAACCTCATCGGACGGGCGTTGGTCACCTTCTGGTCGACCGACGGCAGCGCAAATTACGCCAACCCGATCAGCTGGCTGACCGGGCTGCGCGGCGAGCGCGTCGGCAATGGCTATACGGATGGCGGCAAGTGAGCGCGGTCCTCGACTTCGTTCGCCAGCGCATCGGCTATGAGCCGCGCGAGACGGCGCTGTTCGAACGCGCCTTCACCCACTCCAGCCTCAGCCGCGACAGCTACGAACGCCTCGAATTCCTTGGCGACCGAGTGCTTGGCCTGACCATCGCCGAAACGCTCTACACTCGTTATCCGAACGAGCCCGAGGGCCAGATGTCGCGCCGCTACAACGCGCTTGTCGCCCGCGAGACCTGCGCCGAGGTCGGCCGCGAATTGGGTATCCCGCCGCTGATCAAGGTCGGGCGGCAGGCCCGCGACGACCATGCCAATTACAGCGACAATGTCGTCGGCGACGTGGTCGAATCGCTGATCGGCGCCCTGATGATCGACGGTGGCACCGCCGCGGCGATGGATTTCGTGCGCAACGCCTGGGGCCCCTATCTCGACAATCAGGGCCGCGCGCCCGAACATCCCAAATCGGCGCTTCAGGAAATGGCCGCGGCACGCGGACTTCGCGCCCCGGCCTATGAGCTGGTCTCGCGCACCGGCGCCCACCACGCGCCCAAATTCGTGGTCAAGGTCAGCGTCGCCCGCCTCGGCGAGGCCGAAGCCGAGGGCCTGAGCAAGCAGGACGCCGAAACCGCCGCCGCCGCCGCACTGCTGGAGAAATTGCAATGACCCAACGCTGCGGGCTCGTCGCCGTCCTTGGTGCGCCCAATGCGGGCAAATCGACCCTGGTCAACGCGCTGGTTGGGCAGAAGGTCGCGATCGTCAGCCCCAAGGCGCAGACCACCCGGGCGCGGCTGATGGGCATTGCGCTGGCCGGCGAGGCGCAACTGCTGCTGGTCGACACGCCCGGCATTTTCGCGCCCAACCGTCGGCTCGACCGGGCGATGGTCAAGGCGGCGTGGGAAGGCGCGGAAGATGCCGAGGCGCTGGTGCTGGTGATCGACGCCTCGGCCAAGATCGGCGCCAAGGTCGAGCAGGTCATCGCCGGCATAGAAGGCCGCTCCGAGCCGCTCATCCTGGTCCTCAACAAGGTCGATCTGGTCGACAAGGGCGAGTTGCTCAATCGCGCGCAGATGCTCAGCGGGCGTCTCCAGCCGGCCGAGATATTCTTCATTGCCGCAAGCACCGGCGATGGCGTCGCCGACCTCAAGGCGAATCTCGCCGCGGCGATGCCGGAAAGCCCGTGGCACTTCCCCGAAGACCAGCTGACCGACGCCACCGACCGAATGGTCGCGGCCGAGCTGACCCGCGAGCAGCTCTATCTCCAGCTCCACGCCGAATTGCCCTACGCCAGCGCGGTGGAGACCGAAAAGTGGGAGGACCGCAAGGACGGCTCGACCGTCATCCACCAGCAGATTCTGATCGAACGCGAGAGCCAGAAGGCGATCGTTGTCGGCAAGGGCGGCGCGCGCCTCAAGGAAATCGGCTCAGCCGCGCGCGAAGCCATCGCCGAGCACCTCGGCCGCAAGGTCCACCTGTTCCTCCACGTCAAAGTCGCACCCCGCTGGAGCGAGGATCGTGGCCTTTATCAGGACATCGGGCTGGATTGGGCGGAATAGAGCTGAAACGTAAGTAAGTAGCGAATTGTAGCGGACTAGTTTGCGGTCACTGCCGGTACGCCTTCATCAACTGGATTGCTCGGGGTCGCCGAACAGATGCATGCTCGCGGGCAGTTCGGGCACAACGCCGCCATTGACTACAGCGGTGACAACGCGAACCGCATCGATCAAGCGACGGCCGTCGAATGGCTTGTGCAGGCACCCGATTCCGACATCGGCACCTTCCGAAGTGGCGCAATTACCGGTCACGAAAAGACTTGGAATCCCGCGCTCCTTGAGTTGACGGGCAACGTCGATCCCGCTGAGATTAACAAGCCGAATATCGCACAGCGCGAGATCCGGCTGGCTAGTTTCGGCAATGGCCAAGCTTCCCTCCATAGTGTCGGAATATCCGACTACCGTATAACCCGCATCGGTCAGCACTCCCTCGATCTGGATCGCAACCAGCGCCTCATCTTCGACGATCATGATCCGCGGATTATCCGTCGGAAGGCTCGTCATCAGGTTCCTTTCGGATCGTCCAGCGGAACGATTAGTTCGAAAATTGTGCCGGGGTTGGCAGGTATGTAACGTGCGGTTGCACGGATTTGTCGCGCGAGCGTCGTAATAATCTTCGTGCCGAGGCCATTTTGACCGTCAATCGAGAAGTTTTCGGGAAGACCAGCGCCATCGTCGTTGATCCTGACCTCGAGCAGGCCGCTGAGCTGGCGATCAACGTGGAGAATGATCTCGCCGCTGCGGTCATCAGGGAAAGCATATTTCATGCTGTTGGTCGCGACTTCGCAAATGATGAGGGCGAGCGGCACGGCAAGCGCAATATCGATCATGATACCGGGTTTGCCCGCAACTTGCAGCTTTACCCGGTTAGCGCTGCTCAAGGCGCTTAGTGTCTGCTCTACGAGATTGGACAAATAGGTCGTCGCATCCACCGCCGAATAATGATCGCTTTGATATAGCTGCTGATGGACCGCCGACACGACCGCGATCCGCGCCAGTGCATCATCGATCGCCAACTGCCCGTCGCTGCCCCTCATCTGGCGCGATTGCAGCGACAGCAGGGCCATGACCAGCTGCAAGTTGTTTTTGACCCGATGGTTGACCTCCTGGAGCAGGGCCTCCTTCGCGGCCAGTGCGTTGCGCAGCGCATGATCGGCAATGCGCCGTTCGGTAATATCGTTGAAGGTGCAGATTGCGCCCATCAATTCGCCATCCTGGATAATCGGATGAGCCCAATATTCGACCGGGATCGCCTTGCCGTCGAGACGGAAGAAACTCTCGTTGGTGACATGCGCTTTCGCCCCGCTGCTGGCGCAGCGGTAAATCGGGCAATCTTCGACGTCATAGGCTTTGCCATCGGGATGACTATGGTGGATCACGCCATGAAGTTTGCGGCCAAGCGCGTCCTCCTCCCGGTCGAAACCCATCAGGCGCATGAACGCGGTGTTGCACATCGTCGTTTCGCCAACGGTGTTGACCGAATAAAAGGCCTCTCCTGCGGAATCGAGCAAAGAGCGCAGCCACAAGGCATTGTCTCCACCAAGCTTCGAGTTGTTGCTTTCGATCATGGGACCGGTGTCTAAACGGCGTGACGCGAGCAGCAAGGACTTATTCGTTGATCAACTTGTCGACCCAAGCCGGGACCTCGGTGCTCGCCTTGCCGTAGCTTCGCTCGTCAAAATGGATGCTGCCCAGGCTTGGCTCAAGGTTGAGTTCAAGCGTTGCCGCGCCGACGTATCTGGCGGTTTGCACGAACCCCGCGGCGGGGTAGACCGCGCCCGAGGTGCCGATCGACACGAACAAGTCGCAATCGCGCAGCGCCGCGTCGATTACCTCCATCTGGTAAGGCATTTCGCCGAACCACACGATGTCGGGGCGAACCTGGCCAACGGCCCCGCACGTTGCGCAGAGATTGACCTCCTTCGCGGCGGGCGACATCGGCCCCTCCCATGCAAACCGCGCGTCGCAAGCCAGGCACCAGCCCGCGCGCAACTCGCCATGCATGTGGATCAGCCGGGTCGACCCGGCGCGTTCGTGCAAATCATCGACGTTCTGGGTGACCAGCAGGAACTCTCCCGGCCACGCGGCTTCGAGCGTCGCCAGTGCAACGTGCGCGGCATTGGGCTCAACCTCTCGCGCCCGCGCGCGCCGGGCGTCGTAGAAGCGGTGCACCAGCGCGGGATCGCGAGCGAAGCCTGCAGGGCTTGCGACATCTTCGATCCGGTGGTCCTCCCACAGCCCGTCGGCCGCGCGAAAGGTGTTGAGCCCGCTTTCGGCGCTGACTCCGGCGCCGGTCAGGATCACGATATTCGAACGGTTCACCGCAACCCCTCATTGACATTAGTGTCAGTAACGCACATCTTCCGCTCATGGCCGCGGAAACCTTCCATTACCCGATCGGGATCGTCCCTGGCGACATCGATCACATGGGCCACGTCAATAACAGCGTGTATCTGAAATGGGTTCAGGATGCGGTCGTCCGGTTCTGGGAGACGGTCGCTCCGAGCGATGCCGTGACCAGCCATTTGTGGGTCGCGCTGCAACACCACATCACCTATCGCCGCCCCGCTTTCCTGGACGACCATGTCGTTGCCGATGTCGTCGCCGAAGGGATGGCCGGAGCGCGCGCCATGTTCACCACGGTGATCAAGCGCGGCGAGACCGTGCTGGCCGAGGTCCAGTCGACTTGGTGCTGCCTCGACGCCGTCAGCAAGCGCCCGGCCCGCCTCGCCCGCGATATCGTCGCCCGCTTCGTCGACTGACGCTTGCCCGTCGCGTCGCGGCGCGCCACCATCGGGTGATGACAGACATTCGTATCGGCATCGGCGGCTGGAGCTATGCGCCGTGGCGCGGCTCCTTCTTCCCCACCGGGCTCGCCCAGTCGAAGAAGCTCGAATTCGCCGCGCGCGCGGTCGGCGCGATCGAGATCAATGGCACCTTTTATTCGCGCCAGGCGCGCTCGACGTGGGAGAAATGGGGCGCCGCCGCCCCCGACGGCTTCCAGTTCGCGGTCAAGGCCTCACGCTATTGCGTCACTCGCCCCAGGCTGGCCGACGCCGGCGAAGGCATTGGCAATTTCTTTGCCCAGGGGCTGACCGCGCTCGGTGACAAATTGGGCCCGATCCTGTGGATGCTTGCCGCCCGGCGCAAATTCGACCGCGATGACATTGCCGCGTTCTTCGACCTCCTGCCGAGCGAGCATGACGGCGTCGCCCTGCGCCATGTCATCGAGCCGCGCCACGAGAGCTTTCGCGACGAGCATTTCTTCGACCTAGCCCGCGACCATGAAGTCGCCATCGCGTTCGGCGACGACGACGAATTCCCGTGCATCGACGCTGCTACCGCAAGCTTCGCTTATGCCCGGCTGCAGCGGATGCGCGAGGAGTGCCCGACCGGCTATGACGAGACTGCGCTGGAGGCTTTCGCCGAGCGCGCGCGGGCGTGGCAGGCCGCCGGCCGCGATTCCTATATCTTCATGATCAATGGCGCGAAATTGCGCGCGCCGGCCGCGGCGCTGGCGCTGCAGTACCGGCTTGGCTAGACCGGCCGGATGGCTGCACCCCTACGCATTTCGATCTTTGCGCCCGATGGGCAAATGGGCAAGGCGCTGGCGCTAGCCATCGCCGAAGACCCGGGTTTTACGCTCGACCAGGACAAGGGCCAATTGCTGATCGATTTCTCGGTCCCGGCAGCGCTTCCCAAAAGCTTGGCCCAGGCGATCAAGCGCAAGGTGCCGCTGCTGATCGGCACCACTGGCCTCGAGCCCGCCGCCGACGCCGCGATTGCCGAAGCGGCCAAGACCATCGCGATCCTGCGTTCGGCCAATACCTCGCTGGCGATGAATGTGCTCGCCGAGCTGGTCGAACGCGCCGCCAAGGTGCTCGGCACCGGCTGGGACATCGAGATTGCCGAGGCGCACCATCGCAACAAAGCCGATGCGCCGTCGGGCACCGCGCTGATGCTGGGCGAGGCGGCGGCACAAGGACGCGGCACCACGCTCAGCGCCGAGCGCGGCCGCGATGGCACCGGGCTTGCCCGCGGCGACGGCACGATCGGCTTTGCAAGCCTTCGCGGCGGCACGGTGGCAGGCGATCACGATGTCATGTTTCTCGGCCCGGAGGAGCGGCTGATCCTGTCGCACCGCGCCGAAAGCCGGCTGATCTTCGCCCGCGGCGCACTCGCCGCCGCACGTTTCCTCAGCAGCCAGAAGCCCGGCCTGTACACCATGCGCGACGTCGTCGACGCGCTGTGAACAAGGCCGAAGCGTTCGAATTCTACCGCCGGTTGGCGGAGGATAATCCCGCGCCCGAGGCCGAGCTCGAATTTGGCAATCCCTATCAGTTGGTGGTGGCGGTGGCGCTCAGCGCCCAATCGACGGATGTGGGGGTCAATAAGGCGACCCGCGCCTTGTTCGCCAAGGTCGAAACTCCGGCGCAGATGCTCGCGCTGGGCGAGGAGCGCCTGAAGGGCCACATCAAGACCATCGGCTTGTTCAATACCAAGGCCAAGAACGTCATCGCAGCGGCACGCATGCTGGTCGACGAATTTGACGGGGCGGTGCCGGCCGAACGCATTGAGCTTGAGCGGCTTCCGGGGGTCGGTCGCAAGACCGCTAATGTGGTGCTCAATATCGCCTTCGGCCAGCCAACCATTGCCGTCGACACGCACATTTTCCGGATCGCCAACCGCACCGGCCTCGCGCCCGGCAAGGATCCGCTGGCGGTCGAACTGAAGCTGGAAAAAGTGACCCCCGCGCCGTTCCTGCTCGGCGCCCACCAATGGCTGATCCTGCACGGCCGCTACATCTGCAAGGCGCGGACGCCCGAATGCTGGCGTTGCCCGGTGATCGACCTGTGCCGCTACCGGCCCAAAACCCCGCCGCCGCGCGCCTAACGCCAAGCTCTCGAAAACCGCGCTCCCAGCCCGGTCAGCAATTCATATTGGCTCAACCCCGACTGCTCGGCCGCGTCGGGCAAAACATAGTCGACCTCGACCCAATCGCCCTCCGCCAGATCCCTAGCGGCGTCGCAGTTGAGGATGACGAGGTCCATGCTGACCCGGCCGATCACCGGCAGCACCGCGCCCCCTGCCCGAGCCTGCCCGCGCGACGAGAATCCACGCCTATAGCCGTCGCCATAGCCAAGGTTGATGATCGCCGCTTCGCTATCCGAACCAGCGACGAAGGTCGCGCCATAGCCGGCGGTTTCGCCCGCGCGCACGGTCCGGCGCTGCACGACCTGCGCCTCGATCCGAACAACCTGTCCAATCGATCCGAGCGCCTCGTGACGCGGAATGCCGCCGTAGAGCGCGAGCCCCGGGCGGACGAGGTCAAAGCTATAATCGCGGCCAAGGCAGATGCCGGCCGAATTGGCGAGGCTGGTACGCCGCGCCGGCACCGTCGCTGCAGCGGCGCGAAAGGCCGCCAGTTGCGCCGCATTTTGCGCGCAATCTTCGTCGGCACTGGCGAGGTGACTGTGGAGCGTGTCGATCGTCAGGCCGTCGAGGCACCCCGCTTCCTCCGCGCGCAGGCCGAGGCGATTCATGCCGGTGTCGATCATCACATCGCAGGGGCGGCCATGCGCGATCGCCTTCCACCGTTCGACTTGCGGCGCGCTCACCAGCACCGGCCGCGCGAAACTGTGCAAGGCTGCGGCGACATCGTCGGGTCCGACGCCGTGGAGCACGACCAGCGCGCAGCCTTCCAGCATCGGCCCGACCGCATCCGCCTCGGCCCAGGTCGAGACGAAAAAGGTCCGGCAGCCGGCCTCGGCCAGCGCCCTGATCGTCTCGCGCGCGCCAAGGCCATAGCCGTCGGCCTTGACCGCCGCCCCCGCCTCGACCCCGGCGCGCGCGGCCAGCCAGCGCCAGTTGGACTGCAGCGCGGCGCGATCGACCGTCAGGCGAAGCGGATGATGCATCAGGGTTGCGGCGGCCAAGTCAGAACAGCCGCGATCCGTTGGCGACGGCCAAATCGGGCGCGAACAGGACGACTTCGCCATCGCCGTCGGCAAAGCCCAAAGTCAGCACTTCGGACATGAATTTGCCGATTTGGCGCGGCGGGAAATTGACCACCGCCGCAACCTGCCGGCCGACCAGCGACGCGCAGTCATAATGGCGGGTGATCTGCGCGCTCGATTTGCGGCTGCCAATCGCAGGGCCGAAGTCGATCGTCAGCTTGAACGACGGTTTGCGCGCTTCGGGATAGGGCTCGGCGGCGGTGATCGTACCAATCCGGATGTCGACCTTGAGGAAGTCATCGAAGTCGATCGGCGCGCTGGCCGGTGACTGCGGGTCGTGGCTCACATGGGTCATGTTCGCGTCCTGCTCAGTCGGGATGCGCCCGCCGTCATTCGACCGTGACGCTCTTGGCCAGATTGCGCGGCTGGTCGACGTCGGTGCCCTTGAGCACCGCCACGTGATAGGCCAGCAGCTGCACCGGCACGGCATAGGTCAACGGCGCGATCAACGGGTGGACCTCGGGCATTTCGATCGTCGCGATGCAGCCCTCACCGGCGGAAGCGATTCCGCGCGCATCGCTGATCAACACAATCTGCCCGCCCCGCGCGCGCACCTCCTGCATGTTGCTGACGGTCTTTTCGAACAACGGTCCCGACGGCGCGATGACGATTACCGGGACCGAATCGTCGATCAACGCTATCGGGCCGTGCTTCATCTCGCCCGCGGCATAGCCTTCGGCGTGAATGTAGCTGATTTCCTTGAGCTTTAGCGCGCCTTCCATGGCCATTGGAAAGTCGGCTCCGCGCCCCAGATAAAGCACGTCGCGCGCGGGCTCGATCAGATGCGCCATGGCGCGGATGTCGTCGTCGTGGGACAGCGCGCGGTTGATCGCTTCGGGCGCTTCCTGGAGATGACCGACGATGTCGCGCTCCTCTACCTCGCTCAGCCGGCCCTTGGCGCGGGCAAGATTGGCGGCGAACGCGGCCAGGACCGCCAGCTGGCAAGCAAACGCCTTGGTCGAGGCGACGCCGATTTCGGGCCCGGCGCGGGTCGGCAGCAACAAATCCGCCTCGCGCGCCATCGAACTGGTCGGGACATTGACCACCACCGCGATCCGCTGCCCCTGCTCGCGCGCGTGGCGCAGCGCCGCAAGCGTGTCCGCAGTCTCCCCCGATTGCGAAATGAACAATGCCATCCCGCCCGGCACCAGGATTGGCTCGCGGTAGCGAAACTCCGAGGCGACATCGATGTCGACGGGCACCCGTGCGAATTGCTCGATCCAATATTTCGCGACCAGCCCGGCGTAATAACTGGTGCCGCAAGCGACGATCGTCAGCCGCTCGATATTTTCCAGCTCGGCATCGCCAAGCGGCAGGGCGACCTTGCCCTCGAACGGCCGCAGGTAACTCGACAACGTATCGCCGACGACTACCGGCTGCTCGAAAATCTCCTTCTGCATGAAGTGCGCGTAATTGCCCTTGTCGATCGTCTCGCTCGACGCGCCGGAGGTCACGATCTTGCGCTCGACCGGCTGGTTGGTGCGGTCGAAGATGCGGATCGAATCGCGGCGCACCACCGCCCAATCGCCTTCATCGAGATAGGCGATCTGTTGGGTCCACGGGGCCAGCGCGAGCGCATCCGAGCCGAGGTAATTTTCGCCCTCGCCATAACCGACCGTCAGCGGCGCCCCCATGCGCGCGCCGATCATCAGCTCGGGATGGTCGCAGAACAGGAAGGATATGGCAAAGGCCCCGTGCAGCCGTGGCAGCACCCCCGCCACCGCATCCTCGGGCGAGGCGCCGCGTTCGATCTCGCGCGCGACCAAATGGGCGACAACCTCGCTGTCGGTCTCGCTCAGAAACGTGCGACCGTCGGCGATCAACTCGTCGCGCAGCGGCTTGAAATTTTCGATGATCCCGTTGTGAACCAACGCCACGGACCCGGCGATGTGGGGATGCGCGTTGTCGACCGTCGGCGCGCCGTGGGTCGCCCAGCGGGTATGGGCGATGCCAATCTCTCCCGCCAGCGGGTGCGCCTCCAACTCGGCCTTCAAATTGTCGAGCTTGCCCTCCGCCCGGCGGCGGTCGAGCGTGGCGTCGTGGATGGTGCAAATGCCGGCGCTGTCATAGCCGCGATATTCGAGCCGCTTGAGCCCGTCATACAGGCGCTGCGCGACCGCCCGCTTCCCGACAATCCCGACAATCCCGCACATTCGTCTTAACCCTTCCGGCTGAGCATTCGCTCGCGAAATCTTTTGGCCCAGCCGATCAGGCCGCGCTGGTCGCCGCGGGCGACCGCGAGGCTGTCGGCGGCGACATCGCGGGTGATTACCGAGCCCGCGCCGACGATCGCCCCGGCGCCGATCCGGACCGGCGCGACCAGGGCACTGTTCGAGCCGATGAACGCGCCTGCTTCGATGATCGTCCGGTGCTTGAGGAAACCGTCGTAATTGCAGGTAATCGTGCCCGCCCCGATATTGGCTTTGGCGCCGATATCGGCGTCGCCGATGTAGCTCAAATGGTTGACCTTGGCGCCGGCGGCGACGCGCGCTTTCTTGAGCTCGACGAAATTGCCGACCTTGGTCCCCTCGGCCAGCTCGGTACCGGGGCGAATGCGGGCGAACGGGCCGATACTTGCGCCGGCGCCGATGATCGCGCCCTCGATGTGCGAGAAAGCGTGGATGGTGGCGCCGTCGGCGATCTTGACCCCGGGACCGAACACGACGTGCGGTTCGATGGTGCAGTCGCGGCCCAATTCGGTGTCGGCCGAAAACCACACCGATTCAGGGTCGATCAGGGACGCGCCACGATCGAGCGCCTGGTCGCGGCGGCGGCGCTGCCACTCGACCTCGAGATGCGCCAGCTCCTTGCGGCTGTTGACCCCAGTAGTTTCATATTCTTCTCCGGTCACCGCGACCGGATGGCGACCGTGGGCGCGGGCGACATTGACCACGTCGGGCAGATAGATTTCGCCCGCCGCATTGTCGTCGCTGCATTCGCCAAGCCAATTGAACAGATCGCCGGCATCGGCCACCAACATTCCGGAATTGACCAATCGGCAGGCGCGCTCGGCGGCGCTCGCATCCTTGTGCTCGACCATCTTGGCGATGCGGTCGCCGCCGTCTTCGAGGATGACCCGGCCATAGGCCTTGGTGTCGTGCGGTTCGCTGGCCAGCACGACCACGCCCGGATCATCGGCAGCGGCCAGCCGGTCGAGCATTGCGGCGATGGTCGCGGCGCTGATGAACGGCACGTCGGCGAAGGCGACCAGCACCGGACCGGCGAAACCGCTGAGCGCGCTTTTGGCCATGCTGACGGCGTGGCCCGTGCCCTTCTGTTCGGACTGCAAGGCGCTGGCCAGGCCGGGCCGCCCGGCGATCATCACTTCGACCTGCTCGCGGCCCTTGCCGACGACCACGACCGAGGGATCCGCGCTGAGGGACTGGAGGGTGTCGAGCAGGTGCAGCAGCATCGGCTTGCCGGCGATTGGATGAAGCACCTTGTGCGTATCCGAACGCATCCGCGTTCCCTGCCCCGCGGCGAGGATGATGGCGGCGAATTTGGGCGGCTGGGCGGCACTCATCGGTCAGAGCAATGGCATGACGTTTGCCGGAATGCCAGTAGCGCCCGCGCGCAACAAAAAAGGGCGGCCCGAAGACCGCCCTTCCATGATTTTCGCGAATTGGTTCGCGGGGCTCACCCGAGCCTAGAAGACCTGGGTGTAATATTCATTGCCGACAAAGCCCATCTTGGTGACCTTGGCGCGCTTGGTCACGGCCAGGACTTCGTCGACCAGCTCGAAGCGTGCGGTGGAGTCGGGCTGGAGGTGAAGCTCGGGCACCGGGTTCATCTGCTGCGTCTGGTCGAGATAGGCGCGCAGCTGGTTCTGGGACACCGGATTGCCGTTCCACAGGATCTGACCCGCCGCGCTGACAACGACGGTATTCTTGACTGGGTCAATAAAGGTTTGCGGGGGATTGGGATCGGCCACCGGCAAATCGAGCTTCACCGCGTGGGTCTGGATCGGAATGGTAATGATGAACATGATCAGGAGCACCAGCATGACGTCGATCAGCGGCGTCACATTGATGTCCATCATCGGCTCACCCGACGTATTGTCGGAACTGGTTTGCATTGACATCTGAGGCGGCTCCTATTCGGCGCGGATACCGGCCTGCGGCGCCGGCTCGGAAATGAAGCCGACACGCTGGAAGCCAGCCTGCTGCATGGAAATGATTGCCGCACCGACGCACTTGTACTGAGTGTTCACGTCGCCGCGAATATGCGCCTCGGGCATGTTTTCCTCGGTCACGTTCTCGACGCCGCCGACATCGTCGATCAGCTTCTTGAGCTTGTTCACCGCGCGGTCGAGCAATTCTTTTTGCGTGACCTTGGTCAGGCCCCAATAGACTTCGCAACCGCCGCCGGGGCCGTTGCGAATGATCAAATTGACATTCTCCGGCTTGGTCGTCGTCGCTTCGTAGCGAACGCTGGGCAACTTTACCGGCACCGTCTTCACGATGACTGGAACGGCGATCAGGAAGATGATCAGCAACACGAGCATCACGTCGGTGAATGGAACGACGTTGATGTCCGACATCGCCTCGCCGTCATCGTCAAATACTGTTCCTGCCATGAGGCTGGTCTCTCTCTAACTTTGAAACGTCGCCCCGGCCTTCGTCGGCCGGGGCGAATAGAAGCGTTGCTTAGCGCGCGGCCGGCTGCGACGACGGCTGGGCGGTCGAGGTCTTGCCCGGCGTGACGGTGCCCTGGGGGCCCGGCGCTGCCATGGCCGGCTTCACCGCGCCATTCGACATCAGATAGCCGTGAAGATCGTTGGTGAAGGCACCAAGGTCTTCCATGATCGATTTGTTGCGACGGATCAGCCAGTTGTAGGCAAGCACCGCCGGAACCGCGACGACCAGGCCGAGCGCGGTCATGATCAAGGCTTCACCGACCGGGCCGGCGACGGCGTCGATCGAGGCCTGACCGGCAGCGCCGATCTTGATCAGCGCGCGGTAGATGCCGACGACGGTCCCGAACAGACCGATGAACGGCGAGGTCGAACCGACGGTGGCGAGGAAGGCGAGGCCTTCACCGAGGCGCGAGTTGATCGCGCCTTGGCTACGCTGCAGGCTGCCGGCCATCCAGTCATGCTGGTCGACCGGGTTGGTCAGCTTGCCATGCTGCTCGGACGCGAGGATCGCATCGTCGACGATCGCGCGATAGGCGCTCTTCGCTTCGAGCTTCTGCGATGCATCGCGAAGGTTGGGCGAATTCCAGAACGCGGCGCGAACCTTCTTGCCCTGATTGATGATCTTCTGCTGCTGCATCCACTTGGTTAGCAGAATGTAGAAAGTGCCGATCGACATCACGACGAGGATCAGGAACACGGACCAGGCGATGATTCCGCCCTGCTCGAGTGCGGCCCACAGGCCATAGGGATTTTCGGTGGTGGTAGGTGCTGCTTGCATGGCGAAATGCTTTCCTTGTTAGAACTCTAAATGTGAACTGATTAGCCTTCCAGGCGCCACGTGATCGGCGGCGTCGAGAACGACCCTGAAGTCGGATTTCCGTTGCTGTCCCGAGCTGGCGTAAACTTGGCCCGGCGGCGAAGAATGCTGCACGTCGCGGAATCGAGGGAGCTATTTCCTGACGAACGCGTAACGTTACACCCTGCAACTCTGCCGTCGGTCCCGATAGTTAGCGTAGCCTGGACTGTCCCCTCTGCACCCGACGCTTGTGCGGAGGCGGGATAGTCGTCCGCACTGAACAGCGTGCGCACGTCACCCTTGGCGCTTTGCGGAGGCGTGACCTTGCGTGGCGGCGGGGGTGGCGTGATCGGTGGCGGCGGCGCGGGAATCTGCGGCGGCGGCGCTGGGGCAACGAAAATCGGCGGCGGCGGCGCGCTCATTTTCACGAGCGGCGGCGGCGTCGTTGGCGGCGGCGGCACGTCCGGCATGTCCTTGGGCGGCGGGGGCGGCGGCTCAGGGGGCGGCGGCTCTTCCTCGACGTTGAATGTCTTCAGATCCTCGGCGGTCTTCTTGATCACATTATAGGCAAGGCCTGTAACGATCGCATAGCCGAGCGCGAACTGGAGCACGGTGACCAAGATGATGGCCAGAGTCCTATTTCCACTCAGTTGTTTCTTTTGGGCGTACGACATTAACCCAATGTTCTCCTCGACTCACCGTGGCTGGAGGCCACAGTCTGGCAGGGGTTTTAAATCCCTGCCCCCCTCTTGTTTGCGCACCAATGTATCAACATATCATCGGCGGCAAGCGCGTTTCACTACTACCCGCTCAATGGTGGTGCAACGGATTTTGTTCCATCCCGGAAACGCTTCGCTTCCACCGCTCGCGCTGCCTTTGTCACGTTTCGGGCCAAAGCCCTTCAAAAGACGCGATTTCAACTCCAACTCCATGCGCCTCCGGATAGACGTCGGGTTTCGACAAGCGAATGCGGACCGCAGCAACGCCGCGATGAGCAGCGATATAATCGAACATTTCGTGAGCCAGCGTTTCCTGAAGATTGAAGCGGCGCGACTTGGCGATTCGCTCGACCTCATGACGAAGCACATCGTAATTCCACGCCAGCGCGGGATCGTCGTCGCGCGGCACCGCGACATCGGCCAGCCAGATCTCGACCCACACCAGCAATTTCTGCGGTGCTCCAACCTCGAACTCATGAAAGCCGATGTCGGCCTTGATCTCCAGCGCCTCCAAAATGATTCGCGCCGAGCGCACCTTCAGCGAATCGGGCACCAGGCCGTGGATTGCGGGGGTCGAAACCATCATTCGCCTTTCAGGAACTGGACGTCGCGCGCGAGGCCCATGAAACGCTGTCCGGAATCGATGGTCAGCACCTGACCGGTAGTCGTTCGGGCGGCGATGAGGAAGCGCAGCGCGGCGACGATATCGCCGACTTCAACGCCACGGTGGAGCGGGTTGTGGGCGTGCATCGCGCGGTAATTTTCATCGCTTTGCCCGGGCGATCTAAGCATCAATGCGGGAGCGATGGCGTTGACCCGCACCCCCTTCGCGGCGTGCGCTCGAGCGAGCAATTCGGTGGCTGCGGCGAGTCCGGCCTTGGACAGGGTGTAACTGAGGTAATCGGGATTGGGCGCGGCAAGTTTGGCGTCGAGCAGATTGACCACCAGCGAATCGCCGGACGCCGACTGAAGCGCCGCAAACGCTTCGGCCAGCAGCACCGGAGCGCGCAGATTGATCGCCATATGCCGGTCGAATTCGTGGCTCGAAAACGCGCCGGGCCCATCCCAAGCGAAGCGCGCGGCATTATTGACCAGCAGCGATGGCCGGCCCGGTGCCGCCGCCATGATCGCTGCCGTCGCAGCCGGATCGGCGAGGTCGGCGACGATCCGGATTGTGCCGTCGGGCACCTCGTCCGCAGCGTCGTGGACGTGCGCCACGACCGCCCAGCCGTCGTCGAGCAACGCCTCGGCAAGCGCGCGCCCGACGCGGCGCGCGGCCCCGGTGACGATCGCAATCCTGTCGCTCGAAACATCCATGGTCGCGAACTCCTGCCTTGAGCGCGGCCGCGAAGCAATCCAATGACGGTTCATTATGCCCGAACGCGCGCCGCCCATCACCCTTCAGGGCCTCAGCCTCGCCGACCTCCAGGCGGCGATCGACCAGCGGCGCCTGCCCCCGGTCGAGCGCTGGCACCCCGACCATTGCGGCGACAGCGAGATGCGCATCGCCCGCGATGGCACCTGGTATCATCAGGGCGTTCCGATCCGCCGTCCGGCGATGGTGCGCCTCTTCTCGACCGTCCTTCGGCGCGAAGCGGACGGCAGCCATGTCCTGGTGACCCCGGTCGAAAAGCTCGCGATCGAGGTCGAGGCGACCGCCTTCCGGGCAATCGACATGCGGACTGAGGGCGCCGGCGAAGCGCGCACCATCGCCATCTCGCTCGACAGCGGCGACGCGGTGATGGTCGATGCCGAGCATCCGCTGGCGGTTGTCGAGACCGACGGCGGACCGAGCCCGCGAATCCTCGTCCGCCACGGCCTCGAAGCCGAATTGTCGCGCGCCATTTATTACGAGCTGGCCGAGATCGCGCTCGCCGAGGGCCACGATCCGCCGGGCGTGTGGAGCCACGGCAGCTTCTTCCCGCTCGATAGCGCATGAGCAACCTGTTCGACCGCGTCCGCGCCGCGCTCGACGGCGATTGCACAGTGCCGCTTGCCGGCGACGACTTCGAATTTCCGGAAGACGGCCCGCTGACCCCAGCGGCAGTGCTTGTCGCACTGACCGATAGCGATCAGCCGGGCATGATCCTGACCGTTCGCCGCGCCGATTTGCGCACCCACGCCGGCCAGGTCGCCTTTCCTGGCGGGCGAATCGACGAGGGCGAGGATGGGATTGCCGCCGCGCTGCGCGAAGCCGAGGAGGAGATCGGGCTACCGCGCGCCGCGGTGCGAGTCGCCGGGGTTATCGCCGATTACCGAACGATCACCGATTATCGAGTGACGCCGGTGATCGCGGTCGTCCCGCCAGGTCTCGATTTGGCCCCGCACGAAGCCGAAGTCGCGGCTTTGTTCGAGGTCCCGCTCGACGTCGTCCTCGACCCGGCGCGGCAGCATCGCCGCTCGACCCTGTTCCGCGGGCGAATGCGCCACTATTACGAGATCGAATGGGACGGACATCGGATCTGGGGGGCGACTGCGTCGATCATCGTCAATTTGACGGCGCGACTGCAATGGCGCTGACCATCGACGCCCCAAAATGGCGCCGCAAGCGCGGGGTCGCGCGGGTCCTCGACGCGCTCGGCGCCGACCAGGGGCTGACCCGCTACGTCGGCGGCGCAATCCGCGACGATCTGCTCAACCACAAGCTCAGCGACCTCGATCTCGCCACGCGTATCCACCCCGAGGAGGTGATGGAGCGGCTCACCAACGCCCGCGTCAAGGTCGTGCCGACCGGCATCGACCACGGCACGGTGACCGCGGTCAGCGACGGCAAGCCGGTCGAGATCACCACGCTGCGCCGCGACGTATCGACCGATGGCCGGCGCGCGACGATCGCCTTCACCGACGATTGGAAGGAAGATGCGGCGCGCCGCGACTTCACCATCAATGCCCTGTCGGCCGATCCGGCGACGGGCCAGATTTTCGATTATTTCGGCGGGCTTGCCGACCTTGAGACGCGCACCGTGCGGTTCATCGGCGACCCCATTCAGCGCATCGCCGAGGACCATTTGCGGATCCTGCGCTTCTTCCGCTTCCACGCCCGCTTCGGCGAGGGAGCGCCCGATGGTGCCGCGCTCGAAGCCTGCGTCCAACGCGCCAATGACCTCATGGCTCTATCGCGCGAGCGGGTCGCCGACGAACTGCTCAAGCTGCTCGGCCTGCCCAACCCCGCGCCGACGGTCGCGCTGATGGTCGAGCGCGCGATCCTGGCACCGGTGATCCCCGAGATTATCGCACCCAGCGCAGCAGCCCTTGCAGCGCTGGTGGCGGCGGAAAAGAGTGCGCGGGTCGAGGGGGACGCGATCCGTCGGCTGTCGGCACTGCTGCCGCGCGATGCCAAGCTGGCCGAGGCCGTCGCCGCCCGCCTGCGCTTGTCCAACAAGGCCAAGAAACGGCTCGGTTGCGCGGCCCATGCCGATCTTGGCCCCTCGCCCAAAGCGCTGGCTTATCGTGTCGGGACCGACTGCGCGCTCGACCGGCTGCTGATTGCGGGCGAGACGGCAGCCGCGGCATCGATCCGCAACTGGGCTGTGCCGCGCCTGCCGATCGGTGGCGGCGAACTGATCAAGCGGGGCCTGGTCGAGGGACCGGTTGTCGCCCGCACCCTGCGCGCCATCGACAAGGCCTGGGCCGACCACGGATTTCCCGAAGGCGAAGCATTCGAGGAAATGGTTGGACGCCATGTCGCCGGCGCGCGCGGCTAAAGGCCGGCTTCGACCGCCAGCCGAACCGCTTCCGCGCTCGTGATATTGCCAAGTCGCTCGAGCAACAGCGCGCGATGCATCTTGGCCGTCTTTTCCGCGATCCCGAGGTCGTAGGCGATCTGCTTGTTGAGCCGGCCCGAAGCCATGCCCGTAAGCACTTCTCGCTGGCGCTTCGGCAACTCTCCGATCACCGCGGTCGCGCGCGCTTGTCGAACCGATAGCGCCGCGATTTCTCCAAGATCGAGTTCGACCTGCGAGCCGAGAAAGTACATCAGTTTGCCCGAATCGTCGAACAGTGGCGCGATCATCACGCCATTGCGGAACTGGGTGCCATCGGCGCGGTAATTGAGGATGTCGACCAGCACCGAGCGCTTGTGTTCGATCGCGGCCTTCATCTGCGCGCGAGCCGTCGGATCGCTTCCGCCGCCGTCCGACAGGAAACGGCAATTGCGGCCGAGGATGTCGCGTTCGGCATAGCCGGTTAGCCGACAGAAGGCGTCGTTCGCGACCTCGATCGGGTTATCCGCGCGAAGCGGGTTGGTGACGACCATCGCGAGCGGGCTTGCAGCGATCGAGTCGAGGATTGCGCCGTGGGCAAACATAGTTGCGACTGGGTCGGGGAAATTGCCACTGCGGGCAAGGGTTTCTTTTTGGCGGAACGAGTTAAGGCCGGCCTACCCGCAAATAGTCGAAGGCCGCAGCGGCTTCGAGCGGCTTGGCGAAATAATAGCCCTGCCCTGCGGCACAGCCCAAAGCGGCCAGGGTGGTTGCCAGTTCGACCGTCTCGATGCCCTCGGCGGTGGTCGACATGCCCAGCGCCTCGGCCAGACTGAGGACCGCGCGCACGATTGCGACACTGTCGGGATCAACCATCATTCCGGACACGAAGCTGCGATCGATCTTGAGGATGTCGATCGGCAGGCGTTGGAGGTAGGCGAGGCTCGAATAGCCAGTGCCGAAATCGTCCATTGCAACGGTCGCCTGGTGCCCCTTGAGCGCCTCGAACACGCGCTGGGCGCGACCCGGGTCTTGAACGATCGAGCTCTCGGTCAGCTCGATGGTCAGGCGGTGGCCGCTGATCCCGCTCGATCGCAGAGTCTCGGAAACCATGTCCGCGACATTATCGCGGGCAACCTGGATTGCCGACATATTGACGCTGACATGGACCGGCAGCGTCTCCCCCGCCTGGCGGTCCCAATCGCCAAGCGTGTGCAGCGCCTTGTCCATCGCCCAGCGGCCAAGCTGGAGGATGAGCCCCGATTCCTCGGCCACCGGAATGAATTCCTGCGGGCTGATCGAGCCGCGGTCCTCATGCTCCCACCGCGCCAGCGCTTCAAAGCCGGCGACCGCCCCAGTTTTAAGATCGATCAGCGGCTGGTAGAATAATTGAAGCTGTTCCTTGTCGAGCGCTCGGCGAAGTTCGGTCTCGATCGAGAATCGGCGGCGGGCTTCGGTCGCCTGCTTGGGCTCGTAAACCTGCGGCCGGCCGGCAATCTTGGCTTGCTTGACCGCGAACTGGGCGTTGCGAAACAGCTCCTCGGGATCCTGCTCGGCCTGCATCAGTGCAACGCCGATCGCGCATTCGACCTTGATCTCCAGGTCGGAGATTTTGAAGGGAGTCGCCATCACGTCCTGGATTCGTTCGGCCGCGGTCAGCGCATCCTCGACCCCGCGGCGCAGCGACACCAGCACGCCGAACTCATTGCCGCCGGTTCGCGCCAGCACGTCGCCCGCCCGAAGCGCGAGAATCAGCCGGCGAGCGAAGGTGATCAGCAATTCATCACCGGCCAGGCTGCCCATCGATTCGTTGATCCGGCTGAAGCGCAGCATATCGACCACCAGCACCGCATGTTCATGGTCGTTGACGTCGCGCTCGCCAGCGCCTTCCAACGCCTCGGAGAAGGCGACCCGGTTGGGCAGGCCGGTGAGGCTGTCGCGCAGCATTTCGGCGCGAAGGGCGCGTTCGGACTCAACTTCGACGGTCCGGTCGACGACGCTGAGCAGACAGCGCGGTGCAGTCCCCTCGCGACGCGGGAGCGGCGCCAACTTGACCCGAAAATAGCGACTCGCAACCCCGTCTCCATCGCGGAAGTCGAGTTCGCCGCGCGGATCGGTGCCGTCGAAGAATTCCTCGATCAACGTCGCAATGGGACCGACGCGAACCGCCTCTAGCGGGCCGGCGCCAATGGCCGCTGACGACCATGGCAGCTTATTGAATCGCTCATTGTGCCCGGAGACCTGCAGGCCGTCGTCGGGACTTCGTTCGACGATTGCGGCGGCGATCGGGAGTGCGGCGAGCAAGCCGGTATCGTCCGCCAGCACGTGGGGCGAAGACGCGTTCGAAATGGCCGGCTGCCCTGGCTTTTGGCCGGACAGGCGGTTGGTCGCTACCTGCATGGACCCGCTTGTGCGCGTGGAGGGGTTAATTTCGCGTATCTAGCCCGCAGGCCCGACTTTACCGGAGATGGTAAACCAGGGGTTACGATCGGCGGGCGGATTGCCCCTCACCTTTGCTCAGTCGAAGCGATTGTCGCGCGGAAAGCCGATCGGCGGCATGCGCCCGACCGCGCCGCGCGCCGCGCGCCACGCCGAGAGGTCGGGTTCGGTCCGCGTCCGGCCGGTTTCCCCGCCGAGCGTCCAGCTGATCCCGTCGGCCATTGCAAATGGCAATGCATCGCTCAGCCCGCCGTCGCGGTAGCGCTGTAGCGTGACCCCCTGACCGCGGCCAAGTTCGGGCAATTCGCCGAGCGGGAAGACCAGCATCTTGCGGTTCTCGCCGATCACCGCCAGCGCATCCGCGTCGGTCGGGATTGCGCGCACCACCGCGAGCTTGGCGCCGGGTTTCAGATTGACCACCTGCTTGCCTTTACGGGTTTCGGCCAGAACCGCCTCGCCGGTGGTGACGAAGCCGCGTCCATCGGACGACGCAACGACCATTTTCATGTCCGCGCGCATGACCATCAGGGCGACGATCTCGACCTCCGCCTCGAGGTCGATCAACAGCCGCACCGGCTCGCCAAAGCCGCGCGCCGAGGGCAATTTGTCGCCGCCGAGCGTAAACACCCGCCCGTTCGATCCGAACACGGCGATCCGATCGGTTGTCTGGGCGTGGAATTGCACCAGCGGCCCGTCGCCCTCGCGCCACTTCATGTCGGCAATTTCGCCAAGCGCCGAATGGCCCTTCATCGCTCGGATCCAGCCGCGCTGCGAGAGAATGACGGTGATCGGCTCCTTCTCGATCATCTGGCTCCAGTCGATGTCCACCCGCACCGCCGCCGAATCGGGCCGCAATTCGGATCGGCGCGGATCGCCGAACTTGGCCTTCATCGCCGCAATGTCTTTCTTGAGCCGGGTCTTCTGGCGCTCGCGGCTGCCGACCAGCCGGTCGAGTTCCTCGCGTTCGCGGCTCAGCGCATCGCGTTCCTTGCTTAGCTCGAACTCCTCGAGCTTGCGCAAAGAGCGCAGCCGCATGTTGAGGATCGCTTCGGCCTGGCGATCGGTGAGCGCGAATTCGGCGATCATGATTGGCTTGGGCTCGTCCTCGCCGCGGATGATGGCGATGATCCGGTCGAGGTTGAGGAAGGCGATGAGGAACCCGCCGACCAGCTCGAGCCGGTCGTCGATCCGCGCGATCCGGTGAAGTGAGCGGTTGACCAGCACCTCGAACTGGAAATCGAGCCACGCGAGGAGTGCTTCCTTGAGGCTCATCACGCCGGGCGAGCGATCCTTGTCGAGGACATTGAGATTGAGCGAAAAGCGGCTTTCGAGCTCGGTCAGCCGGTACAGGCTTTCCTCCAGCAACGCCGGATCGACGGTGCGGCTGCGCGGTTCGAGCACGATCCGCAAATCCTCGGCGCTTTCATCGCGCACATCGGCCAGGATCGGCAGCTTCTTGTCGCCGATCAGGGCCGCGATCTGCTCGATCAACTTACCCTTTTGGACGCCATAAGGGATTTCGTGGACCAGCAGGTGCCAGGCCCCGCCCTTCTCGACGAATTTCTCGATCCGGGCGCGGACTCGGAATGATCCTCGGCCGGTGGTGTAGGCGCGGGCGAAAACGTCGGGGTCGTCGACCAGCACGCCGCCGGTTGGGAAGTCCGGTCCACGCACGATCTCCATCAATGCCCGGTCGTCCATCTGCCGATCGTCGATCAGCGCAGTCGCGGCATCGGCCAGTTCGGCGAGGTTGTGCGGGGGGATGCTGGTGGCCATTCCGACCGCGATCCCGCTCGCTCCATTGGCGAGCAAATTGGGGAACAGGCCGGGGAGGATTTCCGGCTCTTCGTCCTCGCCATTGTAGGTCGGCTTATACTCAACCGTGCCTTCGTCGAGCCCGGCCATCAGCGCCATCGCCACCGGCGTCAGCCGCGCCTCGGTGTAGCGGTAGGCGGCGGCATTATCTCCGTCGATATTGCCGAAATTGCCTTGCCCGTCGACCAGTGGATAGCGAAGCGCCCAATCCTGCGACAGGCGGACCATCGCGTCGTACACCGACTGGTCGCCATGCGGATGATATTTGCCGATGACGT
>JBDSEL010000114.1:0-8153 GCA_039920065.1 Sphingomicrobium sp. | reverse complement strand
GAAAAATGCTGCTGCTGCAGACGCCAATCCGCGCCGTTGCGCGGCCACGATGCCCGGCGTCGCCCGAGAATTCCGGCGAAGGGCAGTTTGTGGCGTCATGCGAGCGTCAACCTCGAGAGAAGGGCGGGCGTTCACACCGTCCGCGTACGTCGCCAGCGTCGGATTGCCGGCGATCGCTGGGCGAAGTAGCACTGGCATGAAGGGCTTACAACCGTGACGAGTATGAAATTCGCGCATTTGCGGCGATAATCGTCGCCGGATTGCGCGTTGGCGATACATTCGGCTTGTCTTGCAAGGTGTTGGTGGGGAGTGGGTTTCTGATCATCGAGCAGCAACACCAGCGGTTGGCGGGTCTTGGCCTGGGGGTGATCGCGCTCGCCGGGCTGGGCATCGCCGTCGCGGTGAGCGATCATGCCGGCGACCGCTCGAGCCTGTCGGCCAGCCTCCCGGCGCCGGTAAATGATCGCATCTGGGCTTCGCCCACCGCCGCCGGCCGGCCGATCGTGGTTATCGATGCCGGTCATGGCGGCAGCGATCCCGGCGCCACCGGCATTTCGGGCACGGTCAAGGAAAAGCAATTGACCCTGGCCTTCGCGCAGGAACTTCGCGACCTGCTGGTTGAGCGTGGCCGGGTGCGTGTGGCAATGACCCGCGACGACGACAGCTACCCCGCGCTCGACGCCCGCGCGGCGGTTGCCGAGCGGCTCGACGCCGCCTTGTTCATCTCGCTCCACATGGACAGCGCCGCCAATGCCGAGGCGCGGGGCGCAAGCGTCTATTCGCTATCCGATGTCGCTTCCGACGCCGAGGCTGCGCGGGTCGCCGCCGCCGCCAATCGCGGCGCGGATGACGCCGGCGACGGCAATGGCGGGGTCCAGGCGGTGCTGGCAGATCTGGCCGCGCGCTCACGCATGGGCGCCTCGGCCGACCTTGCCAGCCGCCTCGTCAGCCGCGCCGGTGGCCGCTTCGAGCTGCGCCCGCAACCGCACAAATTCGCCGCCTTCCATGTCCTTCGCCGATCGGGCGCGCCGGCCATCCTCTTCGAGGCCGGCTACCTCAGCAATGCCGCTGACGAAGCCCAGCTTCGCGATCCCCAATACCGCCGCAAGCTTGCTTTGGCGCTGGCCGAAGCGATCGAAAGCGAGATCGCGTCGCAGGCGGTTCGCTAGGGCGCGTGCGACGGGCGGTGTTTCAGCAACTTCCCGACCGCGCTTTATGGCGCTAGGTGAGGCGGCAGATGATCGCCGACCGCCTCAAATTGCCCAATTGGCAGCTTCCGGACCTGGTTGCGTTCAACCAGCGGGTCCACGCCCGGGTCGATCCCTATTGGGAACGGCGCAACATCCGCCGCGCGACCTGGGCTGCGCTGGGCCTGTTCACCTTCTTCGCGGCGATCTGGATTTATTTTGCGGCCGGTCTGCCCAGTTCGCAAAGCCTGCTGGCGTATCAGCCGCCGCTGCCGAGCAACGTTCGCGGCTATGACGGCAGTCCGGTGCAGACATTCGCCCGTGAGCGCCGGGTCGAGCTGGCCTATGACGAATTCCCGCCGCTTGTCCTCAACGCCTTCATTTCTGCCGAGGACAAGACTTTCTATTCCCACGGCGGGATCGATTATATCGGGCTGGTTGGCGCGGTCGGCGATTATGCCGCCAAAGCGGTGCTTGGGGGCGGCCGCGCGCGCGGCGGCTCGACCATCACCCAACAGGTCGCCAAATATCTGCTCCAGGATTCGAGCTATAATATCGGCCGCAAGATCCGCGAAGCGATCCTCGCCTTCCGCCTCGAATCGACGCTGAGCAAGAAGCAGATTCTCGAGCTCTACCTCAATTCGATCTTCCTCGGCCGTAACGCTTATGGAGTTCAGGCGGCGAGCCGCGCCTATTTCGACAAGGACGTCACCGAGCTGACCCTGCCCGAGGCGGCCTATCTGGCCGTCCTGCCCAAGGCGCCGAGCAATTATGACCCGGTCCGCGCGACGCAGAAAGCGCTCGATCGGCGCAATTACGTGCTCCGCGAAATGCATCGCAACGATTACATCACCGAAGAACAATGGAAGACCGCCGCTGCGACCCCGCTCGGCAGCATCCGCTACGGCAGCAACGAGAAATTCCGCCAGCAGGGCGGCTATTTCATGGAGGAAGTGCGCCGCGACCTGATCGACCTTTACGGCGAGAATGCCGATGATGGCCGCGACAGCCTCTACGCTGGCGGGCTGTGGGTGCGCACGTCGATGGACCCGTTGATGCAGGACGCAATGGCCTTGTCCCTGCGCGATGGCCTGGCCAATTTCGATGGCGGACGCGGCTGGCGCGATACCGAACTCAGCGTTGACGTCGAGCAGGATTGGGCGGGACAGCTCGACCGCGCGCCGGTTGGCACCGGCTTTGCCGATTGGAAGAAAGCGGTGGTTCTGTCCAAGACCTCGAGCTCGGCCGAAATCGGCTTCACCACTGGTGCTAAAGCGACCCTCTCAGCGTCGGCCGCGTCGCAGGCCAAGCGCGGCGGCGGCGGCTCGGCCTTTTCGAATTTCAAGCCGGGCATGATCATCATCGTCAAGGAAGTGAGCCCGGGGAATTACGCGCTTCGCTCGATCCCCAAGATCGGCGGCGGAATGCTTGCTCAGGAAGTGCACACCGGCCGCGTGCTGGCGATGCAGGGCGGCTTCGACGTCGTCGGGTCGTCATATAACCGGGCGACCCAGGCGATGCGTCAGCCGGGCTCGACGTTCAAGCCTTTGGTCTATGTCACCGCGCTGGAAAACGGCATGACCCCGGCGACGATCATCGTCGATGCGCCGTTCTGCGTGTGGCAGGGCGCGGGCCTCGGCAATAAATGCTTCGTCAATTTCGACCGCAAATATTCGGGGCCCAAGACGATGCGCTGGGGGGTCGAGCAATCGCGCAACCTGATGACCGTGCGCGCCGCGACCGAGACCGGCATGCCTAAGGTCATCGCCAACGCCAAGAATCTGGGCGTCGGCGATTATCCCAATTATCTGTCGATCGCGCTTGGTGCCGGGGACACGACCGTCGCCAAGCTGGTCAATGCCTATGCCGTCATCGCCAATCACGGCCGTTCGGTGAAGCAGAGCCTGATCGATTTTGCCCAGGACCGTGAGGGCAAGGTCATCTTCCGCAACGACAATCGCTGCGAGGTCATGGGCAATTGCAGTGCCGCCGACTGGAACGGCAAGGCGATGCCGCGCCCGCCCAGCCGGAACAAGCAATTGCTCGACCCGATGGCGGCGTTCCAGATGGTCCACATCCTGGAGGGCGTGATCGAGCGCGGCACGGCGGTTGTACTTCGCGATCTTGACCGGCCGATGTTCGGCAAGACCGGTACGACCAGCGGTCCCACCAACGTGTGGTTCGTCGGTGGCACGCCCGACATCGTTGCCGGCATCTACATGGGCTATGACCAGCCGGTGCCGATGGGCGGCTATGCCCAGGGCGGGCGGATTGCCGCGCCGATTTTCAAGCAATGGGCCAAGATCGCGCTTGCCGCACAGCCCAAGACGCCGTTCGTTGCCCCCGCCGGCATTCGCTGGGTGCGGGTCGACCGTGCCACCGGAAAGCGCGTCTATGGCGTCTTTCCGACCGCGGAGGACGCCAAGTCGTCGGTCATCTGGGAAGCGTTCCAGCCGCAGACCGAACCGGCGCGTTCCTATCGCAGCGGCAGCGGCAGTCTCTATGGCGAGGATCAGCAAAGCGGCGCAGCGGCCAAGCCGGTCAAGCGTCCGCCGCGGCGCGCTGCCGCGGCCGCTCCGCCGACCGCTGAACCGGCCCCCCAGCCGGCGCCGGCACCGGCACCAATTCAAAACACCGCCCAATAGCGGCGGCGACATGTTCGAGAGGTTATAACGATGCGCGCTGAAGCGCAGGCCCATATCGACCAGATCAAGGCGGCGACCGCCTTGCTGCGCCGGTTCCTCGATTGGGACCGGGCGCACAAGCGTCTCGACGAGCTCAACGCCAAGGTCGAGGATTCGACTTTGTGGAACGATCCCAAGGCGGCGCAGGAAGTGATGCGTGAGCGTCGCCGCCTCGAAGAGGCACTCGGCGCAACCGAACAGATCGAATCCGAACTCAAGGACAATGTCGAACTGATCGAAATGGCCGAAGCCGAGTCCGATACCGGCCTGGTCGACGACGCGGTCAAGGCGCTCGAGGAGCTGGCCGCGCGCGCCGAACGCGACAAGGTCGCGGCGCTGCTGGCGGGCGAGGCCGACCCCAACAACAGCTATGTCGAGATCAATTCAGGCGCGGGCGGGACCGAAAGCAACGATTGGGCCTCGATGCTGCTGCGGATGTACAGCCGCTGGGGCGAGCGTCACGGGATGACGGTCGAACTGGTCGATCACCACGCAGGAGAACAGGCCGGGATCAAGTCGGCGACGATCCTGATCAAGGGCGAAAATGCCTATGGCAATCTCAAGGTCGAGGGTGGGGTTCACCGCCTCGTCCGCATTTCACCTTATGACAGCTCGGCGCGGCGCCACACCAGTTTCGCCAGCGTATGGGTCTATCCCGAAGTCGACGACGACATCGACATCGAGGTCAATGAGAGCGACTTGAGGATCGACACCTACCGCGCCTCGGGCGCTGGCGGCCAACATATCAACACCACCGACAGCGCGGTCCGGATCACGCATATCCCGACCAACATCGTCGTCCAGTGTCAGAACCAGCGCAGCCAGCACAAGAACAAGGCCGAGGCGATGAAGCAGCTCAAGGCCCGGCTCTACGAGGCCGAACTGCAGAAGCGCGAGGCCGAGGCCGATGCCAGCGCCGCCAGCAAGACCGACATCGGCTGGGGCCACCAGATCCGCAGCTACGTTCTCCAGCCCTATCAGCTGGTCAAGGACCTGCGCACCGGGGTTACCTCGACCGCGCCCAATGACGTGCTTGATGGCGATCTCGACCGCTTCATGGCCGCCGCGCTGTCGCAGCGCGTGACCGGTGAGAAGGTGGATGTCGAAGACGTTGACTAAGGGTCTGGCCGCGGCGGCGGTGTTAGCCGTGGCCGGGCTCGCGCTCGCGCTGGCCGGGTGCCGCCCAAGCTCGACCGAAACTCGCTTCCCCAAGGCTGGCCGCGATGTCGCGCCGGTCGTCTCCGACAGCTTCTCGACCGAGGATGCGCGCGACCGCCTGGGCGAGGCCGAGCAGGTCATCGCCTTCGCCGGGGTCGCGGCGGGCATGTCGGTTGCCGATGTCGGCGCCGGCGAGGGCTATTACACCGTTCGCCTGTCCCCGGTCGTCGGGGCCAAGGGGCGGGTGCTGGCGGAGGATATCGATGCGGGCACTCGCGATGGGCTGAGCGAGCGGGTCGCCCGCGACGCGCTCGACAATGTCGCGGTCAAGCTCGGCACGCCCGCCGATCCGATGTTGCCCAAGGCGAGCTTCGACCGCATCTTCCTGGTCCACATGTATCACGAGGTGCGCGACCCCTATGCGTTCCTGTGGCACCTCGCCGACGGCCTCAAACTTGGCGGGGAAGTGATTCTGGTCGATAGCGACCGGCCGGTGAAGAACCACGGCATCAGCCCAAAACGCGTCGCGTGCGAATTCGCAGCGCTTGGCCTCAAGCCGACGCGGCTCGAGCGGCTCGAAGGCGGGGACGTCTATGCCGCCGCGTTCGTCCGCACCGCCACGCGCCCGATGCCCGAGCAAATCGTCCCTTGCGCGTCGATGCGCTGAACGCGGTGGTCGCGGACGCCACCGATTGAAGGGTTGGCGCGGAGGTCCGCTAATCGCGGGGCGCGCGCCAGCATTTGCCGAAAGGGCAAGGCGGTCCCGGCAGGCCTAAAGCCGACACAGCCAACGGCCGGTCTCGCCTACAAATAGCCCAGGGCGCGCATCGAGGCGCAGTCATTGCCGCCGAACACCAGATGGTCGAGGATCGTGCAGTCGAGGGCCTCGGCCGCGGCGGCAAGCTTGCGCGTCGCCAGGCAGTCCGACCGGCTTGGCCGCGCATCGCCGCTCGGGTGATTGTGGGCGAGGACGATCCCGCTGCTGCCGTGATGCGCCGCATCGGCGATGATCCGGCGCAAGGGGAATCCGGTCGAGCGCTCATCGCCCTGGTGGCGCGAGACATGGATGCAGCGCGACTGATCATCGACATGCGCGACCCACAGATTCTCGCGAGTGGCGCTGGAATCGGCGATGCAGCTGGCGAAATAGTCGCGCGCGGCCCGCAGGCCATCGAGCTTGAGAGGAGGTTCGGCACGCTGATATCTCATGGTCCCGTTTGTACGCACGAGCCGCCGCGACGGCACGTGCAACCGAATCCGCATCGGCGCGCATTGCCTCCAAAACGGAGCTTTCACGATCGCGCCGATCGCCCCTTGTTAGCGGCGCGGGGAGCGGGCTAGGGTCGGCGCGACATGCGCCAATATCTCGACCTCATGCAGCAGATTCTCGACCATGGGGTGGAGCAGCAGGACCGCACCGGGACCGGCACAAAAAGCTTGTTCGGGGCGCAAATGCGGTTCGACCTGGCCGACGGTTTCCCCTTGCTCACGACCAAGAAATTGCATTTGCGCTCGATCATCGTCGAGCTGTTGTGGTTCCTCAATGGCGACACCAACATCGGCTGGCTGAGCGATCGCAAGGTCCGCATCTGGGACGAATGGGCGGACGAAAACGGCGATCTTGGCCCGGTTTACGGCAAGCAATGGCGCGACTGGGAATCGGCCGATGGTCGCCACATCGACCAAATTGCCGAGCTCGTGCGGCTGATCCGCGAGGACCCGTTCTCGCGGCGCCAGATCGTCACGGCCTGGAACCCGGGCGAATTGCACAAGATGGCGCTGGCCCCGTGCCATTGCTTGTTCCAGACTCAGGTCGCGGCCGGCCGCCTCAACCTCCAGCTCTACCAGCGCAGCGCCGATTTCTTCCTCGGCGTTCCGTTCAACATCGCCTCCTATGCCTTGCTCACCCACATGCTGGCGCGCGAATGCGGGCTCGCGCCGGGCGTGTTCGTGTGGACCGGCGGCGACGTCCACCTCTATTCGAACCACCTCGAGCAGGCGCGGACCCAGTTGCAGCGCGCGCCGAGAGCGCTGCCGAGGCTGGCCATCAAGGACCGTGGGCAGGGCCTGTTCGACTACGAGCCCGAAGATTTCGCCTTCGACGCCTACGATCCGCACCCGCACATTGCGGCACCCGTCGCGATATAAAGGCCACAAAGATTGCGGAATGCGCTCGACCGTGATTAAATTGCGCTTCCGGAATGAACCTTCTTGCGGTGCGCTGCGTTGGGAATTTCTGTCAGTTCAGGAGAGAAACATGACCAAGAAGATCGCCACCATCGCCATCATGGGCGCCGCCCTCGTCGTTGCCGCTTGCAATACCGTTCGCGGTGCCGGTGCGGACGTCCAGTCGGTCGCCAATTGCACCGAAAATGCAATCAACGGCAGCACGCGCTGCTAATTCGATCCCCAGTGGATTGACGAAAACGCCCCGTCGGGAAACCGGCGGGGTTTTTCGTTGCCGCTTGCAAACGCCGTTGCGACCACGAAAAAGCCCCGCCGGAGGTTCGCTCCAGCGGGGCTATTTTTGGGCCTTGAGCAGCGCGGCTTATTCGGCCGGCTTGGCGTCCTCGGCGGTTGCTTCCGCTTCCGCTGGCGCCGCATCTTCGACCTTGGTCTCTTCGGTCTGCAGATAATCGCCGGCGGCGGCGTCGCTGCCGTCACCCGACGTCACCACTTCGCCAAGCGGAGCGTCACCAAGGACAGCGGCGTCGCGCGGATCCTGGGCCAGTTCTGCCTCATGCTCTTCAGCGGCCGAGGTCGGCGCGATCAGCGCCTCTGCGATCCGGCGCTGCTGCGCCCGAAGCGCGGTATCGCGGCTCGACGCGGCAACTCGCATCCGGTTCATGCCGGCACCGGTGCCCGCCGGGATGAGGCGGCCGACGATGACATTTTCCTTGAGGCCGTTGAGCGTGTCGATCTTGCCCTGGACCGAAGCTTCGGTAAGGACGCGCGTGGTTTCTTGGAACGAGGCGGCCGAGATGAAGCTGCGGGTCTGCAGCGACGCCTTGGTGATGCCCAGCAGAACCGGCTTGCCGATGGCATGCTTCTGCTTCTTCTCGAGACGCGAATTGGTCTCGTCCATTTCCTCGCGGTCGACCTGTTCGCCGGCCAGCAGGGTGGT
>JBDSEL010000113.1:0-3755 GCA_039920065.1 Sphingomicrobium sp. | reverse complement strand
AACAACAGGAGGGCCTAATGGCACAAAGTGGTCGTAAAGCTGGGGGCGGGCTTGCACGTCCGGTTCAACCGTCGGCGGATCTCGCAGCGATTACCGGGAGCGATCCGCTTCCGCGCAGCCAGGTCGTCTCGAAGGTGTGGGATCACATCCGCAAGAACAACCTGCAAAACCCGGCAAATAAACGGGAAATTCTCGCTGACGATAAGCTGAAGAAGATCTTCGGCAAGGACAGCTGCAGCATGTTCGAAATGAACAAGCACCTGTCGAACCACCTGAAATAAACCTCGGTGGCAGGTCGATGAACAAGGGGTCCGCTTTGGCGGGCCCCTTTTTCGTTGCGCGACGCAAGCGACTCGGACCGACGAATGGCCGGAAGATTAGCCGCGCCACTGCCCGTCGAGGGCCTCTTCGCTGACCGGATAGCCAAGATGGTCGGGGATCGTCAGATATTTTTTGCCGTCGCGTTCGACTATCCAAGGGGTCACTGGCTCGATCGGATGAGCGGCGGCGTCGGCCCGGATCGCGTCGAAATCGCAGTGCTGGGCAAGGCGTTCGAGATTGCGCCGAGTCGGGAAGATCAGTCGCGCGTTGCCAGCCCGTTCGGCGTCGAGCGCCTGCTGAGCGCCGATCCAGCGCGCGCCCGCGCACTCCCCCTCAATCACGCGTAGCGGCCACTCGCCATCGCCGGCGCGGGCGATGAAGAACATTGTGTCGAACCGGCGCACGGCGTGGAATTTCGGCACCCAACGGGCAAACGGGATGATCGCTGCCGGGTCGAGCGCAATCCGCTGCGCGGCCAGGAGGTCGGCAAACGGTTGGTCCGCCACCAACGCATCCTGTAGCTGCCGCGCAAGCGGCGCATCGGGGACAGGCTTGAGGCCGGCCGGAAAGGCGGTTTCCTCGAGTGTCTCGCGGATTGCCGCGACTTGCGCGGGATCGGTCCCGGTTGCAGCCGCCATCGCGTGGTCGGAATCATCGATCCGGCCACCGGGAAAGACCAGCGCGCCGGCGGCAAACGCCATGCCATCGGCGCGCTCGACCATCAGCAGTTCGGGAGGGCCATCACGGCAATCGCGGACGACGATCAGCGTCGCTGCGGGAATCGCGTCCTGATCCATCATTTCTGCGGCCCGAAGGCCGCGCCTTACATGCCGGCGACGTTCTGTTCTTCGGCGTCGCTGGGGTTGGCGGCGGCGGAATTCTCTTGCTCGAGCTGCTGTTCCTGAGTGCCCAGCGCAACCGCTTCGGCATTGGCGGCGTCGCTGGCGGCGGCATCGGCACCGGCGTTGATGTCTTCGCTGGCGACGTTGACCGCAGTGTCATTGACTGCGGCGTCGTTGGTGCTGCTGTTGCAGCCCGCGAGCGCGAGAACGGCAGCGCCGGCGAAAGCGATGGTCAGCTTGGTCATGAGTTGGGTCGATCCTTCGGTTGAATGGGTTTCCATATTGTCTCTTACCCCCAACCCCGATGGAGGTTCCAGAGGGAATTCAACCGCCATGCTTGTGAAATGCGGCCTAAGCGCCTATTTTCGGCAGTGCCGGGCAACCGGCTATGTCGGTAGAATGCCGCGTGGCATAGGCACATCGGACCCGGGGGGCAGTACCCCGGCGCCTCCACCACCAGCCGCTGCTTAATGGAGGCGGCTGCTGACGGGGGCGAAATAGGATCGACGGGTGCAATAAAGGCGCGGTTGCCGATCGGTATGGATGCCACCGTGACGGCTCACTTTCACAAGTGCCAACGATAATGAGGCGCTCGCTATTGCCGCGTAACTGAGGTTCTAACGAACTAAGGTTACAGAGCTTAAGCGCGGTTGGACCCCACCGGGCAATAGAAGGGGATTCCAGCGGCCTCCGCGGGAGCCGGGCAACAGAATCCCGCGGACTTTTCCGTGCCAATGCCAGGCACCGGCAGCAAAGCTCCCCCTTCTTCCTCCGCCTGCAGATACGCCCTTGCGTGTTCGCGCATCGCGCATAATGTCCGCGCGACAACCGCAAGGGGATGATTCCATGACACGTTCGCTGACCGCCGCTTTACTGCTGAGTGCCGCAATGATTTGCGCTGCGCCGCTGTCCGCTGCACCGACGCCGAAGGAGCAATTGCTGGTCGCCCCGCAGGGTGCGCGGCATTTCGTCATCAGCTCGTCCGCCGGCAAGCATGGCGACATCTGGGCGTGGACGCTTGCCGACGGCACCAGCGCCTACCGGATGTCGATGTCGCTGCGCGGCTGGATCACCGAAACCGACCAGACCGTCACCAATGGTCGCGACGGCCGGCCGACCGCCATCGTCGTCCGCGGCTATACCGATTCGGGCGACGCGGGGGAGACGTACAGCGTCGATCCGAAGGGCATCGCTCACTGGCGCACCGGGATCGACGAAGGCTCGTCGCCAATCGCCGGCAAGCGCTATTCCAACTATGGCGGACCGTGGATCGCACTCGAACAGGATGTTGCGGCGCTGGTCGCTGCGGGCGATGCCGGGATCGACTTGTTGCCGAGCGGACATGCCAGTCTGGCCTTGGGCGAAACCGTCCAGATCGACGGTCCGGGCGGTCCACGGACGGTGCGCTTGGCATTCCTCAAGGGCGCGGGTTTCGCACCAAACCCAATCTGGCTCGACGCCGACAATAAATTGTTCGGCTTTGCCGGCGGCATGGGTGTTCTTCCGGCGGGCTTCGAAGGCGCCCGCGAGAAGCTGAAGAATGTTCAGGAAGCTGCGACTGCGGCAATGGCCCGCGACGTCTCGCGCGGGTTCCTGGCAGCGGCCAACAAGTCTCCGACTCTGATTGAAAACGTCAAGATGTTCGATGCCCTCGCCGGGCGCTATCGCGATCATCGCGCGGTGTTGGTCGAAGGTGGACTGATCAAGGCGGTCGCGCCCGCCGGAAGCCTCCGCGTGCCGGCCGGTGCGACGGTCATCGACGGCGCCGGCAAGACGCTTGTCCCTGGCCTGTGGGATTCGCATCTCCACATTGGTGGCGACGATTGGAACCTGATTCAGAACATCGCTACCGGGACTCTCAATTATCGCAGCCCGGGGAGCCTGATCGAGGATGCGCAGAGCGTCGCCAAGCGCCGCGCAGCGGGCGACCTGCTCGCGCCTGACGGCAAGGTCAGCATCATCATCGACCGCAAGGATCCACTGGCCGCGCAGGGCGCGTTGACCGTGTCCAGCCTGGCCGAGACCCTCGCCGCAGTACGCAAGGTCAAGCGCGCCGGCATGTGGGGGGTCAAATTCTACACCTCGATGACGCCGGCATGGATCGCACCCGCGGCCAAGCTTGCCCATCGCCTCGGTCTTCATGTCCACGGCCACGTCCCCGCCGGCATGCGCCCGCTCGACGCGGTTCGCGCGGGCTATGACGAGGTCACTCACATCAACTTCCTGATGATGCAGGCAATGCCGCAGGCGGTGGTCGACAAGGCCAATACCGCGGCGCGCATCGAAGGTCCGGCGAAATACGGCAAGGACGTCGACCTCGCGTCGCCGGCAATGCAGGCTTTCTATGCCGAGCTTGCCAAGCGCGGCACCTATATCGACCCGACGCTGGTCGTCTGGGAAGGAAGCCTGACCGCCGACGGAAGCGCTATCCCGCCGGCCTATGCGCCTTATGCCCAGGTCGCTCCGCCGGTTGTTTCGCGCGGCTGGAAGATCGGCGGTTATCCGTTGTTTGACGGGCTTACGCGCGATGATTTCCGACGCAGTTACGCAAAGCTGCTCGAAATTACCGGCCGGATGCACAAGGCCGGCGTT
>JBDSEL010000112.1:0-8570 GCA_039920065.1 Sphingomicrobium sp. | reverse complement strand
CCAAACATTATAAGACTGGCGAGCCGCTGCCGCAGCGGCTGATCGACAAGATCAAGCAGGCCGATACCTTCAACCAGGGGTTCGCAACGGTCGAATATCTATCGTCGGCATTGGTCGACATGAAGCTGCATCTGAAACCCGATGGGATCGTCGATCCCGATGCGTTCGAGCGGCAGACGCTGGCCGAGCTTGGAATGCCGCGCGAAATGGTCATGCGTCACCGTCTGCCGCAATTCCTCCACCTCTTTTCCAGCGATGCCTATTCGGCCGGATATTATTCCTATTTGTGGTCGGAAGTGATGGACGCCGACACGTGGCAGGCATTCGTCGATGCCGGCGACCCGTTCGACCGGACTTTGGCGACGCGGTTCAAGGAAATCCTCCTCAAGACCGGCAACGAGACCGATCGCGCGGCGGCCTATCGCGAGTTCCGCGGTCGCGACCCCGAAGTCGATGCATTGCTCCGCCGTCGCGGCTTCCCAGTTGGCGGCGCGGTGCCAATGGCGGCGCCGTCTCCAGCGAAGGGCGAGCGGGGCAACTAGGCGCTAAGGTGAACCGGTCGGGTCGCGGCGCGTTACTTGCGCCATGGCCCGACTGATCCATCTTTCCGACCTCCATTTCGGCGCGCACGACGACAAGCTTGTGGCCGCGGTCGAGCAGCGCATCGACGAGGACAAACCCGATCTGGTCGTCATTTCCGGTGACTTGACGCAGCGCGCACGGACCGAGGAATTCCAGCAGGCATGCGACTTCCTCGCCCGCCTCAAGGACAAGGGTCATGAAGTGCTGGCCGTGCCCGGCAATCACGACATTCCGCTGTACGACGTGCTGCGCCGCTTCCTGTCGCCATTGAACCGCTACAAACGCTACATCGACGACACATTATGCCCGATGATCGATTTGGCCGACGTCACCGTATTGGGGATCAACACCGCGCGCTCGCTGACCTTCAAGGATGGCCACATCAGCCACGAGCAGATCGACTATATCCGCGACAGCTTCGGTAATACCGACCCGGGCAAGACGCGCCTGGTGGTCATGCATCACCCGTTGTTCGCGCTGCCGGTCGGCGACGGGCCTGAACTGGCGGCGGCGATGGACGATAGCGACCGCGCGCTGGAAGTGCTCGCCGAGCTTGGCGTCGACCTGCTGCTGGCCGGGCACAATCACCGCGCCAGTGTGACCCACGCCGACGACCATGTGCGCGGCGCGGGCACGACCCTGGTGGTCCAGGCCGGCACTGCCACCTCGACCCGTCTGCGCGACCAGGAACAGAGCTTCAACCGCATCGAAATCATGCCCGGCGAAGTGCGAATCACGATCCAGCGCTGGCTCGATGGCGGCTTCGCGTCGGGCGATAGCGAGGCCTTCCATCGCGATGGCGAGCATTGGCGTAACGAACGCGGCGACAAGGTCGAAAAGGCGCCCGAGACCAAGTCGGAAGTAGCGGAAGCCGAAGTCGAGGCTGAAGCCGCGGCCGACGGCAAGACTCCGGCACAGTGATCGCGCGTTGATCGGCGCGCCGTGGCTGGCCTAGGGGAGAGTATGACCAGCATCCCCGGCTTCGACATCGACGAATTCGTCACCCGCGTCCTCGCCGAAGATATGGGCGAAGGCGGCGACGTCACCTCCGCCGCGACCATCGCCGCAAGCGCCCGGTTCACCGCCGAGATGAACTGTCGCGAGCCGATCATTGTCGCGGGGATGGCGCTTGCCGAGGCTTTCTTCAGCCGACTCGATCCGGCGGTCGAAATCGAGACCTTGGTCGGCGACGGCGATACAGCGCCTGCCAGCACTGGGTTGATGCGCATCACCGGAAGTGCCCGCGCAATGCTCACCGCCGAACGCTCGGCGCTCAACACGCTGCAGCATCTTTCGGGCATCGCAACCCTCACCCGCCGCTACGTCGATGCGATCGCGGGGACCGGTGCGACCTTGCTCGACACGCGCAAGACCATCCCCGGTCTTCGCCTGCTCGACAAATATGCGGCCCGGATGGGCGGCGCGTCGAACCACAGGATGCGGCTCGACGATGGGCTGTTGATCAAGGACAATCACGTTGGCGTCGCAGGCGACGTCGTCGAAGCGGTGCACCGTGCGCGCGCCGCAAACAGCGGGCTGCAAGTCCAGGTGGAGGTCGATCGACTCTCGCAGATCGAGCCCGCACTGGCCGCTGGCGCCGAGCGGTTGCTGCTCGACAACATGCCGCCGCCGATGTTGCGCGAGGCGATCGCGCTGGTCGCCGGGCGGGTGCCGCTGGAGGCGTCGGGGGGGGTCAATCTCGACACCATTCGCGCAATCGCCGAGACCGGGGTCGATTTCATTTCGGTCGGGCGGATCACGAAGAGCGCGCCAGCGGTCGATATCGGCCTCGACTATCGCGCGATCGACTAGCCGGCACGATGGTCAATTTTTTCGCCCATTCGCCCGCCGTGGCTCTATATGGGCCGCGAAGGGCGCACATCGCGCCGAGGAGAGACACGTGTTCAAGGGCCTGAAGCCCATCCGATATGCCGGCCGCGAAGTGTGGCCGCTGGTCGAAGGCGGCAAGGGCGTCTCGGCCACCAACCACATGAGCTCGGGAGCGTGGGCGGCGGCGGGCGGTATCGGCACGGTCAGCGCGGTCAACGCCGACAGCTATGACCCCGAAGGTCGCATTGTCCCTCAGATTTACCAGGGGCTGACCCGCCGCGAACGGCACGAGGAGTTGATCAAATTCGCGGTTGACGGCGCCGTCGAGCAGGTTCGCCGGGCGCATGAAATCGCTGGCGGCAAGGGCGCGATCAACATCAACGTCCTGTGGGAAATGGGTGGCGCGCAACGCGTGCTCAACGGCGTCCTGGAGCAGACCCGCGGGCTGGTCGCGGGCGTCACTTGCGGCGCCGGCATGCCTTATAAGCTGAGCGAAATCGCCGCCGATTATGGCGTCAATTATTTGCCGATCATCAGTTCGGGCCGTGCTTTCCGGGCGCTGTGGAAACGAGCGTATTCCAAGGTCGCGGACCTGCTTGGCGCGGTGGTTTACGAAGATCCGTGGCTGGCCGGCGGGCATAATGGCCTGAGCAATGCCGAGGACCCGCGCGCGCCTCAGCCGCCCTATCCGCGGGTCAAGGAATTGCGCGATGTTATGCGCGAGGGCGGCATCGCCGATGAAGTGCCGATTGTCATGGCCGGCGGCGTTTGGCGCCTCGACGAATGGGACGATTGGATCGACAATCCCGAGCTGGGCCAGATCGTTTTCCAATTCGGAACGCGGCCGCTGTTGACTCAGGAAAGCCCGATTCCGGCGGATTGGAAGGCGCGGTTGATGACGCTCGACGAAGGCGACATCCTGCTCCACAAATTCTCGCCCACCGGCTTCTATTCTTCGGCCGTACGCAACCCCTTCCTGCGGGCATTGGAAGCGCGCAGCGACCGCCAGATCGCGTTCACCAAGGAACAGATTGGCGACCATCATTTCGAACTCGATGTCGGTATTGGCACGAAGAAAAATTACTGGGTCACCAAGGGCGATTTGCAACATGCGCGCGAATGGCATGCGGCGGGCTTCACCAATGCCATGAAAACCCCCGACGACACGGTCATCTTCGTCTCGCCCGAGGAAGAGAAAATGATTCGCAAGGACCAGGCCGATTGCATGGGCTGCCTCAGCCAGTGCAGCTTTTCGTCCTGGGCCGACAATGAGAAGAATTCGACCGGTCGCCTGGCCGATGCGCGCTCGTTCTGCATTCAGAAGACTCTGCAAGACATCGCCCACGGCGGGCCGGTCGAGCAGAATTTGATGTTCGCCGGCCACGCCGCGTTCCGCTTCAAGACCGACCCGTTCTACTCCAATGGCTTCGTGCCGACGGTCAAGCAATTGGTCGACCGCATCCTGACCGGAGCGTGATGCGCACGCTCGCCGCAGTTGCACTACTGGCGACCTTCGCTGCATCGTCGGCGACCGCGCAGGCCAAGAAGACGCCTTATTGGGCCTCGATCGCCAGCGGCAAGGCGATGATGCGCACCGGGCCGGGGCGCAATTACCCGGGCACCTGGCTGTATCAGCGCCGCGACCTGCCGGTGCGAGTGCTCAAGGTCTATCCCGACTGGCGCCTGATCGAGGACCCCGATGGGACCAAAGGCTGGATGTTGGTGACCCTGCTCAGCGATAAGCGCAGCGCAATGGTCAAACCCGGCGTGCCACGCGCGGTGCGCCAGTCGCCGGGGCTCGGCGCCAAGGTCCGCTACCTCGCCGAGGCCGGGGTCGTCGGGCGCATCGACCAGTGCAAGGCCGGCTATTGCCGGATCGAGATCGGTACAAAAAAGGGCTATATCGCGGTCGGCGACATCTGGGGTGTCGCGGCCGATGAGGTGGTCGAATAATCCTAGGGGAGAGCGGTGATGAACAAGTTCGTGCTTGGAGCGATCGCAATGGTGTCGAGCAGCCTTATGGCTGCCGCTCCGCCAAAATATTTCGGACGCCCGAACCTGGGTCCAACACCACTTCCGTTCAGCGACGCGGTGCGGGTTGGCGACACGCTCTATCTGTCGGGGCAACTCGGCCTGGTCGATGGCAAATTGCCTGTAAGTTTCGAAGCCGAGGCGGCTGCGGCAATGGATAATATCGGCGCAATCCTGAAGGCCCGCGGCCTTACCCACAACGACCTGGTCAAGTGCACGGTGATGCTCGACGACATGGCCAATTGGCCCGCGTTCAACAAGGTCTACATTCCCTATTTCAAGCCCGCCCGGATGCCCGCGCGCAGCGCCTTCGGCGCCGACGGCCTGGCGCTAAGCGCGCGGGTCGAGGTCGAGTGCATAGCCTATGCCGGGAAGAAATAGCTCACAGCAGCGCTCGCCCCATCCATAGGGCCATGGCCACCATCATCACGTTTTCGGTCAGCGAAACGAACCCCAAAGGCACGTTGGACGATCCCCCGACGCAAGCGCATTTGAGCTCGCGCTTCTCAACATAGACCGCCTTGAACACGCTGATCGCGCCGATCGACCCGATGGTGAACGCGATCGGGACACTCAGCCAAGTGGCGATGTGGCCGAGCATCAGCACGCCCGCCAGACCTTCGAGGAAAGGATAAAGATAGGCGTAGGGCACCCAGCGCTTGGCCAAAAGATCGTAGTTCAGGAACATCGAGCTGAATTTTTCGACGTCCTGCAGCTTGAGCATGGCGAGAAGGCACATGGAAATGGCAATGAAGGTTTCAGCCGTTGCGATCATTAGCGCGCCGCCGAACATCATCTGTGACAAGGCAGCGGCCATCACCGCTGCCATGCCGAACAAGGCTACGACCGGCCGGTAACTGATCGATCCTGGCGCGGGCAAAGGATTGCCGAAAAGCACTCGAAGGTCGTCGTATCCGCCGATCCGCTTACCGCCGATGAAGGCCTGGGGGGTCGTAGCTACCCCGTGCTTGGCTTTGAACGCCTCGGTCTCCGCCTTGCTCCTGAGCGGATGATCCTCGACCGTGTAACCATTGCGCTCAAGGAGCCATTTCGCCTTGACCCCGTAAGGGCAGGTGTGCCCGGGCATCACCATGCGATGAAGTTGAGCAATCCTCCCGGATTCAATTGCGCGCTGTTTCATGTTGATCCTCTTTGCTTGAAACGAGTCGCCGGCACCCTTAACCCCTGTACTACAGTACGGAGTCAAGCATGGTGGATTTGAGGATTGGCGCGCTCGCGCGCGCTGCAGGGGTGGGGGTGGAAACGGTTCGCTTTTATCAGCGCAAGGGATTGGTCACGCAGCCTCCGCGCACCGGTGGTATCCGCCGCTACGATAACCGCGATGTGACGCGCATCCGCTTCATCAAGAAAGCGCAGGCAGCGGGGTTCACCCTGGCCGAGATCGGCGAGTTGATCGCGCTCGATTCTACCGATGATCGGGCGCGGGCGCGCGAACTGGCGGAGGCGCGCATCGAGGCGCTGGACACCAAGATCGCCAATTTGAAGGATGCGCGTTCAGCGCTCTCGAAACTGGCCCGCGAATGCAGCAAGGGAAGGGCCGGACCCTGCCCGATCATCGCGAGTTTCGGCTAGACCAGCTCGACGGCGACGGCAGTTGCTTCGCCACCACCGATGCAGAGGCTGGCAACGCCCTTTTTCAGGCCCTTTTGCTTTAGCGCGTTGACCAGGGTGACGAGGATACGGGTGCCGCTGGCGCCGATTGGGTGACCAAGCGCGGTCGCGCCCCCGTGGATGTTGATCTTGTCGTGCCCGATGCCGAGGTCGCGCATGGCGAACATGGCGACGCAGGCGAAGGCTTCGTTGACTTCCCATAGATCGACATCGTCGACGCTCCAGCCGGCCTTCTTGAGCAGTTTCTCGATCGCGCCGACCGGGGCGATGGTGAATTCGGCCGGTTCCTGGGCGTGGGCGGCGGTGGCGACGATGCGCGCGACCGGGGTCAGCCCCATTGCTTTGGCGGTTGACTCTTTGGTCAGGACCATCGCCGCGGCGCCGTCGGAGATCGACGAGCTGGTGGCGGCAGTGATCGTGCCGTCCTTGGCGAAGGCGGGCTTCAATTGCGGGATCTTGTCCGGACGGCCCTTGCCCGGGGCTTCGTCGGTATCGACGATAGTTTCGCCGCCACGGCCCGAAATGGTCACCGCGACAATTTCGTCCTTGAACTGGCCCGTTTCGATCGCTTCCTTGGCTCGGCGCAAGGACTCGATTGAATAGGAGTCCATTTCCTCGCGCGTCAGCTGATATTGATTTGCGGTGTCCTGGGCGAAGGTGCCCATGGCGCGGCCTTCCTCATAGGCATCCTCGAGGCCGTCGAGGAACATATGGTCGTAAGCGGTGTCGTGGCCGATGCGCGCGCCGCCGCGGTGCTTCTTGAGCAGATAGGGCGCGTTGGTCATGCTCTCCATCCCGCCGGCGACGATGACCGCAGCATTGCCGGCGGTGAGGGCCTCATCGCCCATGATCACCGTTTGCATCCCCGATCCACAGACCTTGTTGACAGTGGTCGCCTGGACCGATTTGGGCAGGCCGGCCTTCAACGCCGCCTGGCGCGCGGGAGCCTGGCCGAGGCCGGCGGGCAGGACGCAACCCATGTAGATGCGGTCGATGTCCTCGCCCTTGACGCCTGCGCGCTCGACCGCCGCCTTGACCGCCGTGGCCCCGAGTTCGGTCGCGGAAGCGCCGGCCAGCGCGCCCTGCATCGCCCCCATCGGAGTGCGGGCGAAACTGAGGATGACGGTCGGGTTGGGGGCGGTGGTCATGATTCTAGCACTCCTGGAGTTCCGTTTGCTGCAGTGCACATAAGGACAGAATCACTGTTGACCAAGCCCGGCCCGGCTTAAGCCGCAGGCACGTCCTCGATCGTGGTTACAACCGCCCGGGGCGCCATTGCGCGGTACGAATATCCGAGAACCAGCCCGAACATGGCGTGGGAGAAGATCGTTACCGGATTGCGGGCCATTGCGAACCACGGAAAAACCGCCGTCATTCCGTAGAAATGGAACAGATATACCGCCACACCAAACACCAGTCCGGCAACCGCGCACACGCCAAGCGACCATCCGGCCATGTCCGCAATCAGTGCGAACACGATCGCAAGAATGATCGACAAGGCAAAATGCACTGCCATTGCAACCAGGAAAATGCTCATGTCGAAGGTCGCCGGCGGCGGCAATACATCCTTGCCCTGAACGATTGCGGCGATCATCCGCGGCGGACCCCAGGGGCTGCCCCCGCCGACCGTCGCGACCAGCACCATTTCGAGGATCATGAATACCATGCCGGCGATGAGACCGGCCTTGATTGCTGCGCTCATGTTTATTTTGGTCATCGTGACTCCTCGACTGCGGTGCGTTGCGAATGCGGCGTGCGATGGCGCGAGCGGGAAATTCCCGACAATCAATCAACCGCGCAACTGCGGTCGGGGTTCCGGATGACGTGGAATCCGCCTCGCTGTCGGCCCTGTTCAAACCGTGAGCGCTTGCTGCTAGGCGCAAGTGAGCACAGGAGAATCTAGCCAATGTCCAATCCCGGCCTTGATTTCGACCTCGGCGAAATGGCCGATACCATCCGCGAGACGACCGCGCGTTTCGCCCGCGACAAGATCGCTCCGATCGCCGCCGAAATCGACGAAAGCGACGAGTTTCCGCGCGATTTGTGGCCGCAAATGGGCGAGCTTGGGCTCCATGGGATTACCGTCGAGGAGGAGTTTGGCGGGCTTGGCCTCGGCTATCTTGAACATGTCGTGGCGCAGGAGGAGATCGCCCGCGCCTCGGCCTCGGTCGGGCTTAGTTATGGCGCGCATTCCAATTTGTGCGTCAACCAGATCCGCCGCTGGGGCAATACCGAACAGAAGCGCAAATATCTGCCCAAGCTGATTTCGGGCGAGCATGTCGGCGCGCTGGCGATGAGCGAGGCGAGCGCCGGCAGCGATGTCATCTCGATGAAGCTGAAGGCTGAGAAATCGGGCAATGGCTACAAGCTCAACGGCACCAAATTCTGGATCACCAATGGCCATCAGGCCGAAACGCTGGTTGTCTATGCCAAGACCGGCGAGGGCAGCAAAGGCGTGACCGCTTTCCTGATCGAAAAGGACATGGACGGCTTCG
>JBDSEL010000111.1:0-16598 GCA_039920065.1 Sphingomicrobium sp. | reverse complement strand
TCGCGATCGCCATGCCGATCATGCCCAAGCGGTTGCCGCGCTGGGCGCTTTGCGGGTTCGACAGCCCGCGCAGCGCCAGGATGAAGCAGATTCCGGAAACGAGGTAGGCGATCAGCACCCACGGCGGGATTGCGGCGGCGTGGTGCATCCTAGCGCTCCCGCTTCTTGTACATGGCCAGCATCCGCGCAGTAACCGCGAATCCGCCAAAAATGTTGACGCTGGCTAGGACCACGGCGGCCAGCCCAAGCCATTTCGCTATCGGATCGCCGGAGGCTGCAGCGGCAATCAGCGCACCGACGATGATGACCGAGGAGATGGCGTTGGTCACCGCCATCAGCGGGGTGTGCAACGCCGGGGTCACCGACCACACGACATAATAGCCGACGAAGCAGGCAAGGACGAAGATCGACAGGATCGAGATGAAGTCCATGAGCCCCCCTAGATACGAGGACTGGACTGTGGCGCGTCATCCGCGCGCTGTCGAGGGGGCGAGGCGGTCGGCGCGCATACTCGAAGGTTTCCGATTTCCTAACCTTTCCGGCCTAATCGTGCGGGGCGCAATCGAGAGGATTTGTTCGAGCTCGTGGACACGGCCAGTCACCGCACGCCCGCCAAGGCGCCATGGACGCTGCTGCTGTGGACAGCGGTGGCGAGTCTGGTGTTCGGGCTGATCGGCTTTGGCGAACTGGCCGAGGATTGGCTGCGCGTGGCTCGCAATTCCTTCCGCCCCCATGCCGCCAGCGGCCAGGTGGTGGTGGTCAAGATCGACGACCGGGCGCTCAAGGAACATGGCAATTGGCCGTGGCCGCGGCGGCTCGAAGCGCAGATGATCGATCGGCTCGAACAGGCCGGCGCCAAGGCCATTTTCCTCGACATCAATTTCTCTTTCCCCTCCGCCGCGGCAGATGATCGCGCGCTTGCTCAGGCGATCGAGCGCTCGGGCAAAGTCACCATCCTCGCCCGTTCCAAGATCGGCCCGATCGGTCACGACAAGGCGATCGACGCGCGGCCCCTGCCCGCCTTCACCCGCAATGCCCGGATCGCCAGCGGCAGCGTCCATTACAATTACCAGAACGCGGTCTGGCAAATGCCGTTCGCGACGATGATGGGCAAAGACCGGGTGCCCTCGTTCGGTGCCGCGCTGGCCGGGGTCGACGGCCCGGCCGAGGCGATGTTCCCGATCGATTATTCGCTCGATGTCACCACGGTCCCCGCGTTTTCGGCATCGGATCTGCTCGCCGGCAAGCTCGGCGCGCGCCAATTCGCCGGGCGCAAGGTTATCGTCGGCACGGCCTCCGATATCTTGGGTGACACCTATTTCATCCCCGGATACGGGCGCAATTACGGGATTTTCGTCCATAGCGCGGCGGCCGAAACCCTGATCCGCGGCCGCTCGCAATATTTCGGCTGGATGCCCGGCGCGCTTGCCGCCTTGGTCGTGATCGCGCTCGCATTATTGTGCCGCCGAACGACCCACACCGCTCTCGTCCTGACCGGCGGAGCGGTGATCCTTACGATGGTGCCGATCGCGCTCGAGCTTAAGCTGCTGTTCTTCGACATCACACCGGGCCTGTTCGCCTTCGCAATCGTCGGCGGGGCGCTGGTCTGGCGGCGGTTCCACGCCCGTGGCCTGGTCAATCCCAGCAGCGGCTTGCCCAACCTCAGTGCGCTCACCGCCTTCCGCGCCGGCCGGCGCCAGGCAATCGTTGCCGCGCGCATGCTCAATTTCGAAGAGGCGCTGGCAAGCCTACCACCGCATAGCGAACGCAAATTGGTTGAGCAGGTCATCGCCCGCCTCGGCGTCGGCAATCGCGAGCGGGTCATCTTTCAGGGTGACGGCGGGATTTTCGCCTGGTTCGCCGAGCCGCGCGAGCCCTTCGGCAACCACCTCGAGGCGCTTCAGGCCTTGTTCCGCAACCCCGCCCGGGTCGCCGATCTATCGGTCGATCTGTCGGTCAATTTCGGGGTCGAATTGGGTAGCAGCCGCTCGCTCGCAAGCCGCTTGGCAAGTGCACTCGTCGCTGCCGATGAAGCGGCCCGCGACGGCCTCAAGTGGAAAATTCACGATCCCGAAACGCTCCAGGATGCGTCGTGGCGGCTGTCGATGCTCAGTCAACTCGATGCCGCGATCGACAAGGGGGAAGTGTGGGTCGCCTATCAGCCCAAGCTCGACCTTGCCTCGCGCCGGATCGTCGGCTGCGAAGCGTTGGCGCGCTGGACCCACCCCGAGAAAGGCCCGATCGCGGCCTCCGAATTCGTTGCTGCCGCTGAACAATCGAACCGCATCGGCAAGCTCACCGATTTCGTCCTTAGCCAGGCCGTCGCCAACGCCGCCGCGCTGGTCAAGCGTGCCGGCGGCGAATTCGACATGGCGGTCAATATGTCCGCCTCCTTGCTCAGCGACAAAAGCTTCGTCCTGCGACTGTCGGCCTTGCTTGCGCGGCATGGCCTGGCGGCACGCCATCTGACGCTCGAGCTGACCGAGACCGCAGCGCTGACCAGCAGCGGCGAAGGGCTCGACATGATCGGCCAGCTGCGCAACCTCGGGGTCGGGATTTCGATCGACGATTATGGCACCGGCCTGTCGACGCTCGATTACCTCAAACGCGTTCCGGCGAACGAAATCAAAATCGACCAGAGCTTCGTCAAGGGTATCGCCGAAAGCCGCAGCGACCGCCTGATGGTCCAATCGACCATCCAGCTCGCCCATTCGCTCGGCCATCGCGTCGTCGCCGAAGGGGCCGAACTGCGCGAGATTGTCGATATCCTGACCGAGATGAAGTGCGATTTCGCTCAGGGCTATGCAATCGGGCGTCCGATGAGCATCGAAAGCTTGGCCAAAAGGATCAGCGCCGACCGCAAGCGCAGCGCCGCCTGACCCTCGTCACCGGGTCTCCTGAACCCCTGCAATCCCGCAATTCCTACCTTTCGCTGAGCATGCCCGCGCGAAAAACATGGTGAATCGTTTGCTAACCATAACGATTAAGCATAATGTCCTGTCATCTGCCGGATCTTTCTTGATGAGGACACTGGGACATGAAGAAGGCGAAAACGACGCGCGGTTTCTGGAGCTGGCTCATGGGCCACGGTTGGGACACTGCAGGAAGCAACGGATAAGCCATTGAAATTTCGATGAAAACAGGCGTCCGTCGAAAGGCGGGCGCCTGTTTCGTTATGGGGTGCCCCTCGCGCGGCTTAGCCGCAGCGAGATGTCGGTTCTGATCGGAACCTGTGTAACTCTTCCCACCCCGGTGATTCGCAGAGTTCACCCATTTTCCCCCGAAAAGGCGAGATTATGCGGTTGTTCGAGCTGGTTGGCACCCGCTGGATCGATTTGTGCACGTCATCCAGCGCGGAAGCGCGCCGGATCGAGAGCTGAGGCGGCCACCGCCGGGACCGGCCATTCGCCGCCGGTGACCAGCGCGGCAACAATCCTCGCCAGCGCCGGTGACGTCTGCAGCCCCGCCCCGCCCTGCCCGGCGAACCAGAAGAAGCCGTCGCAATCCGGTGCAAAACCGACTGCCGGGTGGCGATCGGGGGTAAAGCTGCGCAATCCCGCCCACTTGCTGTGAATGCGGCGCACATCGACAATCGTCCGCTCGGCCACGCGATGGGCGGCGAGTGCGGTTTCATATTCATCGGGCTGGGCGTCGCACGGATCGCTCGGCACTTCGTCCATCGGGGAGGCGAACAGGCGCCCGCTCTCGCCCGCAAAATAGAGCTCGTCGACCACCGTCTTGGTAAACGGCATTGCGCTGGTGTCGATTTCCGGCGGCGCGTCGAAGGTGATGATCGTGCGCCGTTTAGGCTGTAGGCCGATCGCGCGCACCCCGGCCATGGTCGCGACATGATCGGCCCACGGCCCCGCCGCATTGACCAGCACCGGCGCTTCAAAAGCGTCGCCGGCCGCGCTGGTCAGCGTCCACACACCGTTGGCGCGCTTGATCGTGACGACGCGGGCCTCGGTCACCACCTCCCCGTTCGCTCTCCGCAGCATCCGCGTGAAGCCCTGCATCAAGGCGTGCTGATCGATCCTGAGCGTGTCTTGATCGATCAGCCCGCGCACCGCACCGCCCTCGCCAACCCGAAGGATCGGGCAGATCTCGCGCAAGCCCTGCTCGTCGAGCGGTTCGAGCGTTGCGAACGGCGACAGCGCGCGCTCCTCCGCTTCGAGCAACGCGACTTCCTCCGCCCGGGCATGGAGCAGGATCGGCAAGGGCATGCCCAGCGGACTGTCGGTAAACCCCTCGGGCGGATCGTCGAAGGTCGACCGGCTGGCGAGCGTCAGCGCGCGAATGAGCGCATCGCCGAGCGCGTAATGAAACATGGTCGCACTTCGGCCCGAGGTGTGGAAGCCGGTGTGCGCCTCGGCTTCGAGCACCAAGGTCTTGCCGTGCGGGGCGAGCGCGGCCCCCGCCGACAGGCCCGCGACACCGCCGCCGATCACCAGGAAATCGGCGGTGCGGGCCATCGTCGTCAGGCGCCCGCCAACCGCTCGCTGACGACCTTGCCGTCTTTCGTCAGGCGGATCGCAGCGACGATCTCATCGTCATCGGGCAGGACCAGCCCCTTCGTTTCCGAATCCCAAAAAGCGGCGAGGAAACTGTGCAGATTGCGCGCGAACAAGGCTGAGCTGTCAGCCGCGAGCGAGCGAGCGAGATTGGCGGCGCCGATGATCGTCACCCCGTGCTTCACGACGCTTTGGCCATTGTGCGTGCCTTCGACATTGCCGCCCGCTTCCGCGGCGAGATCGACGATCACGCTGCCCGGTCGCATCGACTGCAGCTGAGCATCGCTGATCAGGCGCGGCGCGGGCCGCCCGGGGATCAGCGCGGTGGTGATGACGATGTCCTGCTTGGCGATATGCCCGCTTACCAATTCGGCCTGCGCCGTTTGATATTCGGGCGACATTTCGGTGGCATAACCGCCCGCCCCTTCGCCCTCGATACCCGCGACATTATCGACGAAGATCGGCTTGGCGCCGAGTGACTGGATCTGCTCCTTGGTGGCCGAGCGGACATCGGTCGCGCTGACCTGCGCGCCGAGGCGCTTGGCGGTTGCGATCGCCTGCAACCCCGCGACGCCGACGCCCATGACGAAGACCTTGGCCGGGCTGATCGTGCCGGCGGCGGTCATCATCATCGGAAAGGCCCGGCCAAAGGCCGCGGCGGCGTCGATTACCGCCTTGTACCCGGCAAGGTTCGACTGCGACGAGAGGATATCCATCGATTGCGCGCGGGTGATGCGCGGCATCCACTCGATCGCCAGCGCCTCAATCCCTGCTTTGGCATATGCATCGATATCGGCCCGGCGGCGAACGGGGTCGAGCGCCGCCACCAGCAGCGCACCCTGGTCGGCGCCAGCCAGGCTGGCGGGGTCCGGCCCGTTAATGGCGAGGATGATCGCCGCGCCCTTGAGGACGTCCTTGCGGCTGCCGAGGGTTGCGCCTGCATCGGCGAAATCGGCATCGGCAATTGCCGCCGTGGCGCCGGCCCCCTTTTCGATCGCCACCCTCGCGCCCAGCGCGATCAGCTTGCGAACCGTTTCGGGGATTGCGGCGACGCGAGTTTCTTCGCCCGCTTCCTTGAGTACGGCGATCTTCATCCGCTGGATTAAAGGACGAACAGGACGACGACCGCCCCGATCAGGACGGACACGATCGTCCCCCACTTCATCATGCTCATGAAGCGCGTGTAGCCCTCGGCATGCGGAGTATATTCGTGAATCGTTGTCGGTTGCGGTGCGTGGTCGGCCATGATTGCCCCTGTGCTGGCGAGAATGTGCTGATGAGCGTTCGAACAGCGTCCATAACAAGCCCGGCGCCGCTGCCCAAGTCCCCAGATCGCGAACTTCACCTGGCACCAGCGATTAAGACGACTTTTAGACTTTCGTCCTAGATTGGCACGAAGAGGACGATCATGCGCGCAGAACCGACCCGTTCACTGCTGTTGATTGATGCCGATCCCGGTGAGCGCCGGCTGATCTCGGCGGTCGCCGCGCGTGCCGGGTGGAGCGCAATCGGCGCATCCGACAGCGAAACCGCAACCGGGCTGCTGCAAGGGCCGCACGGCCGCGAGGTTCAGGCCGCGATCCTCGGTTCATGGAATAGCGACGATGGTCCGCAACTGCTCGCGGCGCTGCGAAAAATGCGCGACGACCTTCCGGTCATTGTCTTGTCGCACGGCGACACCGTTGCGGCCGCCGTCGAAGCCATGCGCCACGGCGCTTCGGACTTTCTCGTCCGGCCGGTTGCGCCAGAGCGGCTGCTCGAGGCGCTGGCTGCCAACGCCGACCGCCGCCGCGCGGCTGGTGAACTTGCGCCGGTGTCGGAAAAGCTCGCCTCGTCGCTCGAACTCGAACAGATGGTCGGCGCATCGCCTGAATTCCGCTCCGCATTGGCGATTGCCGCCAAGGCGGCGCGCAACCGCATGCCTTTGCTGATCCTGGGCGAGGCAGGCACTGGCAAGGAAACCGCCGCCCGCGCGATCCACGCTGCAAGCCTGCGCGCCCGCGGCACCTTGATCGAGCTCGACTGCAAGTCGATCCCCGCCAACATCATCGAAAGCGAATTGTTCGGGCACGAAAAGGGCGCCTTTCCGGGAGCGTTCGCGGCCAAGGTCGGAGTCCTAGTCCGGGCCGATGGCGGCTCGCTGTTGATCGACGAGATCGCCGAACTCCCCCTCGAGACCCAAGCTCAGCTAGACCGCGTCCTGGCGACCGGCGAAGTGCGCCCGGTCGGACTTAACGGAAGCCATTCAGTCGATGTCCGAGTAATCGCAACCTCGAGCCGGCCTCTGCCCGACGATTTCCACCCCGGCCTGGCCGAGCGCATCTGCAATACGATCGTCGCTTTGCCCGCCTTGCGTGAGCGCAGCGCCGACATTCCCGCGCTTTCCCGCCACTTGCTGGTGCGGATGACGGCCCAGGGCGGGATCGGCAGCCTGGCGATCAACGACGAGGCCCTCGCCTTGCTTATGCGCTACGGCTGGCCCGGCAACGTCCGCCAATTGTCGAGTGTGTTGTTCCGCGCCGCGCTGCAAAACTGCACCGGCACGCTTGGCGCCGACGATTTCCCGCATATCGCGGTCCAATCTCGGTTCACCAATCGCGCCACCGATTTCGCTCCAAAAATGAGTGCCGCCGGCCGCGCCCAGGCGCTCGTCAGCGGTGGCGAGATCACCTTGTTCACCGAGGACGGCCATTTGCGCTCGCTCGAGGATATCGAATCCGACATCATCCGCCTGGCCATTGGCCATTATCGTGGCCGCATGACCGAAGTCGCCCGTCGGCTCGGGATCGGCCGTTCCACCTTGTACCGCAAGCTTGGCGATCTTGGCATCGACACTGCTGCCTGACGAATGCGCATTGGAGAGTAACCCATGAATTTCCTGGCCCGTTTTCGCCCGACACCGATCGAGGTTGAGCCTGAGATCGAGGAACTGCCGCCCCGCCGCAGGACTTTCTCCGCGTCACAGTACCGCGAGGAAGAGCTGGCGCGCGCCGCGCAGGTCCGCGCAGCTCAGGAAGCGGTCGACATCGCCGCCGCCGAAGCCGCTGCCGCTGGACGCGTGCTGCGCATGGCCGAGGCGCAGGCCGACCGGATGGATCTTGGCGAAGACGGCGAAGACGGCGAAGAAGAGGCGCTCGAACTGGTCAGCGCCGAGCCGATGGACTGGGAGGAAGCGGTCGGCTGGCTGTCGACCAAATCGCCCGAGGCGCGCAACCTGATTGCCCAGAATTGGAATTGGGAACATGATCTTCGCGTGCTGCAATTCCTGGTCGCCCAGAACGATTGCGATCGCGGCGTCGCCACCGGCCTGTTCTGGCTGACCGGCGCAACCGACGACTTCTTCCCGTGGGGCGACGATAACGACCCCGCCGATCCGCAATTCCGCCGCGCGATGGAAATGGTCGACGCGCTCGGTCGGCGCTTTGCAGCCAATGACTTTACCAGCGCCCGCTTCGGCTTCGACGACAGTTGGGATTGCTCGGTGCTCAAGGAACGGCTCGAAGCCTTGTACCTCGACGGACGGATCGAGTGGACTCCGGGAGAGATCGAGACCGCATCGCCCGGACCGCAGCCGACGATCGACGACGTGCCGCAGGACGAGCGCGGCGAGGTCAAGGATTTCCTCGCCCGCCACAATTGCGCCTGAGGCACTCGACAGCGGTGCATCGCCCGGCCTAGCCAAGGCGCAATGGCTCGCCACCGCGTCCTTGTCCTGGCCCTGTTCGCCGCGGCCTGTTCGAGCGGGACCAGCACGCCCGCACCCGAGCGATCGGCCTGCGCACACGAACGGTTCGAAGGGTCGAGCTTCCTCGTCTGCATTCCGCCGAGCGGCGCGCGGCTCAAGCTCTACGCGGCGGCTAAGGACGAGTCGCCAAAGCGCCACTTCCAGGACCTCGGCCTCGACCAGGCAAGCGTCGCTTTCGCGATGAACGCTGGCATGTTCGACGAGGCCGGCCGCCCGATCGGCCTGGCGGTAGTCGACGGCCATCCGGTCCACCCAATCGCGCTTCGCCCGGGCGGCGGCAATTTCGGGATGAAGCCCAACGGCGTCTTCCTCGTGCACAAGTCGGGCGCGGCCGAAATCGTCGTCAGCGAGAAGTATCGCGCGGATGCCGATATCGCCTTTGCCACTCAATCAGGTCCGATGCTGGTCATCGAGGGCCGCTTGCATCCACAATTCGCGCCCGATGGCGAAAGCCGGAACATGCGCAACGCAGTCGGCATCGCGCCCGGTGGCAAACCGTCATTCGTAATGAGCGAGGACCCGGTGTCGCTGGGCAAATTGGCGCGCTTCTTTCGCGACCGCCTGAAGGTTAGGGACGCGCTATATTTCGACGGCTCGGTCAGCAGCCTGTGGAACCCAGCGGATGGCCGCCTTGATGATTTCACCGACCTCGGGCCGATCATCGTCGCGACCAAATAAATCAGCTGCGCGGGGTCAACGCCTGGTCCTTGAGCCCGCGCCAGATGCGCAGCGCCTGGACCGTTTCCGCGACATCGTGGACGCGCACGATTTGCACCCCCTGCCCGACCGCCTTGAGCGCCAGCGCGAGGCTCCCGGGCAAGCGTTCGCTCGCGGTCACTTCGTTGGACAAGGCGCCGATGGTCCGCTTGCGGCTCGCCCCCAGCACGATCGGACAACCAAGCGCGTGGAACAGCGCCAGCCCGTTCATCAATTCCAGGTTATGCGAGACCGCTTTGCCGAAGCCAAAGCCCGGATCGATGAGAATGCGCTCGCGTGCGATACCCGCCGCCACCGCCGCCGCAATCCGCTCCTCCAGCCACAGAAATACCTCGACCAGCACATCGTCGTAGCGGGGATTGTCCTGCATCGTCGCAGGGTCGCCGCGATGATGCATCAGCACCACCGGCACAGCCGCAGCGGCGGCCGCAGCCGGCGATCGTTCGTCGAAGGTCAAAGCCGAAACGTCGTTGATCATCGCCGCGCCGGCGGCCACGGCGGCCGTCATCACCTCGGACTTGCGGGTGTCGACCGAGACTGCGGTGCCGCCGCCGGCGAGCTGGCGGATAACCGGCTCGATCCGCTCGATCTCGTCACCTTCCCAGACGTGGGTCGCGCCGGGCCGCGTGCTTTCGCCGCCGACATCGATGATCGCCGCCCCCGCGCTGGCCATCGCATAGCCAGCCTCGGCGGCTGCTGACCCATCGGCGAACTGACCGCCATCGGAGAAGCTGTCAGGGGTGACGTTAAGGATGCCCATGATCTGCGGCTGGTCGAGGCGGATGGTGCGCGAGCCCAGCTGCAGCGGCGCCCGCGGGGCGGTCAGCGCCGCCCATTGCCGCGCCATGTCGTCATCACTTAGGTGCGCGTCGATGTCGGCGACCGCGACCAACTCGCTGGCGCTGCGCTTGCTTCCGTCGATGCGGATCAGTTCGACCGCCGCAAACCAGTTCATGCCGCCGGCGAGGCGCGCCACCTGGCCGTCGAACCCGAATGGCGAATCGACAAACGCGGTCGGGCAGAGGAGGCTTCGGTCAGTCATGGTTCCCGTCCTTGCGAGCGAAGCGAAGCAATCCATTCCCTTCAGCGCAACGTAGATTGCCCCGTCGCTACGCTCCTCGCAATGACGATGTTAGTCCTTGGCCAAATGCTGCTGGCGAAGCTCGTCGATCTCGACCAGTTGACCGCCTTGTTCGACGTGCCAGAAGGTCCAGCCGTTGCACGACGGTGCCGATTGCAGCGCCGCGCCGACCTTGTGGATCGAGCCCGAATAGCCGTCGCAGCGAAGTGTCCCGTCGGCGCCAACGATCGCTGTCCAGCGGCGCTTGCAATCGGTCAGCGCGGACCCCGGCGGGACCAGCCCGCCCTCGACCAGCAGGCCGAAGGCCACACGGGGCTGGCTGCGCTTGTCGGCGACGGTCTGCATCGCACTTTCATCGAGCGGAAGCGTGCTGTCGATCCGCTGGCGGGCGACCTTCACATAAGCGCGCTCGCGTTCGATCCCGATCCATTTACGGCGTAGTCGTCGAGCCACCGCGCCGGTCGTGCCAGTACCGAAAAACGGATCGAGCACGACATCCCCCGGCTTGGTGCACGCGAGCAGGATGCGGTATAGCAAAGCTTCAGGCTTTTGCGTCGGATGGGCTTTGTCGCCGGCGTCGTCCTTGACCCGTTCGGCGCCCGAACAAATCGGCAGCACCCAGTCGCTGCGCATCTGGAGGTCGTCGTTGAGCGCCTTCATGGCTCGGTAATTGAAGGTATAGCGCGCTTTCTCGTCCTTGGCGCACCACAGCAATGTCTCATGCGCATTCGTGAAGCGCGTGCCGCGAAAATTGGGCATCGGGTTGGATTTGCGCCAGACGATGTCGTTCAAAATCCAGAACCCCTCGTCCTGAAGCAGCGTACCGACGCGATAAATGTTGTGATAGCTGCCGATGACCCAGATGGTGCCGTCATCCTTGAGTATGCGCCGCGCCTGCTCGAGCCATTCGCGGGTGAAATCATCATAGGTCGCAAGGCTGTCGAACTTGTCCCAATCGTCGTCGCAGGCGTCGACCTTGCCGCCCTCCGGCCGGAACAGATCGCCGCCCAATTGCAAATTATAGGGCGGATCGGCGAAAATCATGTCGATCGACTTGTCGGGCAGACGGGCCATTTCGGCGATGCAATTGCCCTCCAGAATCTGATCGAACGGCAAGGCCTTGAGCGCAGCCTTGGCGCGCTTCACTGGCAGCGCTTCGCCGTCCGCGATGCGGGCACTCAAATTCATTCGATTTCACCCCCGTGATCCTGTTCGCACAGGGTGAGTCAGCAGCGAGTCGCGGTCAACAATCAAAGGGTTAAGAGTGGCGCGGCGGCGCGGGAACGGAACGTGTCCGTACCGATATCAATCACAAGATATGGAGTCTTGCACAGCGTATTAGACTCAACCGGTGGTGGTGTGACCCGGAAGACTCGTCGCTCAGAAAAGCACCGATTGGGCGACCGGCGCGAAGCTTCGGCGGTGCAGCGAGCTCGGTCCGTGGGCGCGCAGCGCGGCCAGATGGTCGGGCGTGCCATAGCCCTTGTGGCGGTCGAAACCGTAGGCCGGATGACGCTGAGCTTCGGCCCGCATAATGCCGTCGCGATGCTCCTTGGCGACGATCGACGCGGCCGAAATGCAGCGTTCCTTGCCATCGCCGCCGACGATCGCGCGCGCCGGCCAGCGCCATTCCTGACGGCGACCGGCGGGGGTGAGGTTGCCGTCGATGAGGATTTCGAGCGGGTCGCAGCCGATTTGCGCGCACAACGCCTCGGCGGCGCGAGTCATCGCCAGCATCGTGGCCTGGAAGATGTTGATCGAATCGATTTCCTCGACCGAGGCGATGCCGATCCCGACATGACAGCGATCGTGAATCCGCCCGGCCAGCTTGGCGCGGATGGCGGCGGTCAGCAATTTGCTGTCGGCGAGGCCGCGAATGTCCTTGCCGCATAGAATGACCGCCGCGGCCACGACCGGCCCAGCCAATGGTCCCCTGCCCGCTTCATCGATTCCCGCGATCATTGCTCACTTGTATCGAGACGATGGCGGGGGTCCAGACGCGCGCGGCACCTTTTCCACGGTTTTCGATTCGCCCTCAGGCCATTCGCCACGGCGGAAAGCGGCGGGCTTCGCCGGCGTGGTAGAAGAAGATGATGTTGCCGTCAGGGTCGCGCAGCCGCGCCTCGCGCCACATCCACGGCTGGTTGCGCGGTCCATGCTCGAACGCGATACCGCTGCGGGCCAATTGCTCGACCCGCTCGTCGAGGTCGTCGCACTCAAAATAGAGCGCCGTTGTCGCATGGACTTTTTCATCTGGGTCGATCTGCAGCGATAGCGTGACCCCGCCCGCGGTCTCGAACCGGGCATAGCCGTTTTCGGGGCTGTCGACGATCTGCTTGAGGCCGAGGCGGGTGTAGAAATCGACCGAGCGGGCGAAGTCGGTGCCGGTGACCGTGACCTGGTTGAGCCGCGGCCCGGCGCCGGTGTCAAGCCGCACATTGGCCTGGCCGATCGGCCCGCTGCCCTGCCCCAGATGCGGCGGATCGTAGAGCGCGATGCGGACGAAATTGCGCGCGCGCGCAACCGCTTCGGTCAGCGCCAATCCCTGAGCCAGATACAATGCGATGGCGCTGGCAAGCGTGCAGCCGGTGCCATGGGTATCGTCGGTGGCGATGCGCGAGCCCTGCCAACTGGTCATATTATCGGTTTCAATGAGCGCGTCGGCCAGCGCATCGCCCTCGTCATGGCCGCCCTTGATCAGGACCGCGCAGCCGAACTCGCCGACCAGATGAAGCGCCGCCGACACCGGGTCTTCCTCCGCCGCCAAGCGCTGCAACTCGGGCAGATTGGGGGTCGCGATGGTCGCCACGCTCATCAAGCGGCCAAAGGCGGCGACGGTCGCGTCGTCAGCCAAAGCAGCGCCGCTGGTCGCGACCATGACCGGGTCGAACACGATCGGCAGGCCGGGCTGCTGAGCGCGCAATGTCACGAGCCGAGCGGCGACCTGTTCGGCGGCGAAGGCGCTGCCGATCATGCCGATCTTGACCGCGTCGACGCCGATATCGCTGACGACCGCGTCGATCTGCGCCAGAATGATTTCGGTCGGCACTGGGTGAACCGCAAAAACGCCGAGGGTGTTCTGGGCGGTGATCGCAGTGACCGCGGTCATGGCGTGGCCGCCGAGCATGGTGATGGTCTTGATGTCGGCTTGCACGCCCGCGCCACCACCCGAATCCGAGCCGGCGATAATCAGGATCCGGGCCGTCGCCGCTTCGTCGCGCGACTGCGTCCCGCCTTCGGGGGCGAAATTCTCCATGTGCACGATATGCAGCCTTAGGCGCCAATCGCAAAGATAGGGTTTACGCCGCCGCCCGCACCGCGTCGCAGATGTCGTCGACCAGCCGCTCAACCTGTGCCGCGTCGTCGCCTTCGGCCATGACCCGGATCAGCGGCTCGGTGCCCGATTTGCGGATGACCAGGCGGCCGCGTTCCGCGAGCTCAGCTTCGGCAGCGGCAATGCGCGCCTTGACCGCCGCGACCTCGAGCGGCTCGCCGCGTTCATAGCGGACGTTCTTGAGCAATTGCGGAACCGGTTCGAACTGGCGCAACAGCTCGCTGGCCGGCTTCCCGCCCTCGACCAGCGCGGCGAGCACCTGCAATCCCGCGACCAGCCCGTCGCCGGTGGTCGAATGATCGGTGAGGATGATGTGCCCCGATTGCTCGCCGCCGACGTTGCAGCCGGAGCGGCGCATTTCCTCAAGCACGTAGCGGTCGCCGACCTGGGTGCGGGCCAGGCCGAGGCCCTTGGCGTCGAGCAGCCGTTCGAGGCCAAGGTTGGACATGACCGTGGCGACGACCTTGCCGCCGGTCAATTCGCCGCGCTGGTGAAGCCCAAGCCCGATCAGCGCCATCAATTGATCGCCGTCGATGAGCGCGCCGCGTTCGTCGCAGACGATGATCCGGTCGGCATCGCCATCGAGCGCGATGCCGATATCGGCGCCGTTGGCCACGACCGCTTCCTGCATCGCCCCGGGGTGGGTCGAGCCGCAACAATCATTGATGTTGGTGCCGTTAGGCGCGACGCCTAGCGGCACGACTTCCGCGCCCAATTCCCACAACGCCTCGGGCGCGACGTGATAGGCGGCGCCATTGGCGCAATCGAGCGCGACCTTGAGCCCGTCGAGGCGCAAATGATCGGGAAAGGTCGATTTGGCGTAGTGAATGTAGCGACCGCGCGCGTCCTCGATGCGCTTGGCCCGGCCAACCATGTCGGGCGGCGCGAGCTTGGGCGTGTCCTGCAGCAACGCCTCGATCGCGGCCTCGTCGCCGTCGCTCAATTTATAGCCGTCGGGGCCGAACAATTTGATGCCATTGTCAGCGAAGGGGTTGTGACTGGCGCTGATCATCACGCCCAGATCAGCGCGCATCGAGCGCGTCAGCATGGCCACCGCCGGGGTTGGCATCGGGCCGAGCATGACGACATCCATGCCGACGCTGGTGAAGCCCGCGACCATCGCCGATTCCATCATGTAGCCGGACAGGCGCGTGTCCTTGCCGATGACCACCCGATGACGGTGATCGCCGCGCAGGAAATGCATCCCCGCCGCCATACCCACGCGAAGCGCGGTGGCAGCCGTCAGCGGTTCCTGATTGGTGGTCCCGCGAATACCATCGGTGCCGAAGAATTTACGTGCCATGGAGCGTGCTTAGCCCGATCTTCCCAATTTCGTCATCCCCGCCGCCAATGTTCCCAAAGTTCGCACTGACGAGGCACTTTTTGCGCGCTCAGTCACCGGATGCCGCGCGGGCCTTCCAACCGCTTCAAACAGGCGGGCGCGGAATGACACGAACGATAAGCTGTAGGACAGGATTATTTCTTTCGCACAGCAATGCGGCGCGACGGCTGTCGGCGAAACTCTCGGCCGCAACCTCAGTGCCGATACGCTTCCGGTAAATCGCGGCGGGGGAGGTAGCGGTAGCGCTGGAGCAGTCGCGTCTGGTGCGAATCGAGCGGCTGGCTGACGCCGTCGATGAAAACCGCTTCGGCGGCGCTTGAGCCTTCAAGCGGGTCGTCAGACCAGATCACGACATCGGCGCGGCGGCCGGGCGCGAGGCTGCCGATGTCACCGCCCATGCCGATCGCCTCGGCGGGGCGCGAGGTAATCATCGCGAGCGCCTCGCCCCAGCTGAGCCCGACATTGCCGGGCAGGCGCGCGATGCCGACCAGATTGCCGGCATATTGGCGTTCGGAAAAGAGATTGCGGGTGTCGCCATCGTCGATCATTCCAATCGACACCTTGACTCCGGCGCGGGCCATTCGGCCGACGTTCGACTGGGTCGCCGCGAGCTGCTCGAAACTGGCCGGAAGGTCGTTAACCGCCGAGGCGATAACCGGAACGCTGGCGCGGGCGATGGCATCAGCAACGGTCCAGCCCTCGGTCGCGCCGACCAGGACGAGGCGCAGGCGCGGAAATTCCTTCCTCAGGTTGAGGACGGCGAGAATGTCGCTCGCGCGTTCGACATGGACCAGCAGATATTGCCGCCCCTGCAACACGGGCACGAGCGCGGCGGCGTCGAAGCGGGTCAGCAGGACGTCGTCGCTGCGCCGGGCATTGGGGCCGGTCAGGCGCGATTCGTTGGGGTTTGGCGCACTCATCACCGGGTCGCCTCCGCCGCGCGAAGCGATCGGAGTCGAATAGCGCGACAATTCGCCCGCTTCGCGCAAGGCGTTGCGGAACAAGGCGTGGGCCGACGAGCGCGATCCGCCGGCCTTGTCCGAACCGGTCTCGCCCAGCTCGACAAACTGGAATTTGCGCGCCGCGGTGACGGCATCCATGTCCCGGCCGGTATCGATCACCGCGCCCTGCCCAGCGAAGATGCTGGACGCGGCGGTTGGCGCAACCAGCGCACGAGTGACTCCGTCAGCGCGGTTGACGGCAATCGCCGAGGCCAGGGGATTGATCGACGGAACGACGTCGATGGCCGCGCTGAACGGTCCTTTTTCGGCATTGGTGTCGTCGGCCCCGTCATCGCCGAGGTCAATTTCGGCCAGGCCAAGCCGCGAGAAACCGGCAACGATCCCCGGGGTGACCCATTTGCCGCGCGCGTCGATGACCTGCGCGCCCGGCGGGATGCGGGCATTGGCGCCGGCAGCGACGATGCGGCCATCGCGAATGACCACAATGCCATTGTCGATCGGCGCCGAGCCATCGCCAAGCGCGACCCGGCCGCCGGTGATGGCAATGGTCTGGGCGGCAAGCGGCGTTGCGCCGGCCAGGAGCACGGCGAGGAGGAGGCGCTTCACTTGACGTCTCCTTCGCCGGGCTGGCCGAGCTCGAAATCGCTGACCGGTCGTTTGGATGGATTATTGGCGTCGAACAGTTCCGCGCCGTCGATCCACACTCGCTCGGGGCGCGTGTAATTGCTCAAAGGATTGCCGTTCCACAGCACGACATCGGCCATCTTGCCGGGCGTCAGGCTACCGGTCATGGCATAGATGCCCATGGCCTTGGCCGGGTTGCTGCTGAGCCAGGTCCAGGCGACTTCGTCGGAGATGTTGATGCCCGCGCGGCGGCCGTCGGCGAGCGCCTTGGCGGCTTCCTGG
>JBDSEL010000110.1:0-8817 GCA_039920065.1 Sphingomicrobium sp. | reverse complement strand
CCCTCCTATGGTGGGGGGCGCTCTGGCGCAAGGCGAAGTGGACGACTACATGGCGCTCGCATCCCCTTTTCAGACTGGAGTCACGATCAATGGCCGCTGCCGACGAAACCGCCCAACGCCTCACGCTTTCGCTGTCCACTGGCGGCGATGTCGTGATTAAGCTGCTGTCCGACGTCGCCCCCGGCCATGTCGAGCGCATCACCGGCCTGGCCAAGGACGGGTTTTACGACAATGTCGTGTTCCACCGCGTGATCCCCGGCTTCATGGCCCAGGGTGGCGACCCGACTGGGACCGGCACCAGCGGCTCAAGCCTGCCCAATCTCAAGGCCGAATTCAGCGACACGCCGCACGGACGCGGCGCGTGCTCGATGGCGCGCACGTCGGATCCCAATAGCGCCAACAGCCAATTCTTCATCTGCTTCGAAGAATCGCGCTTCCTCGACCAGCAATATACCGTCTGGGGCGAGGTCGAGAGCGGCATGGAATTCGTCGACCGCCTCCCGGTCGGCGAACCCCCGCGCGAGCCGGGCAAGATCGTCAAGGCAATTGTCGCCTGACATGTCCTTCGAGATTTGCCTTTGACGGGCTTAGTTCCTTCTCCGGGTGGACGGGGGGAAGAATGCCCGCTCGTCGTGAGGATGGATTGAGTAAGCGAAGCGCATCGCAGGCCTTTCTCGAAGGGCTCGAAGGATCGGCATAATGACCCCCGTCACCCTCATCACCGGGGCCTCGGCCGGGCTCGGCGTTGATTTCGCCCGCCAGCTTGCGGCCCGCGGCCAGCGACTGGTGCTCGTCGCTCGACGCCGGGACCGGCTCGATGCGCTCACGGCCGAGCTTGGCACTGCCCGCGCGGTCACGCTCGATCTTGGAGCGCCCGGCGCTGCGGCGGCGCTGATGGCCGATCTCGAGGCCCATGGGGAAACCGTTTCCGTGTTGATCAACAACGCTGGCTTTGGCCTGTGGGGCAAGTTCGTGAGCCACGAGCCCGATCGGCTGAGCGCAATGATCGACCTCAACGTGCGCGTGCTCACCGAATTGTGCCGCTTGGTCGCTCCGGCGATGATCGAACGCCGGCAAGGTCAAATCCTCAACGTCGCCTCGACCGCAGCTTTCCAGGCCGGGCCCAATATGGCGGTCTATTTCGCGACCAAGGCCTTTGTCCTGTCCTTGACCGAGGCGCTGCACGAGGAATTGAAGCTGCACGGCATCCACGTCTCGGCGCTGTGTCCCGGCCCAACCAAGACCGAGTTTGGCGACGTCGCCGGGTTCGGCAATCGGTTGGGGAGGGTGTTCGACAAGCTATCGATGACCTCGGCCGATGTCGTCGCCAAGGGTCTTGCGGCCCTCGATTCCAACCGCGCCGTATTCGTGCCCGGCGCATCCAACAAGATCGGCGCTGCGGCGACTCGCTTGTTGCCGCGATCGTGGATTCGCCGGGTCACGGCGGCGATCAAGGATTGAACGGACCATTGAACCCCACGAATGAACCCCGACATCTTGCGGGCCGTTATGGCTGGATAATCGCCCCGCGCGGGGTCTGGAGAAACCATGACTGAAGTCGCTACGAAGGATCCCAATGTCATTCGCCTGCAGGTCGCCAGCCTGCCGCCAGTCGAGGGCGGACGCGGGGTCGCGCGGGTGTCGGAAAAGACCATGAAGTCGCTCGGGATCAAGGACGGCGACGTGATCGAGATCATCGGGTCGCGCTCGACCGCCGCCCGCGCCATTCGCAATTATGCCGAGGACGGCAATGTCGACATCATCCGCCTCGACGGCCTCCAGCGCGCCAATGCCGGCATCGGCTCGAGCGAGTTTGTCGAGATCAAGAAGGCAGCGGCCAAGCCCGCCACCCGCGTCATATTCGCGCCGGCGCAGGCCAATATCCGGCTTCAGGGATCGTCCGAAGCCTTGAAGCGCAGCTTCGCCGGCCGAGTGCTGGTCGAGGGTGATACGCTGGCCACCATCGGCCATCAGCGCAGCGACGCCAATATGCCTGAGCAGATCCGCCAATTGCTCAACGCGCCTGCCTTCTCACTTCAGGAATTGCGGCTGGTGGTCGTATCCGCTGTGCCCAACGGCGTGGTCGAGATCGGCCTCAAGACGGTGGTCGAGCTGTTGCCCGAATTCACCGCCGATTCGGAGGCCGGCCGCCGCGCCGACGTCACTTACGACGACCTCGGCGGGATGAAGGACACGATCGACGCGCTGCGCGAGATGGTCGAGCTACCGCTGCGCCACCCCGAACTGTTCCAGCGGCTCGGTGTCGACCCGCCCAAGGGCGTCCTGCTCCACGGCCCGCCCGGCACCGGCAAGACCCGGCTGGCGCGCGCGGTCGCCAATGAAAGCGCCGCAAAATTCTTCACCATCAACGGACCCGAAATCATGGGCTCGGCCTATGGCGAGAGCGAGCGCAAGCTACGCGAGGTGTTCGAGGAGGCCGCCCAGGCGGCGCCTTCGATCATCTTCATCGACGAGATCGATTCGATCGCGCCCAAGCGCGGTCAGGTCACCGGCGAAGCCGAAAAGCGGCTGGTCGCCCAGCTGCTGACGTTGATGGACGGGATCGCCCCGCGCCAGAACACAGTCGTCATCGCCGCGACCAATCGCCCAGAAGCGATTGACGAAGCGCTGCGCCGCCCCGGCCGTTTCGACCGCGAGATCGTGATCGGGGTGCCCGACGAGCCCGGCCGCCGCGAAATCCTTGGCATCCACACCCGTGGCATGCCGCTTGCGAGCGACGTCAATCTCGATGCGCTGGCGCGCCGCACCTACGGCTTTGTCGGCGCCGATCTAGCGGCGCTTGGCCGCGAGGCGGCACTCGAATCGGTGCGGCGAATCATGCCCAAGATCGACCTTGCCAAGGAGGTCATCCCGCCCGAAATTCTCGACAAATTGTCGGTCGATGCGAGCGATTTCGAAAATGCACTGAAGCGCGTCCAGCCCTCGGCGATGCGCGAAGTCATGGTCGAAGCGCCGACCATAACCTGGGACGATATCGGCGGGCTCGACGCGGCCCGCGACCGGCTGCGCGAGGGCATTGAACTGCCCCTGAAGCATCCCGAGGCCTTCCGCCGGCTCGGCATTCGTCCGGCCAAGGGCTTCCTGCTCTATGGGCCACCGGGCACCGGCAAGACCTTGCTGGCCAAGGCCGCGGCGCGCGAGTCCGAAGCCAATTTCATCGCCACCAAATCCTCCGACCTTTTGAGCAAATGGTATGGCGAGAGCGAGCAGCAGATCGCCCGTTTGTTCAATCGCGCGCGCCAGGTGGCGCCGACGGTCATCTTCATCGACGAACTCGACAGCCTGGTCCCAGCGCGCGGCGGCGGGATGGGCGAGCCGCAGGTCACCGAACGCGTGGTCAATACCATCCTTGCCGAGATGGACGGGCTCGAGGAATTGAACAATGTCGTTCTGATCGGCGCCACCAATCGCCCGACCTTGATCGACCCGGCGCTGCTCCGCCCCGGCCGCTTCGATGAATTGATCTATGTCGGCACGCCCGACACCGCGGGTCGCCGCCGGATTTTGGCCATCCACACCAAGAACATGCCGCTGGCCGACGATGTCGATCTGGAAGCACTGGCCAAGCAGAGCGAGCGCTTCACTGGTGCCGACCTTGAAGACCTCGTCCGCCGCGCCGGTCTGTCTGCGCTCCGCCGCGGGCTCGACGAGAAAACCGTGACCATGGCCGACTTCAACGCTGCGATGCTCGAGACCCGCGCGTCGGTGACCCCCGAGATGCTCGAGGAATATGACCGCATTCAGGATACGCTCAAATCGAATGCGGTGCGGCCGATGGGCGGGATCGGTTTTGTCCTGCCCGGAATGCTTCGGCCCAAGCCCGGCGGCAAGAACAAGGAATGAGCCGGTGAGCGACTGGTCGCGCGCGCTGGGCGGTTCACGCCCGAAGCGGCTCGCCAGCGCCCCCGACGCTTGCCAAGCGCGCTGGCTTTTGCCAACGCTCGCCGCCGCCGCAATTGCGACCCTTACGGAGAATTCATGACGCCCTCGTCCGCGCGAACTATCAAGGCTACGCGGCGCATCGAGCGTCGCCGCGACCGCCGTTCGCCAAGTCCGCGGTGGCAGTTCCTGCGCGGCTTCTTCAAGAATCCCGTGATGGTCGGCTCGATCATTCCCTCGAGCCGACTGCTGATCGACAAGATGCTTGGACCGGTCGACTGGGCCAATACCCGGCTGTTCGTCGAATATGGCCCCGGCGTCGGCACCTTCACCCGCCCGATCCTCGACCAAATGGGGCCTGACGCGACATTGGTGACGATCGACACCAATTCAGATTTCACTGCATTCCTCGACGAATCGATCGATGACCCGCGGCTCGTTGCGGTCACCGGCTCGGCCGCCGACGTCGCCAGGATCCTCGCCGACCGCGGCCTGGGCCAGGCGGATTATATTCTGTCGGGACTGCCCTTCTCCACCCTTCCGCCGGGCGTCGGCGAAGACATCGCCAGGGCCACCGCATCCGTCATTCGCCCGGGCGGGGCGTTCCTGGTGTATCAGTTCAGCCCCAAGGTGAAGGACTTCATCGATCCGCATTTCGAGCGCATCGAGCGCGGGTTTGAATGGATTAATGTCCCGCCGGCGACCCTGTTCTGGGCCTATCGCGAGCCGACCGCCTGAGGCGCCTTACTCGATCCCGAAATTTAGCCGCCGCGTGACCGTATAGTCGCCGCTGGTGACCAGGAAAAAACTCAGCGCCCATTTGATCCGTCGCCACAAGGTCGCGCGTTGGCGGTGGAGCGCCGGGGTAATCGCCAGCGAATCCTGCAACTCGCCTTCGAAATAGAGCCGCATCATCGAGGCGAATTCGGGATCGGCGACGCGCAGCATCATCTCGAGGTTGAGGTACAGGCTGCGAAAGTCGAAATTGCTGCTGCCAATGTGCGCCACATCGTCGAACACAACGAGCTTGGTGTGCAATTTGGTCGCTTGATATTCGTACATCTTGGCACCGCGGCGGATCAGTCGCTGATAGGTGAATCGCGCCGCCGCGATCGTTGCCATATTGTCCGATTTGGCAGCGGTAATGACCCGCGCCCGGCCGCGCTCTCCGGCCCTGCCGATTCGCCGGAGCATGCCGAACGACGGCGCAAAATAGGCGGCGATCATCTCCACATCGCGGCTCTCGGAGAGATCGCGACAGGTTGCCACCGCCCATGGCGACAGGCCGCGCGTCGGCCCGCCGAACGACCATTGCAGATCGCCGCCGGTTTCGCTGAACTTGGCGATGATCGCCCGGACATCGCGAATCTTTGCGTTCTTGGTCAGCGCCCATCCGAGCAGCGCGTCATAATAAGGCGCGAGCCGGGCGGCGGCGGGTCCCTCGACCAACAGTCCAAGGTCGCGCCAGGCCCCCTGCTCGATGGTGCCGAAATAATCATCCGCAACGTTGAAGCCGCCGATGAGCACGACATGGTCGTCCGCAAGCGCAAGCTTTTGATGATTGCGGATCAGGTAACGGCGGCCCTTGGTCGGCAGAAAGCGACAGAATTCGGCGCCCTTTTCGTGGAGGCGCTTGAAATAGGTGTCGGGCGTGCTGGAACTTCCGAACCCATCGACCAGCAGGCTGACCGCGACCCCGCGATCGATCGCGCGTTCGAGAGCATCGCGCACCAGTCCACCGGAGCGGTCGGCGGCAAAGATGTAATAGAGCACGCGCAGGCTCGTCTTGGCCCCGTCGATCAATGCAAGAAGGGTGTCGAGCCGCTCGGGCCCGTCGGTCAAAAGGGTCAAGCGGTTGCCGTCGACAGTGACGCTGCGCGATTCGCGCCGCGCCCGCGCGGTCGCCTGGGACGCCGTGGTTGATTGCGGCGCCGGCGCAAGCGGTTCGGTCCGGATGGTCGGCTTGGTCATTGGCTTACCGTGCGCAGTGCACCGGTGAGAGGCAAGTGCAAAGGCGGCCGTGCTGCCGATTTCCTTGACGTTCCCACCGGCACGTCCTATGTCGCGGGCCTTCCTGATAGTCCCAGAATTTTGCGGAGCGACCAATGGCGCGCGTTACGGTTGAAGATTGCGTTGACAAGGTGTCGAACCGGTTCGACCTCGTCCTGGTTGCGGCCCAGCGCGCCCGCCAGATTTCGGGCGGTGCCGATCTCACCATCGATCGCGACCGCGATAAAAACCCGGTCGTCGCACTGCGCGAAATCGCCGAGGCGACGCTGCGTCCCAAGGACCTGCTCGAATCGATCGTCGGCAACCTCCAAAAGGTCCGCATCGACGAGGAAGACGAGACCGAGGAACTGGCCTCGCTGAGCGAAGCGGCCGAAGCCCTGCGCCTGACCGCCGCCGCGCCGCCGCGTCCGACTCCTTCGGGCGGCGATTACGAATAAGCCAAGCGTTTAAGGCTGTCCGACGGGCAGCCCGACATGGCGCTGGATTGAACCGGGTGCAGCGGCTATCGCGGCGTTATGGTTCCCTTTTCGTTCGCAGGCGAAACATTCCACGCAACGCGTGACGGTGCGCTCTACTGGCCCGGCCAGCAGGCCTTGCTGCTCGCCGACCTGCACCTTGAAAAGGCCAGCTGGTTCGCTCGGCTCGGCCAGTTCCTGCCGCCCTATGATTCGCTTGCAACACTGAGCGCGGTGGCGCGCGAAGTCGCGGCCACGGGGGCGAGCCGGGTGTATTGCCTGGGCGACAGTTTCCACGACAAATTGGGCTGCGACCGGCTTCCCGCCGATGCCCGCGCCTTGCTCATTTCGCTGACCGACCGGCTCGACTGGACGTGGATCGTCGGCAATCACGATCCCGGCTTCGCCGACCATTGCGGCGGAACCATCGTCGAGGAAGCGGTGGTGCGCGGGATCGTTCTTCGCCACGAGGCCGAAGGCGGCGAGATGCGGCCCGAGATGAGCGGCCACTTCCACCCCAAGATGCGCGTCCGCCTGAAGGGCCGCAGCGTCTCGCGCCGCTGCTTCGTCATGGCGCAATCGAAGCTGATCCTGCCCGCCTTCGGGGCCCTCACCGGCGGGCTCGACGCCGATCATCCGCAAATCATGAAACAGGTCGGCAGCGGCGCCGCGGCGCTGGTCCCGCTCAGCGACCGGCTACTGCGCTTCCCGTTGGCGGCCTAACAGTCGACGGGCGTAACTTCGATCGCCATTGCCCCGCTGGGCGAAAGCAGCAGCCGCGCCGTCACCGGCCGCAATTTCTTGAACGTCGCCGCCTGAAGCTCGTTGCGCGCGTCGTGGCGGTCGAAGTGGAAGCCGCGCTCGTCGGCGGCCTGCTTCAAGCGGTTGAGATGGTGGTCGAGGTTGGCGATCCCGTCGGTCGGGTCGAAGCGCATGACTTCCTCGAGATCGCGGTGTGCCGTCATCGTCTATTTCATCGCGTGCCATTCGCGCCAGCGCAAGTCCCCCGCGATTGCGCGCCGCGACCGGGGTTCCTACACAGGCGCCATGAACAGCCACCACCTCCTCACCGCCGCCGCGCTCGCCTTGGTCGCCGCTTCTGCCACCGCCCAGCCGATCGACCCCAAGGTCCAGGCGCGGATCGACCGAATTCTCAAGGCGACGCCGCTCATCGACGGCCACAACGACATCGCCGAGCAAATTTCCGAATATCACGACTATAGCATCGCTAACCTCGCCAACGGCACTGACGCCTGGCCGGTGCGACCGCTGATGACCGACATGGCGCGCTTGAAGGCGGGGCGCGTCGGCGGGCAATTCTGGTCGGTCTATATCGAAGGCACGTTCACCGGCGACGAGGCAATCCGCAAGACCCTCGAGCAGATCGACATCGTCAAGCGCATGATCGCGGCTTATCCCGGCGACCTCGAGCAGGCGTACACCGCCGCCGATGTCGTGCGCATCCACAAGTCGGGCAAAATCGCCTCGCTGATCGGGATCGAGGGCGGACGCCAGATCGGCGGCAGCCTGGCTGCCTTGCGCCTGTTCCACGAATTGGGCGCGCGCTACATGACGCTGACCCACAACCAGACCACGGAATGGGCCGACAGCGCCACCGACAATCCCAAATGGAACGGCCTCTCCCCGTTCGGGCTCAAGGTCGTCGGCGAGATGAACCGGCTCGGCATGCTGGTCGATTTGAGCCACGTCTCGCCCGAGGTGATGCGCCAGGCGATTGCGGCAAGCCGCGCCCCGGTGATCTTCTCCCACTCCTCGGCGCGCGCGCTCAACGATCATCCGCGCAACGTCCCCGACGATGTGCTGCGATTGCTCCCGGCCAATGGCGGCGTGGTGATGGCCAATTGGGTGCCGCTGTTCCTGTCGCCCGCACGGCTCAATTACGAATCGCTCAAGGCGGCGGAAGAAGCCCGGCTCAAGACAATCATCCGCAATGACACCAAGGCGGTCACGGCCGGGGTCGACGCCTGGGTCGCCGCGCACCCCGCACCGCCGGTCACCGTCACCGATGTCGCCGACCATATCGACCATATCGCCAAGGTCGCCGGATACGATCACGTCGGCTTTGGGGCCGACCTCGACGGGATCGACGACACGCCGACCAATCTGACCGGGACTCAATCCTATCCGTTGGTGTTCGCCGAACTGATCCGCCGCGGCTGGTCCGACGCCAATCTCGCCAAGCTCGCCGGCGGCAATGTCCTGCGCGCGCTGCGCGGTGCCGAGGCCACGGCGGCGGCGATGAAGGGCCGCCCGGCGGCGATGGACAAGCTTCCGACCACTCCATAGCCACCGCCGATGACTAGCCAGCCCCCGCTTCGAGCGGCAATCATTCCGGTCACTCAGCTGCAGCAGAATTGCAGCCTGATCTGGTGCACGCAATCGATGCGCGGGGCCCTGGTCGATCCCGGCGGCGACCTCGACAAATTGAAGG
>JBDSEL010000109.1:0-6986 GCA_039920065.1 Sphingomicrobium sp. | reverse complement strand
CGACGACCTGGCTGACGATGCCGAAGCCGGGCAGGATCATGATGTACACTTCGGGGTGGCCGAAGAACCAGAACAGATGCTGGTACAAGGTGGTGTTGCCGCCGCCCGAGGCATCGAAGAAGGTCGTGCCGAAATTGCGATCGGTCAGCAGCATGGTGATTGCACCCGCCAGGACCGGCAGCGCGAGCAGCAGCAGGAAGGCGGTGACCAGCACCGACCAGACGAACAGCGGCATCTTGTGCAGGGTCATCCCCGGCGCGCGCATATTGAAGATGGTGGTGATGAAGTTGATCGCCCCCAAGATCGAGCTGGCGCCCGCAAGGTGGAGCGAGAAGATCGCCATGTCGACCGCCGGACCCGATGACCCGCTGGTCGAGAGCGGCGCATAGACCGTCCAGCCGGTGCCCGCGCCAAGCCCGGTTCCGCCCGAGACAAAAGCCGAGCCGAGGAGCAGCCCGAAGGACGGGATGAGCAGCCAGAACGAGATGTTGTTCATGCGCGGGAACGCCATGTCCGGCGCGCCGATCATCAATGGAACGAACCAATTGCCGAAGCCGCCGATCATTGCCGGCATGACCATGAAGAAGACCATGATCAGGCCGTGCGCGGTGATCAGCACGTTCCAATGGTGGAGCCATTCGTCGAACGCGGCGCCGGTGCCCGCACCGATCGGCCAGCTGCGGTTGAGCACCTGAATGCCCGGTTCCATCAGCTCCCACCGCATGATGCCCGAAATCGCACCGCCAATGACCCCGGCACAGATCGCGAAGAGCAAATATAACGTGCCGATGTCCTTGTGATTGGTGGACATAAACCAGCGGGTGAAGAAGCCCGGCTTGTGATCGGCGTCGTGATGCGCGTGGTCGTCCCCGTGGGGCTTGAGGTGCATCGCGTCTGCGGAGGTGCTCATGGGATCAGTCTTCCGATTCGAAATTAATTGGCGGTTGCGGGCTGATTGGTCGCGGCCGCAGGAATGGCGTCGGCGGCAGCCGGGGTGGCGGCTGCGGGCGTGGCGGCTGCGGTAGTGGCGGTCGCTGTGCCAGCGGTGGTGGTCGCGGCGGCGGGCGTTGCGCCAGCAGCCGTGCCGCCCTGCGCCACAACCCAGGCGTCGAACTTATCCTGCGGGACCGCTTCGACCGCGATCGGCATATAGCCGTGGCGCGCTCCGCACAATTCGCTGCACTGGCCGAAATAGACGCCCGGACGATCGACCTTGACCCAGGTTTCGTGGACCTGGCCGGGGTTGGCGTCCTGCTTGATCCAGAAGGCCGGGACCGCGAAAGCGTGGATGACATCGTCGGCGGTGACGAGGAATTTGACCACCTTGCCGACCGGAATCACGATCCGATTATCGACTGCCAGCATCGGCGGGCCGTCGGCGTCTGTCCGAGCGCGCTGATTGGCCTGGCGGTTGGGGTCATTGGCTTCCTTCAGCATATAGCTGTCGAAGCTCACGCCGCGGTCGGGATAGGCATAGCTCCAATACCATTGGTGGCCGGTAACCTTGATCGTGACGTCGGCCCTAGGCGGATTATATTGGTGCGCGATGAGCCGGATCGAGGGGATCGCGATGGCCACCAGGATCAGCACCGGCAACAGGGTCCACGCCACCTCGAGGAAGGTGTTGTGCGAGTTGCGCGAGGGTGTCGGGTTGCGCCGACGGTTGTAAAACACCAGCGTCCACAGCAGCAGCCCAAGGACGAGGACGCTGATGATCGCGCAGATCGCCAGCAGCCAGACGTTGTGGAAGGTCGCCGCTTCAGCGCCGATCGGGGTGACCTGGTCCTGCAGGCCCATGCGTCCGTCAGGCATGCCGATGCCCGGCGTTGGGATCATATGCCCGGTTTCGCCCGGGACCGGGGCTGCAACCACGGCAGCGGGCACGGCGGCAGTAGGTGTTGCCGGGGCGGCGGGCGCGGCGTCGGCAGCAGGCGCTGCGGCCGTCCCTGCGCTAGCGGCGGGCGCCGCTGCCGGAGCTTGGGCCATGGCCGGGGACATTCCGGCTGCAGCGAGGGCAATCGCCCATCCAATCAATCTCATTTTCACCCCGATACCGATTATCCGTCAGACTGGCGGACGCGCGCGCCCCCTTCCAGAATGGGCGGCTTATAGGCGCGGGTTTCCGCTGCCTCAAGGTCACTTTCATGCCGAAAATTCACAGGTGTTGATGGGCGTGGCGACCACGCCTATTTGCAGCCTCGAAACCATGATGACCGACGACCAGATCCTCAGCGAATTCCGCGCTGCCGACGCCCTTCTCGAAGGGCATTTCATCCTCTCGTCCGGCCTTCGCAGCCCGCGCTATCTGCAATGCGCGCGGGTGCTGATGGACGGCGCCCGGGCGCAGCGGCTGGCGCGCGCGCTTGCTGATAAGCTGCCCGCCGACCTGCGCTCGAGCATCGACATCGTGGTGTCCCCGGCCATGGGCGGGGTCATCATCGGCCACGAAATGGGCCGCGCGCTGGGCAAACCAGCGATGTTCCTCGAGCGCCCCGACGGCGTGTTTCACTTGCGCCGCGGCTTCGCGCTGGAGCCCGGCCAGAAGGTGCTGATGGTCGAGGATGTCGTGACCACCGGCCTGTCGAGCCGCGAGGCTATCGCCGCGGTCCATGCCGCCGGCGGCATGGTCGTGGCCGAAGCCAGCCTGGTCGACCGCTCGTCGGGCAAGGCCGACCTTGGCGTGCCGTTCGTGCCGCTGATTCGCATCGACGTTCCAACCTACGACGCCAACGCGCTCCCGCCCGAGCTGGCGGCGATCCCGGCGATCAAGCCCGGCAGCCGCTCGGCGTGACAAGTTCGGATGAAGCTGCGCCGGTTTTCCACCTCTCCTTCCCGGTTCACGACCTGGACGAAGCAATCACTTTCTATGCGTTGCTCGGCGGCGTTGCGGGGCGGCGCGAGACCGGCTGGGCCGACATCGCGCTATTTGGCGCGCAAGTGACCCTCCAGCATGTCCCCGAAGACGTGCTTCAACCAATGCCGCGTTCGCGCCATTTCGGCGCGACTCTGGGCTGGGGGGAGTGGGAGCAATTGATTGCGCGGCTCGGCGGCTTTGTCGAAGGTCCGCGCATCGATTATGCGGGCACTGACCGCGAACAGGCCAAGGCAATGATCGCGGACCCCAGCGGAAATCTGATCGAGCTCAAGGCCTATCGCCAACCCGCTGCTGTCCTCGGCCAGCTAGGCGCGCGGTGACCTTGTGACCGCCCGACACCTGCGTCTCGGGGTCAACATTGACCATGTCGCGACCATTCGGAACGCGCGCGGCGGGGACTTTCCCGATCCGGTGCGGGCGGCCTTGGTCGCGGCCGAGGCCGGGGCCGATGGCATCACCGCCCATTTGCGCGAGGATCGCCGCCACATCACCGACCAGGATATCGACCGGCTGATGGCCGAGATCGGCCTGCCGCTGAACCTGGAGATGGCGGCGACCGACGAAATGCTGGCGATCGCGCTCACCCACCGCCCCCACGCCGCCTGCATCGTGCCCGAAAAGCGCGAGGAGCGGACGACCGAAGGCGGTCTAGATGCAGCCGGCCAGTTCGACAGCCTGCGCCCATTCGTCGATCGCCTAACCGAGGCCGGCATCCGCGTCAGCCTGTTCATCGAGCCGAGCGAGGCGCAGATCGAGGCGGCGCTGCGCCTCGGCGCGCCGGTGGTCGAATTCCACACCGGCCGCTTCGCCCATGTCGAGGGCGAGGCGCGGGCCACCGAACTCAAGCGCATCACCGACGCCGCCGCGCTCGCCGCCAAGAACGGCATCGAACCGCACGCCGGCCACGGCCTGACCTTCGCCAACGTCGTCCCCATCGCCGCCATCCCGCATTTGGCCGAACTCAACATCGGCCACTTCCTGATCGGCGAGGCGATCTTCACCGGGCTTGCCGATGCGGTCGGGCGGATGCGCGGCCTGATGGCCAATGCCCGATGATCGTCGGGCTGGGCAGCGACCTGTGCAATATCGAGCGCATCCAGCATTCGCTCGACCGCTTCGGCGAGCGCTTCCTCAAACGCGTCTTCACCGACGTCGAGCGGGCCAAGGCTGAGCGGCGCCCGTTCACCACTGCCGGGACATTGGCCAAGCGGTTCGCCGCCAAGGAGGCCTTCGCCAAGGCGGTCGGCACCGGCTTCAAGCGCGGTGTCTTCATGAAGGATATCGGAGTCGTAAATCTGCCAAGTGGTCAGCCCACTCTGCAGGTGACCGGCGGCGCCCGGGCACGGCTTGACGCGCTCGCCCCCGATGGCCACGTCATCGACATTCATCTGACGATGACCGACGACCATCCGTGGGCGCAGGCCTTCGTCATCCTGACCGTGCGCAAGCTGGAGCCCTGATTGAGCGACATGGACGACACCGCAGCCTCCGCCGGCGACGCCATCGTCGAGACGCCCGCAGTTGACTCGCCCGCCGCCGCCAGCGAGGGCAAGGGCTCGGCGCTGTGGCGCGAGATCAAGGGCCTGCTGTGGGTGCTGGTTGCGGTGCTGCTGTTCCACAGCCTGGTCGCCAAGCCATTCTACATCCCATCTGAATCAATGATGCCGGGGCTACGCGTCGGCGACCGACTGGTGGTCAGCAAATATCCCTATGGCTGGTCGTGGGTCAGCCCCAGCTTTCACGTCCTGCCGCCGATGAAGGGCCGCGTGATGGGTAGATTGCCCAACCGCGGCGATATCGTCATCGTCACTCCGCCCGGGACCAAGACCGATTATATCAAGCGGGTTATCGGCCTTCCCGGGGATCAGCTGGCGATGATCGACGGCAACCTCGTCATCAACGGCGTCGCGGTCAAGCGCGTGCCGGCGGCGGACGCCGTCATCCCGATCGACGGCAATTCGCCGTGCGGCTCGTCCCACGATCCCGCGCTCTACGGCTATCGCGCTGAGGCCGGTGGCAAGCCGATCTGCCGGGTGCCGATCGTTCGCGAAACCCTGCCCAACGGGCGCGCCTTCGACACCGTCGAACTGGGCCGCACCAGCGTCGATGATTTCGGCCCGATCCGCATTCCCGCCGACCATGTCTGGTTGATGGGCGATAATCGCGACGACAGCGCCGACAGCCGCGTCGAAGGCTGGCGCGGCGGTCTCGGCGGGCCAGTGCCGATCGAAAATCTGGGGGGCCGGGCGGAGTGCATCACCTTCTCGCTCGATGGCTCGACCATCTGGTGGAATCCTTTAAGCTGGTTCAAGGCCCTCCGCCCGGACCGGGCCGGGACGTCGCTCAGGAGCCGTTGATGCCCAAGAAACCGCCCGCGTCCCCGGATATCGATCAGCGACCGGGGCCGGCGGAATTCAGCGATCCGGTGGTTCGCCTGGAAATGCGCCGCGCGTCGGTGTGGATCGGCATGGCCCTGTTGGTCGCCGGCATCATCTTCCTCGCCCAGCCGTTGCTGGTGATCATCGGCGGGCTGATCTTTGCAGTGATGCTCGACGGCGGGGTCCGCCTGCTCGGCCGCTTATTGCCGATTGCGCGCGGGTTTCGCCTCCTCCTGGTGATCCTCGCCGGCTTCGGCTTTCTCGCCTGGGTGATCTATTTCGCCGGCACCACCATCGGCGAGCAAGCGGGGTCGCTGCAGGCCGTAGTCACCGACCAATTCAAGGTCCTGATGCGCGAGGGCGAGCGGCTTGGGCTGGTGCCCAAGGGCCAAGGCGGCGACTTCGCAAGCCAGTTGATGGGCTCGGTTGGCAAGCTCACCGCAGCGCTCGGCAGCGCCATCGGCGGGCTCACCAGTCTGGTCATGATGCTGGTCATCGGCATGTTCGTCGCGGCCGAGCCGCGGCTGTACGACCGCGGCATCGGCTGGATGCTGCCGCAGCGCCACCGCGCTGGCTTCTACCGGATCGCCGATCATGTCGGCTTCACGCTCCGCCGGTTGCTCGCCGGGCGCCTTGTCGGAATGCTGTTCGAAGGCGTGTTCACCTTCATCATGCTCAGCTTTGGCGGAGTGCCGATGGCGGCGCTGCTGGGGCTGGTTACCGGGATTCTCGCCTTCATCCCCAATATCGGCGCAATCACCTCGGGCATTTTGATGGTCGCGGTCGGGTTCAGCGCCGGCACCAGCACCGGTCTGTGGGCGATCTTCGTCTATTTCTTCGTCCAGAACATCGATGGCTATCTGATCGTGCCATACATCGCCCGGCGGACGGTCGATCTTGCGCCCGCGATCGTGCTTGGCATGCAATTGCTGATGGGCGCGCTGTTTGGCTTGCTCGGCTTGCTGTTCGCCGACCCGATCCTGGCAACGCTCAAGGTGATCCTGATCGAACGCAGCGCCAAGAACGCCGTGACCAAGGCGCCGCGCAAGACCTAGCGGGTGGGCGCGCCTTGCGGCTGAGGTTGCGGCTGCTGCTGCCCCTGCCCCTGCTGCTGCGCCTGCATCTGCTGCATCATCGCCGCACCGCCGCGAACGACTTTGCGCACGCGCACGTCGAAGGTCAGGTTGCTGTCCTTGGGGAAGCCCTGGGGCGCAGGCGCATCCCCCCACGCCAGCTTCGGCGGCATCGAGAAGCGATATTCGCCACCCTCGCGCATCCGCGTCATCGCTTCGGCAAAGCCGGGAAACACCTGGTCGGCGGTAAAGGGCTGCGGGCCGCCGTGCGATTCGCTCGAATCCATCACGCTGCCATCGTCGAGCGTCAGCACATAATCCATCAAGGCGGCATCGGCCGGGGCGATCGGATCGCCGGTTCCGGCTTTCACTTCGCGGAACTGAAGGCCGCTATCGGTGCTTATCGGGCGCAAGCTTCCGGCGCCGATCCAGGCGAGGCCGATGGCGGCGGCGATAAGCACAAGAAAGCCGGCCCAGAGCTTGGGGCCGCTCCCCTTGCCCTTGCCGGCTTCGAGTTTGCTGTCGGTGGTCATGGACCGGGCCGTTCCAGGGTCAGGCTTACCGGGCGCCTTCGCGCTCGACGCGCTTGCGCTCGAGCTTGCGTGCCCGGCGGATTGCAGCGGCACGCTCGCGCGCCCGCTTTTCCGACGGCTTTTCGTA
>JBDSEL010000108.1:0-6226 GCA_039920065.1 Sphingomicrobium sp. | reverse complement strand
TCCAGCGGCGCGGCTCGATCTTCCAGTCGACCAGCGATACCGAGGTCGTCATCCACCTCGTCGCGACCTCGACCTATGCACCGATCCTCGACCGGCTGACCGACGCGTTGAAGCAGGTTGAGGGTGCTTATTCGCTGCTAGTGCTGACCCCGCAGGGGCTTATCGCCTGCCGCGACCCGCTCGGTATCCGCCCGCTGGTCATGGGCAAGCTTGGCGAGGCGACCATCTTCGCCAGCGAAAGCGTCGCGCTCGACGTCATTGGCGCGACCTATTTGCGCGATGTCGAGCCGGGCGAGATGATCCTGGTCAACGAGGCAGGGATCCGCAGCTTCCGCCCGTTCGCCAAGGCCGATCCACGCCCGTGCATTTTCGAACATGTCTATTTCAGCCGCCCCGACAGTATTGCCGAGGGCAAGTCGGTCTATGAAGTGCGCAAGAACATCGGCGCCGAACTGGCCCGCGAGGCGCCGGTCGAGGCCGATTACGTCGTCCCCGTCCCCGACAGCGGCGTGCCCGCCGCAATCGGTTTCTCGCAAGCCTGCGGGATTCCGTTCGAGCTGGGCATCATCCGCAGCCACTATGTCGGCCGCACCTTCATCCAGCCGAGCCAGGAAGTGCGCCATCTCGGCGTCAAGCTGAAGCACAATGCCAATAGCGCGCTGGTCGCGGGCAAGAAGATCGTGCTGATCGACGATTCGATCGTTCGCGGCACGACCAGCGTCAAGATCGTGCAGATGATGCGCGATGCCGGCGCCAAGGAAGTGCACATGCGCATTGCCAGCCCACCGACCACCCACAGCTGCTTCTACGGCGTCGACACGCCCGAGCGCGCCAAGCTGCTGGCGGCGCAGATGAGCGTCCCGGCAATGGCCGATTACATTAACGCCGACAGTCTCGCCTTCATCTCGATCGACGGCCTTTATCGAGCGCTCGGCGAGGCCCGCAACCCGGGGCTGCCACAACGCTGCGACGCCTGCTTCACCGGCGAATATCCGACCACGCTGACCGACGCCGCCGACAAGGAAGGCGTGGCCGCACTGTCACTCGTCGCCAGCCGCTAGAAAGCCGTCCTCATGACCGACCAGACGAAATCCCTCGCCGGGCGCATTGCGCTCGTCACCGGTGCCAGCCGCGGCATTGGCGCAGCGACCGCCGAGGCGCTTGCAAGCGCTGGGGCGCATGTCATCCTGACCGCGCGCAACAGCGATAATCTCGAAGCGGTCGAGGGACGGATCCATGATGCCGGTGGCAATGCGACGATTGCCCCGCTCGACCTCACCGACGGCCAGGCGATCGGCAAATTGGCGGTTGCGATGGCCGAACGCTGGGCCAAGCTCGACATTCTGGTGCTCAACGCCGCGATGCTCGGCTCGTTGACCCCGGTGCAGGACCTCGACCCCAAGGAATTCGCGCGCACGATGAGCCTCAACGTGCTTGCCAACCAGGCGCTGATCGCGGCGTTCGACCCGCTCCTGCGCAAGTCCGCCGCGGCCGATGTGATCGCGGTCACCAGCTCGGTCGGGGCCGAGCCGCGCGCCTTCTGGGGCGGCTATGGCGCGTCCAAGGCGGCGCTCGACACGATGGTCGGGGCCTATGCCGACGAGACCCGGCACTTGGGGCGGCTGCGGGTCCATGTGCTCGATCCCGGCGCGACCCGAACACGGATGCGCAGCCTCGCCTTCCCCGGTGAGGAGCCCGAGACGCTCAAGGGGCCCGAGGTCGTCGCCCAAGCGATCGTCGCGCGGCTGCTGTCCGACGCGCCCAGCGGCGAACGGTTCGGGGTCGAACCCTAGGCGCGAGCGAAGCGCGTCAGGCGGTGCGCGGGCACGGCCTCGGTCAATTTCAAATCAACCTGCTCACCGAGCGACAGGCCCGCGCCATCGACCCGCGTGACGACTGGCTCGGCACATAATTGGATACGCGCGCCGCGGTCGTCGATGTCGGTCACTCGGCCAGCGAAGCTTTCGCCGACGCGCGATTGCAGGACCACCGCTTCGGCCAGCTCGACCACCGCGCTATCGATTTGCGAGGCGCGGGCTTCGACGCGGTTCATCACCACCGGCAGTTCGGGGAATTTTGCGCTGACCCAGTCAGGCACTTCGCGACCATTAGCGATCGCCAGCGTCGCCTCGGTCACATAACGATCGGCAAGGCGGCGCAGCGGCGCGGTGGCGTGGGCATAGGTCGCGGCCATTGCCGAATGCCACGGGGTTTCGCCGGCAACGAACGCGCGATAGCTCGCCCCCTGCCCGGCACGGCGGATGGCAAGCATGAACGCGGCTTGGCGCGGATCGTTGGGATCGAGCTTGGCCTCGCGCGACTTGAGAGGTTCGTTCGACGGCCACTCGATGCCCAGCGCCTGGGCGGTGTGGCGAAGACGCGAGGTCGCGCGCTGGCCGGGCTCAGGCATGACCCGGAACAGTCCGGTGTGTGCAGTCTGGAGCGCGGCCGCGACGGCCAGATTGCAGGCCAGCGACATGCCGGCATTGGCCTGTTCGATGTCCGACATCGGCCGGAAGCCAAGCGCGAAACAAGCACCGTCGGCCTCGACGATCTGCTGCTGCGGCGGGTCGACCCGCGCAGCGCCGCGCGCGCTCTCCGCCGCCTCGACCCGCCGCGCGAGATCGAAGAATTGCGGCGGCAGGTCGGCAGCGGTGACGCTTGCATAGCCAAGCTTGGCGCGGCTGTGGATCAGCGCGCGCTCGACCTGGTCGAGGCCGGAGGTGCCATCGGATGCAATGCGCACTGCAAAGACGATCGCCGGTCGCGGACCGTCGGGCAGCAGGCTCGCCGCGCCCTCGCACAGGCTGGTCGGGTAGAGGCTGACCTTGCCGTCCGGCAGGTAAAAGGTTTCGCCCCGCACCCACGCTTCACGGTCGATTGCTCCGTCGGGCACGACGAACGCGGCGACATCGGCGATTGCGTAATGAAGGATGAGGTCGGCGCCCGACTGCTCAATCCGAAAGGCCTGGTCGAGGTCGGTCGAGCTGATCGGATCAAGCGTCAAAAAGACTTCGCCGCTGCGGTCGGCATGGTCGCCGCAGGGACCATGTGCGACCGCCGCCTTGGCCGCCGCCTCGACCGCCGGCGGGAATGCCGCGACCAGGTCGAACTGATCGCGGATTGCGGCCAATCCGGCCGGCAACGCCCGCGCGCGATCGTAGATGGTCTTCAAGCCGAACCCACACCCTTGACCAGGGTGACCTGGGCGACGTCGATCGCGCGGCCGCGGAACCCGCCCTCGCAATACATCAGGTAGAAACGCCACAGGCGGTGGAATGCGCCGTCGAAGCCGACCAGGGTTCCGCGTGCGACCGCCGCTTCATAACGCTCGCGCCACCGCAGCAAGGTTTCGGCATAGTCCATCCCGAAGCCGTCGCGGTCCTGCCAGCTGAGCCCGCGCTCGACCGCCAGCGCTGCGAAACTTGGCTCATCGAGCAGCATTCCGCCGGGGAAGATATAGGTCTGGATGAAGTCGGCACTGCGCCGGTAGCTGGCGAACAGGCGATGATCGATCGAGATGAACTGGAGCGCCGCACGACCGCCGGGCTTGAGGTTGCGGGCGATGCAATCGACATAGGTCGGCCACCACCGTTCGCCCACCGCTTCAACCATTTCGACCGAGGCGATGGTGTCGAAAGTCTCGTCCGTATCGCGATAATCCTGCAGGCGGATTTCGACCCGGCCAGGCAATTGCTCCTGCGCGGCGTGGCGCTCGACCCAATCCTTTTGTTCGGTCGACAGGGTTAGGCCGACGACATCGACCCCGCGCCGAGCCGCGGCGATCGCCAGGCTGCCCCAGCCGCAGCCGATTTCGAGCAGGCGCTGACCGGGTTTCAAGTCGAGGCGGTCGAGCAGCCGTTCGACCTTTACCGCCTGGGCGTCGGCCAGCGACTGGTCGGGCGCATCGAAGCGCGCCGAGGAATAGGTCATCGTGGGGTCGAGCCAGGCCGAATAGAAATCATTGCCCAGGTCATAATGGGCAGCGATATTCTCGCGCGCCTTGCGGCGATCGTTATCGCGCAGCCGGTGGGCGACGGCGTTGATCAGCCGGAACGGCCCCTTGGCCCGGCCGACATCGCCCAGTGTCACTGCATTGGCGGTGAAAATCTGGAAGATCTTGACCGGGTCGGGGCTTGACCATTCGTCCTTCTCCCACGCTTTGTACCAGCCGACCGAGCCCGACAAAGCGAGCTGCACCAGCGGCATCCAGTTGCGCAGCGCAATGACCGCAACCGGCCCCGGGGTTCGAAAGCCAAGCCGACGCTGATCGCCGTTGGGTAGCGTCACCTCGATCCCGCCGAGGTGGAGACGGCGGTCGATTTGTTCGAGTACGCGGCTGGTGGCCGGCGCCGCTAGCAGGGCGATCAATCCGCCGCCGGTCGCAAACCCGCGGTCAGCATTGACGAGATGTTGTCCGCGGCTGGCCATGGCGCCTATTCCCCCGCGGAACGCAGCTTGGCAAGCGCGGCTAAAGCCCTGGCCCGGCCTTCCGCGTGCCCGACGATCCGCAACGGGTAGCAGCCGCGCTGATCGTCCGCCGGGGCGTGGATGTCGGCATCGCCCAGATGCGCGAGCTCAGGCACCCAGCGGCGAATATAGCCGGCGGCGTCGAACTTCGCTGATTGCATAATCGGAGCCATGATCCGGTTGAACGGTTGGCTGTCGGTTCCGGTCCCCGCGACCCATTGCCAGTTGAGGCTGTTATTCCCGTAATCGGCATCGACCAATTTGTCCCAGAACCAGCGTTCGCCGCGGCGCCAATCGATCAGCAAATGCCGGGTCAGGAAACTGGCGACGATCATTCGCACGCGATTGTGCATCCAGCCGCTGGTCCACAATTGGCGCATCCCCGCATCGACGAGCGGAAAGCCGGTGCGGCCCCGGGTCCAGGCGGCGAAATCCGCGTCGGCTTCCCGTCCGGTGCGCCACTCGAGGCGATTGAAACGGGAGCCGCCATTGGTCCAGCCGATGTCGGGCTGGGCAAGCATCGCCGAACGCGAGAAATCGCGCCACGCCAGCTCTTTGAGGAACTTCGAGCCATTGCGGCGGTCGAGCCGGTGCCACACCTGGCGCGCGCTGACCTCGCCCCAGTGGAGGTGGGGCGACAAGCGGCTGGTGCCCTCGATCGATGGCAAATTGCGCTGGTCGGCATAAGCGGCGGCATGGGCGGCGAACTCCTCGAGCTTGGCGGCTGCGCCGGCTTCGCCCGGGGTCCAATCGAACCCGAATTTGCTCGCCCAATCCGGCTTGGTCGGGCGCAGACCCCACGCATCCAGCCTCTCCGACGTCGGACCATCGGCGATTGTTGGCGCGCCGGGAGTGGGCAGCGGCGGCGACGGCGGGAGCAGTGTCGAAAGCCTGCGCCAGAACGGGCCGTAAATCTTGTACGACTGGCCGCTTGCGGTGCGCACCTCGCTGGGCGGAACGAGCGTATCGCCGTCGTGCAGGGTCAGCCGGTTGCCAAGCGCTTCCTCAGTCGCAATCTCCCATGGTTCGTAAAGGCGGGTGGCGTGGATTGCGCTGGCCCCGATCTCGCCAGCGACGGCGACCACCACATCGGCGGCTCGCCCCCGACGTAGAACCAGCTTGCCGCCCAGACTGCGGTTCAGCGCGGCGAGGCCGCGATGAAGCCACCAGCGCTGGGCCGCGCCAATGCGATAGTCCCGCCCCTGCCATTGCGGACTTTCGTCATCGAGCACGAACAACGGCACCACCGGCCCGTTGGCCAGCGCGGCGAGCAGTGCGACATTATCAGCGAGGCGTAGGTCGCGGCGGAACCATAGGAGAGCGGGCATCCCGCTCCTACGCGCAAAGGTCGACAGTAGTTTCGCGGTATAGGCGGGCGCTATTCTCCCCCGGCAGACCGTAACGCGCGTCGGCGATAAGCACTTTTGCCGTACAGCCCGCGCGGGTCACCTTGGAAACCGGGAGGATCGACCAGTTGAGAAATTTGCGCAGGCGCGGGTCGCGCGCCAAGGCCCGGCGAACCACCGGGTCCGCCATGTTATCGCCGATCGCCGGCTTGTCGCGATCGAGACCGCCCAAAAACGACCAATTGGCGCGGCCAATGCGATCGCCCTCGCGCCACACCAGCATGCGGTTCCAGAACGCGCCCGGCGGGGGCGAGGCGAAGATAGTGGTCGCTTGCGGATGGCGCTCGCGGACCAGCGCCTTGGTGGTGTCGCTAATCCCCATGTTGAGGCAGATGTAGACGAAGATGAGG
>JBDSEL010000107.1:0-14718 GCA_039920065.1 Sphingomicrobium sp. | reverse complement strand
TGCGATCAACATGCCGTCGCTGTCGGCCGAGGAAGCGCCGCGACTCATGCCCTATATGGCGCTTGCCGAAAAGCTTGGGAAACTGGTCGGGCAGGTCGCCGGCGAAGACATCAAGGCGGTCGCGATCGAGGTTGAGGGAGCGGCCGCGCAATTGAACCCCAAGCCCATCACCGGCGCGGTGCTGGCGGGGCTGATGGGGACCTATTCGGACACGGTCAACATGGTCAACGCGCCGTTCCTGGCGAAGGAGCGCGGCCTCGATGTGCGCGAAATCCGCCACGACCGCGAAGGCGCCTATCACACGCTGGTCGCGGTCGAGGCGACGACGTCGAAGGGCGTTCGCAGGGTCGCCGGCACCTTGTTCGGGAGCCACGAGCGGCTGGTCGAATTATTCGGGATCGAAATCGAGGCCGAACTCGACGGCGCGATGCTCTACATCGTCAATACCGACACGCCGGGCTTCATCGGCAAGCTTGGCACCGCTTTGGGCGAGGAAGCGATCAACATCGCCACCTTTAATCTGGGTCGCCGCAAGGAAACCGGCGAAGCGGTTGCGCTGGTCGCGGTCGATGGCGAGATCGGTGCCAAGGTGGTCGAGCGGTTATGCGGTCTCGACGGCGTCCGCCGGGTCGTGCCGCTGCGCTTCTAGCGAGCGTCTCCGGCCAAAAAAAAGGGCGCCCCCGAGGGAGCGCCCTTCCAACACCACCGGCCTGCGTGCGAGCTAGCGGAGCTGGTATTCTTAGTTGGCGCTGTTGCCGTCGGCGTCGGCGCCATCGCGGACCGCGTCAGCTGTCTTTTCGCCATTGGCGCGAACTGCGTCGGCGGCGGCATCGGCATTGGCTTCGACCGCGTCAGTTGCGGTGTCGGCATTTTCCTCGATCATGTCAGCGGTCGCTTCAGCGTTCGCTTCGATATTGTCGGCGGTCTGCTCGGCCGGCGTGTTGTTGCACGCCGACAGGGCGCCAACGCCAAGAGCGATGGCAAGAACGGTGGTCGTCTTCATAAAAATATCCTGTCGCTGATTAGTTAGCGCTGTTGCCATCGGCGTCGGCACTGCCCCGGACGGCGTCGGCCTTGGCTTCGCCTTCGGCGCGCACGGCGTCGGCCTTGGCATCGGCAGTGTCGTTCATGGTCATACCCGGAACGTCGTCGGCATTGGCTTCGATGGCATCAGCCGTCATTTCGGCATTGGCTTCGATGTTGTCGGCAGCCTGTTCGGCCGGCGTGTTGTTGCAAGCCGAGAGTGCGCCAACGCCAAGAGCGATCGCGAGAACGGTGGTGGTCTTCATAGGAAATTCCCCTGTGTTTAGGCAAGTTGCCCGCTGCCTTGAGAGCAGAGGACTTCCAGCGCTGCAATACGCGTGACGAGTGCGTCCTGTTCCGGTTAGACAACAATTTTTCGCCAATCAATCGCTTCTCTATGCTCGACTCAGCGTCGCCGCGCCCCTAGGACGCGCTCGCAATTTCCGAGCGACAGGGTGAGCGACGTGGGTAATGTGACCGTCATCGGCGCCCAATGGGGTGACGAAGGCAAGGGCAAGATCGTCGACTGGCTCGCCAGCCGTGCCGACACCGTGGTCCGCTTTCAGGGCGGCCATAATGCCGGCCACACCCTGGTCGTTGGCGACAAGGTCTATAAATTATCGCTGCTGCCCTCGGGGATCGTGCGCGGCACCCCCTCGATCATCGGCAATGGCGTGGTACTCGACCCCTGGGCGCTTAAGGAGGAGATCGAGAAGATCATCGGCCAGGGCGTTGCAATCACCCCCGAGGTCTTGCGCATCGCCGAGACCTGCCCGCTCATCCTCCCGCTCCATTGCGACCTCGACGGCTATCGCGAGGATGCCAGCGGCGCGGGCAAGATCGGCACCACCCGCCGCGGCATCGGCCCGGCCTATGAAGACAAGGTCGGCCGCCGCGCCATCCGCGTCTGCGACCTCGCCCATCTCGATGACATGGGGCCACAGCTCGACCGATTGTGCGCCCACCACGACGCTTTGCGCGTCGGCTTCGGCGCACCGCCGGTCGATCGCGACGCCTTGCTCGCCAGCCTGCGCGAAATCGCGCCGTTCGTCCTGCCTTATGCCAAGCCGGTTTGGCGCGACCTCGACGCCGCCCATCGCGCCGGCAAGAAAATCCTGTTCGAAGGCGCGCAAGGCGTCCTGCTCGATGTCGACCACGGCACCTATCCGTTCGTCACCTCGTCCAACACCGTCGCCGGGACCACCGGCAGCGGCAGCGGCATGGGGCCCAGCGCGGCCGGTTTCGTCCTCGGCATCGTCAAGGCCTACACCACCCGCGTCGGCTCGGGCCCGTTCCCGACCGAGCAGGACAATGAGATCGGCGAGAAACTGGGCACGCGCGGCCACGAATTCGGCACCGTCACCGGGCGCAAGCGCCGCTGCGGCTGGTTCGACGCCGTGCTGGTCCGCCAGGCCGCGGCGGTCAGCGGCGTGACCGGCATCGCGCTGACCAAATTGGACGTGCTCGACACGTTCGAAACGATCCGCATCTGCACCGGCTACACGCTCGACGGAAAGGGGTACGACTACCTTCCCCCCCACCCCGCCGACCAGGCGCGGGTCGAGCCGGTGTACGAGGAGTTCAAAGGCTGGAGCGGAACCACCGCCGGCGCGCGCAGCTGGGCCGACCTCCCCGCGCAAGCAATCAAATACGTCCGCCGCATCGAAGAACTGATCCGCTGCCCGGTGGCGCTCGTCAGCACCTCCCCCCAGCGCGACGACACGATCCTCGTTCGCGACCCCTTCGCCGGGTGACGCAACCGCCTGCGTCCGGCTTCGTTGAATGCTGACAGCAAAGGGGCGCTTCCAATCAAAGAACCGACACAATTGATTCTCGCCAAGCTGCAAAGCTTTGCCAACGGCTTTTTCCTGCAGCTTCCGAACGTCGCGGCGGCGCTACTCTTCCTGTTCGTTGCCTGGTTGCTCGCCAAGTCGGTGGAAAGGGCCGTCGCGCATGTCGCTGCAAAGCGCGGGCGGCCGGACCTTGGAGCGCTGCTTGGCTCGCTGGCGAAGGTCGCGCTGCTGGTCGCTGCATTCCTGTTTGCGGCGGCGATCATCTTCCCCAGCGTCCAGCCGGCAGACGTCTTTGCAACCCTCGGCATCGGCTCGGTCGCGATCGGCTTTGCGTTCAAGGACATTCTTCAGAATCTCCTCGCCGGCCTGCTGCTGCTGATCAACCGCCCCTACCGCCGCGGCGACCAGATCGCCGTCAAGGGCTTCGAAGGCTCGGTGGTGCGGATCGAAACCCGGGCCACCATCATCCGCACCTATGATGGGCGCCGGGTGATCATCCCCAATAGCGACGTTTATACCTCGGCAGTGATAGTCAACACGGCGCACGACCATCGCCGAGACGAGGTCATGATCGGGATCGGCTATGGCGACGACCCGGTGCAGGCAATTGACGTTTTCCTCGCCGCAATCCGCGGGGTCGATGGAGTTCTCGCCGACCCAGCGCCTGACGTGCTGCCGGATCAGCTCAATGAATCGACCGTCGATCTGAAGGCGCGCTGGTGGGCCGATTCGACCCGCAGCGAGCAGGTTCAGGTACGCTCGCGGGTCGTCCTTGCAATCTTCGAAGCGGCCAGGAAACATGGCATCGACCTGCCCTTCCCGACCCAGGTAATGCTGTTCCACGACCAGACCGAGGACGGGGACGCAACGCGTGAAAACCAGCGCGAAGGCTGGCCATCGAAGTCGACCATGGTCACCCAGGAATCGCGGGCCAAGCGCGTCGCCAAGCGCAAACCAAAAAGGTGAAGCAACCGGCATCGGAAATCGTCAGCAGCGCCCGCTGGTGGCTTCACCGCATGAGCAAGCGCATCTGGGTCCGGGCCAGCATGTTCTGTCTCGGCGGCGTCGCGGTTGCGCTGCTCGCCGCGATTATCGGCCCACATTTGCCTTACGATCCTAAGCTGACGCTCGCGTCGGGATCGGTCGGGATGATCCTCAACATCCTCGCCACCAGCATGCTAGCGGTGACGACCTTTTCGCTGTCGATCATGGTTTCGGCTTATTCCTCGGCGACGTCCAACGTCACTCCTCGCTCGACCAACTTGTTACTGTCCGATTCGATCGCCCAGAACACGCTTTCGACCTTCATCGGCACGTTTCTGTTCAGCATCGTCGGCATCATCGGAATCGCTTCGGGCTTTTACGACGGCAAAGGCCGGATCCTATTGTTCTTCGCGACCATCGTCGTCATCGTTTTGGTTGTCGCCACTTTGCTCAGGTGGATCGAGCAACTGGGCCGGTTCGGGCGGGTCGGCGACACTATCCGCCGGGTCGAGAAAGCGACCGCAGCCGCGCTCCAAGCGGAAGCGCGCCATCCGCGCATGGGGGCGCTGGATGCGGTCGCGATACCGAAAAGCGCAGGGCCAATGCCCGCCACAAAAGTCGGCCACGTCCAGCATATCGATGTCATCGCGCTCGAGAACCTGGCAATGCAGCACGGGGTCACCATCCACCTCCAGGTGACCGCCGGCTCGCTTGTTCACCCGGCACGGTCGTTGGCTTGGGTCGATCCCGCACCCGATGATATTTTGGCCAAAGAAATCCGCGCTTGTTTCTCAATCGGCGTCGAGCGCGAATTTGACCATGATTCACGCTTTGGGATCGTCGTTCTGGGCGAAATCGCCTCGCGCGCTCTGTCGCCCGGGATCAACGATCCGGGCACCGCGATCGAGGTCGCCGATTCGGGGCTGAGGCTGTTCATGGATTATGCAGCGGCGCTCGACGGCGCCAAATCGCCATCGTTGAAGCGGGTTCACGCGCCGGGACTCGACCTCGACGAGATGACATTCAGCTTTTTCAACCCGATCTCCCGCGATGGAGCATCGATCGTCGAGGTTCAGCAGCGGCTGCTGGTGGTGCTCGCGGCGCTTGCCGACCGGCATCCCAAGCTGTTCGGCAAGGTGGCGCGGGCACAGGCGGCGGCAATCACCGAGCGGGCGCGCGGTGAGATGCCACTCAAGAGCAATTACGAGATGATTGAGAAAAGCGCCGCGGAGAAATTCGGCCTCTGAGCCGGTCCGACGGCGGTTGACGACGCTGGTATCGGCGTTCCGGAACGTGAACTAGGTTTACACCACAGAAATGTCCGGCGCGTCCTCCGCCTTCATGCCGACGACGTGATAACCCGCGTCGACATGGTGGGTTTCGCCGGTCACGCCGCTTGCCAAGTCGCTCAGCAGATACAGCCCCGCGCCGCCGACATCCTCGATCGTCACATTGCGACGCAGCGGGCTGTTATATTCGTTCCACTTCATGATGTAGCGGAAGTCGCCGATGCCACTCGCCGCCAGCGTCTTGATCGGCCCGGCGCTGATCGCATTGACGCGGATACCGTCGGGGCCGAGGTCGGCGGCGAGATATTTGACCGAGGTTTCGAGCGCGGCCTTGGCGACGCCCATGACGTTGTAATGGGGGATGACCTTTTCCGCCCCGTAATAGCTCAGGGTCAGCATCGCGCCGCCGGGCTTCATCATCCGCGCCGCGCGCTGGGCGATGGCGACGAACGAATAGACCGAGATGTTCATGGTCAGGAGGAAATTGTCGATCGAGGTATCGACGAACTTGCCGCGCAACTCGTTCTTGTCGGAGAAACCGATCGCGTGGACGACGAAATCAAGCCCGTCCCATTTTTTGCCAAGCTCCGCGAACGCCGCATCGAGTGCTTCGATGCTGCTGACGTCGCATTCGATCAACAGGTCGCTGCCGAGCTCTGCGGCCAGTGGCCGGACCCGCTTCTCCAGCGCTTCGCCCTGGTAGGAAAAGGCCAGTTCGGCTCCCTGCCCGCCGAGCGCGCGGGCGATTCCCCAGGCCAGCGAGCGATCATTGGCGAGGCCCATGATGAGCCCGCGCTTGCCCTCCATCAGTCCAGTCACAGCCTGCCTCCCCCTGCTTCGAGCACCAGAATTTCGACATCCTCACCCGGCTGCGGTTCTTCGACCACCAGCACGTCCGAATAGGGACCCGAATAGATTTCGCCCTTTAGCGCCGTCGCCCCCGAATCGGCCAGCGCGGCATTGAGTTCGGCCCCGAACACCACGCCCAGGCCAACCGCGAAGAAGAACAGCAAGGCGATCATCACGCCGGCCAGACTGCCGTAGGTTAAGTCATAGCCGCCGAACAGCGCGATCGCTTTGGGCAGCAACTCGACGGTCGCCAGCCACCAGGCGGTGATGAATAATGCGCCGGGCCATTTGCGGCACCCGCGCTTTCGGTAGCGGCTGGGGGTGAGCGCAACGAACAGCGCATAGACGGTCGCGAACAATACCGTTCCGGGGACCAACCGGTAGAGATCGAGGCGCGACGCCAATTGCTCTGCCCGGGGGAAATATTCGGCGACGACGAAGTGGAACGACGTCAGTGCGACGCTGACCGCGAAGGCAATCATCATCATCATCACCGCACCGATGATCAGCAGGATCGACCACAAGCGATATTCCCAGAACGGCGCGCAATATTTGACGCCATAGGCGCGGCGCAGGATGTCACGGATGGTCTCGACGAAGCTGGCCGCGGTCCACAGGCCGACGATCGCGCCGAACCAAAGCAGCGGCCCGGTGCGTGCCTGAAGCACCTGCTGTATCGGTTCGCGCAGCGTATCGGCGACGCCGCGCGGCATTTGGCGAAGGATGTTGAATACCGCCAGTTGCGCGTCCTGCCCCTGGCCGAACAATTGCGCGATGGCGGCGGCCAGGATCATGAACGGGAACAGCGCCAGCAGCGACAGATAGGCGAGGTTGCCGGCGTGGATGAAGCCGTCCGCCCACACCCCGTTGAGCACCCGCTTGGTCACTTCCCAGGCGGTTTCGCGCGGATGGATCTTGCGCTCGACCTCGGGTCCGAAGGCGGCGAGCGCGGCCGCCAGCCGTTTGCGCCGAGCCTCGGGAGATTGCGGGGAGATGTCACGCATGCGCCGGCCGCTTCACCGTTAAACGCCCAGGCCCGAGCGCGGATTGCCGCCCCCGCTCCAGCCTTCGGCGAACTTGGCGAGCGCGTCATCGCCGGCCGGCACGTCGACCGCGACCGTGACCAATTGGTCGCCGCGCTTGCCGTCCTTGGCGGTGAAGCCCTTGTCCTTGATCCGGAACGCTTTGCCCGAGGTTGTGCCCTTGGGAATGGTCAGCATCACCGGTCCGTCGGCAGTCGGCACCTTGACCTTGCCGCCAAGCACCGCCTCCTTGAGCGAAATGGGCAGCGTCAGGCGGACGTTATTACCGTCGCGAGTGAAGAAGCGGTGACCGGCAATCTCGATCGTGACGAGCGCGTCGCCGCGTCCTGCCGGGCCCTCCCCGCCCTTGCCGCCAAGCCGGATCCGGGTGCCGTCGGTCAAGCCCTTGGGCAATTGCAGGTCGATCGTCTTGCCATCGCCAAGCGCGATCCGCTGCGACACCAGTGCGACCGCGTCGGTAAACGGCACCTTCAGTCGATAGGCGACATCGGCGCCCTTTTGCGGCGCTCGCGCTCGGCGTCCGAACGCTCCTGCGCCCGGCCCAGCGCCTGCACCGGCGCGGGCGCCGCGAGCGCCGAACAAGCCCTCGAACAAGTCGCCGAGATCGGCGCCGTCGCCAGCGTTGAACTGAAAATTGTCGAAGCCCGCGCCGGAATTGGCACCGCCGCCCCCGCCGAAGCCGCCGCTGCGGGGATCGAAGCCGGCGCCACCACCACCGGCGCCGCCACCGAAGCCACCGCCGAATGGCGACTTGGGATTGCCCTCCTCGTCGATGTCGCCGCGGTCATAGCGGGCGCGCTTGTCCTTGTCGCCGAGCACGTCATAGGCCTGAGTGATCTGGGCGAAGCGCTCGGCGGCCTTGGGATTGTCGCGGTTTTTGTCGGGATGGAGTTGCTTGGCGAGGCTTCGATATGCCTTCTTGATCTCGGTCTCGGTCGCGCCCTTCTTGACGCCCAGTCGCTGATACAAGTCCAAAGCCATGCCGCTCCATGCCGCAAGCGATTGCGCCTGACCAGATGGCGGGCGAAATTGGCCATCCCGGCACCGCGCAATGGCTTGCCCTGCCCCACCGTCCACGCCTAAGCGCAGCCCGGCCATGACCGATCCGCTCTCACTATTCGACTGCTGGTTCGCCGAAGCGCAGGCCAGCGAGCCCAACGATCCCGAAGCCGTCGCCCTGGCGACCAGCGGCGCCGATGGCCAGCCGGCGGTGCGGATGGTGTTGATGAAGGGCCATGGCCCCGCTGGGTTCGATTTCTATACCAATAGCGATAGCCGCAAGGGCAGCCAACTGGCGCAAAATCCCCGCGCCTCGATGCTGTTTCACTGGAAGTCGCTCCGCCGCCAAGTGCGTATCGAAGGGCCGGTGGAGGCCGTCAGCGACTCCGAATCCGACCTGTATTTCGCCAGCCGCGGGCGCGAATCGCAGCTTGGCGCCTGGGCCAGCGACCAGTCGCGCCCGCTCGACAGCCGTGACACCTTCGCCGCACGCTTCGACGCGATGACCGCGCAGTTCGACGGGCAGGAGGTGCCGCGCCCGCCACACTGGCACGGCTATCGCCTGGTCCCGCAAGCGATCGAATTCTGGTCCGATCGGCCGCACCGGCTGCACGAGCGGCGATTGTTCACCCTGTCCGCCGAGGGCGGTTGGGACGAACGGCTGCTCTACCCATGAAGAACAGCGATTTTGCAGCGTCTGGCGGGCGCTTCGCGACCCGCGCCGCGATCGCCAGCGTGTCGCTTGCACTCTTCCTCCTCGGTGCCAAATCGTGGGCTGCATGGAGCACCGGGTCGACCGCAATGCTCGGCAGCCTGGCCGATACCGCGCTCGACCTCGTCGCCAGCCTGACGACGCTCGCCGGAGTGCGGATCGCGGCTCAGCCGGCCGATCGCGAACATCGCTTCGGTCACGGCAAGGCCGAAGCGCTGGTGGCGCTGGCGCAAGTGGTGTTGATCGCCGGCTCGGCGCTCGCGATTGCAGCGCGCGGCATCCAGCGCTTGTTCGAAGGCGCGCAAACCAGAGCCATGGACCTTGGCATCGGCGTGTCGGCGGTAGCGATGGCCGGGACGCTCGCCCTGCTGTGGTATCAGAAGCGGGTCATCGAGCGCACCGGATCGGTCGCCATCCGCACCGACAATCTGCACTACAAATCCGACCTGGTGCTCAACGGCGCGGTCATCGCGGCCTTGCTGCTCGACCAGTATTTCGGCCTCGCCGGAGCCGACGCACTGTTCGGCCTGGCCATCGCCGCGTGGCTGTTGTGGGGCGCGTGGCGCGGCTCGCTCGAGGCGGTCAACCAGTTGATGGACCGCGAATGGCCGGACGAGGAACGCGCTCAATTCCTCGCCGCCGCAGCCCAGTTTCCAGAGCTCAAGGGCCTCCACGATCTCCGCACCCGCCGGTCGGGCATGCTGCGCTTCGTCCAATTCCATGTCTGGGTGCCAGGCGACTGGAGCGTTCAGGATGCCCATGATCGGCTCGACCGCGTCGAGGAAGCCTTGCAGGACCGCTATCCCGGCACCGAAATACTGATCCACGTCGACCCCGAAGGACAGACCGACCGAGCGACCCTGTTGCCTGGCGACATCACGGAGCATGCCGGGTGACGAGCATTCCTTTCTATCACGTCGATGCCTTTGCGAGCCGCGCCTTCGCTGGTAATCAAGCAGCGGTCATGCCGCTGACCGAATGGCTTCCCGATGCCGTCATGCAGCAGATCGCGGCCGAGAATAATGTCGCCGAAACCGCCTTTTTCGTTCCCGGCGCAGGCGACGGAGCCGACTATGACCTGCGCTGGTTCACCCCGGCGGTCGAAGTCGATTTGTGCGGCCACGCGACTCTGGCCAGCGCCCACGTCCTCGACCGCGAGGAAGTTCGCTTCTCGACCCGCAGCGGCATATTGTCGGTAACCCGGACCGACAGCTTGCTGTGGCTCGACATGCCGACGTCTTCGCTCGCCCCCGCAGCGCCCGGCGGGGAAGCGGACGCGATCGGCGCCGAGGTGTCTGGCGTGTGGGCCGTCACCGGCGGCAATGGCGGGGCGGTCGTGCTGGTCAAGGACGAAGCCACGTTGCGCTCGCTCGAGCCCGACTTCGCCAAGGTCGCGGCCTGCGCCAATGGCTTCATCATCGCCACCGCAGCAGGCAACACCGTCGATTTCGTCAGCCGCGTCTTCTGTCCGACCTTTGGCATCGACGAAGACCCGGTAACCGGCAGCGCCCATTGTGCACTAACCCCCTTCTGGGCCGAACGGCTCGGCAAGACGCGCATGACCGCGGTCCAGGCCAGCGCGCGTTCGGGCAACCTCGAGTGCCTACTCAAAGGCCCACGGGTGATCCTCGGCGGCACCTGCTTCACCGTCATCGAAGGACGTTTTCAGCTTTAGGCACTGGGCGGCGTTCGACTGACAGCGGCCACTTGCTTGACCCGAGGGGACCGTATCGCCTAGCGAAGACGGGTGACGCACCCGAATGCCAACGCCGATGTTCGCTCCACTTACGGTTGGCGGTTCGACGACTCTCATGCGGCGCGGTGGCGCGACTGATCGCTTCGTTTACGGTCGTCGGATACCCGCCCGCCATACGGCGGGCTTTTTTTCAGGTATTTCATATGCGATTTGCACAGCTGTGATGTTGATCGGGCTCCTCGTGTCGCTGAGCATAGCGATTTTGTTTTACGCTGCGGCCTTGGTGCGCGCAGCTATCGGGCAGCACATCCGGCCCAATGCCGAAGCGATTTACCTTGGCGCCGTCGTTAATTTTTTCGACGCACTGGGGATTGGATCGTTCGCAACGACGACGGTTTGGATGAAGTTTCGCAAGATGGTCCCCGACCGCCTGATCCCGCCCACCATGCTGGTCGGTCTAACGCCGCCGGTTCTGGCCCAAAGTATCATTTTTCTCATCCTGCTCGGTGTGTTGGTCGATCCGATCCTATTAATCGGGTGCGCGATCACAACGATGCTGGGCGGGATTGTGGGAGCGCCTTTGGTAGCGAGGGCCAGAGTGTGGCTGGTCCAGCTGATCGTTGCGGTCGGGCTCGTGCTTGCGGCAATTGCCTACGCGATGACCAACCTTCATTTTTTCCCTGGCGGCGGCACCGCCTCTGGCCTGCCGATCGGCTTGACCCTTGCTGCGATGATCGCAAGCTTCGGATTCGGCATCCTGGCGAATTTCGGCGTTGGTAATTACGCGCCGACGCTCGTCTTGCTAAGCTTGATGGGCATGGATCCACGGCTTTGCTTCCCGATCATGGCGACCGGAGGTTCATTGATGGGTGTCGCGGCAAGTGTCCGGCACATGAAAATCGGGGAGGTCGACCTGCGCATAGTATTGGGGCTTGCGATCGGCGGAATTCCGGCGGTCATCATCGCTGCGCTGGTGGTAAAGTCCATGCCGCTGGAGATCTTGCGTTGGCTGGTCTTCGCAGTCGTGCTTTACGCCGCGGCGGTCATGGTTCGAGCCGCCCTGAGCGGACGGCACGAGGAGAAGGCCAAGCTAGCCGCAGCATCGGTTACAACGTCATGAGCGACAGCAATTCCGTCAACCGCGATTTCCAAGCATATGATCAGGTGCGAAAGACTCACACTTATCGTCTGGCCGAGTGCGAAGGCGATGAATTCGATGAGGATTACCGGATTGCGACGCTGGACTTCGCACAGTTTCTTCATGGGGCCGATTCGGCCAAGGAGCGCTTTGCAAAGGATTTCGGAGAATCACTCAAGGAAATCGGCTTTGCCGTGCTCACGGGCCACGGGGTCGATGCCACCCTTTACGACAAGGTTCACGACCAGGTCCTCGACCTCTTCACCACCACCCGCATTGACCAGAAAATGCGCTTTCGGGCCGAGCGCCACGGGTCGGTAAATCAGGGCTATTTCCCACTTGAGGAGACAAGCGAAATTCATCCCGACCTCGTTGAGGGTTGGGTTTGGTGCCGGCGCGCGTTTGATATCCCACAGAAGTGTGATGAGCCATTTCATGCCGAGAATTACTGGCCGCGGGAAGAATATGAGCGGCAGTTCCGCCGCCTCGTTTTGGCCCACGAGCCGCTTTTCAAGCCCATAGCTCAAGCCATGTTTCAGAGCCTCGGAGTGGATCCGCACATCTACGACGGCAAACTGACAGGCACCAATTTCGGCCTGCGGCTGAACTATTATCCGCCCCTCACCGATCAGCAGGACCGATCCGGAGCCGGTCGCTTGTTGGGCCATGAAGACGTCGATCTTTTCACGATCCTGCCAGCGACGCGGATGGAGGGGCTACAGGTCTGGAATCACCAGACCGAAAAATGGGTTCGCCTCAGCGCTCCACGCGGCTCGATCATCATCAATACGGGCGATTACATGCAGCGGATCAGCAATGACCGGCTGCCCTCGACGACACATCGAGTTGGTAAGCCGCGCGACGGATCACACCTTTCGACCCCAAGAGTGTCTTTTCCGATGGCGGTCTATGTTTGGGAGCATGAGGTTCTCGACGTGTTGCCAGGCCTCGGCAAGCCCAGATACGAGCCGATCAGGGCCATCACTTTCCATACGAAGAGCACCAGTAAATTCTATGGCGAAGACTATGTCGTCGACCAAACTGACTGAGGCCCGTCCAAGCGACTGTCCGTCACTCATCCGTAGGTGACATTATTCCTGTGCAGTCACCAATCCCTTTGCCGCCACGGTTTCAGCGATGACGCCGCCGCCAAGCACCCGCTGGCCGGCATAAGCGACCGCCGCCTGTCCCGGCGCCACGCCATATTCGGGACTGGCGAAGCGCAACCAGTCGCCGTCGCGGACGGCGGGGACGGGCACGGCGAGCGAGCGCACTTTGACCATCAGTTCGCGCTGATCCTCGGCAAGCCAGTTCCAGTCCTCGATCCGCATCGCTGCAATCGCCAGCGCTCGGCGGGGGCCGACCACCACTTGGTGGCGCGCGGGGTCGATGCGGACGACGTAAAGCGGCTCGGCCTGGCCGCCGATCTCGATCCCGCGGCGCTGGCCGACAGTGAAGTGGATGACCCCGCGATGGCGACCGAGCACCCGGCCATCGCCATCGACGATATCGCCCGGCGCGTCGGTTTCGGGGCGCAGCTTCTTGACCAGGCTGGCGTAATCGCCGTCGGGGACGAAGCAGATGTCCTGACTGTCGGGCTTGGCCGCGACATCCAGCCCGACATCGGCCGCGATTGCGCGCACCTCGGGCTTGGGCAAATCGCCGAGCGGAAAGCGCAGGAAGGCGAGCTGCTCGGCGGTGGTGCCGTAAAGGAAATAGCTCTGGTCGCGGCGCGGGTCGGCGCCCTTCCACAACTGCGCCTGTCCAGCCACGACCTGGCGCCGGACATAATGGCCGGTGGCGAGGCAATCCGCGCCCAGCTCGCGCGCGAAGGCGATCAGGTCGACGAACTTGACCCCCTGGTTGCAGGTCGCGCACGGGACCGGGGTTCGGCCCTTGGCATATTCATCGGCGAAGCGGCCGATCACCGAATCCTTGAAGCGGCTTTCGTAGTCGAGGACGTAATGGGCGATGCCGAGTCGATCGGCGACGACTTTGGCGTCGTAGATGTCCTGGCCCGCGCAGCACGCGCCAGTACGCGCGATCGCCGCTCCATGATCGTATAATTGCAGCGTGACGCCAATGACCTCGGCGCCGGTACGCGCGGCGAGCGCAGCCGCGACCGAGCTGTCGACCCCGCCCGACATGGCGACGACGATGCGCGAGCGATTGGGCGCTTCGAGATCAAAATCAATCTGCATAGGGAACACTTTATCGGGGGCTCTTTACCTGAATTTCACTCCTCAAGGCTAGTCAAAGTCCCAGGATTTCACGCGATTGAGCCGAGACGGGGAGTTGATGGCGCGTTTTGAAGGCAAATTTCCGGTCGAAGGAAGCGAGCCGCTCGAGCTTGAGCAATTGCTCGATCTGCTTCGCGCCAACGCGCCGGATGTCGCGGCGTCGCTGGAAAATGCCCGCGCTTGTTATCTATCGTCCTCGGACGGCTGGCGCGATGCGGGGAAGAAAATTGGCGGCGCGTTCGCCGATGTCGGCGGCGCGGATTTGTGGAGCAAGGAATGAGCGCGCCGTTAACCAGTGCGTTTCAGAATATCTTCAACGGACCGGGCTTAAAGCTTGGGCAGTGGCAATGATTAAGCAGGGTAGTTCGAATGCTTGAGAACCAGAAGATTCGTCCGGCACAGGTCGTAGGGCCCCTCGGCGAGCCGCTGACTCTCGACAGCTTGCCGCCGCCGGAGACGACGCGCTGGGTTGTGCGCCGCAAGGCCGAGGTCGTCGCCGCAGTTGCCGGTGGCCTGCTGAGCGTCGACGAGGCGTGCAAGCGCTATTCGCTGAGCCTCGAGGAATTCACCAGCTGGCAGCGCGCGGTCGACCGCAGCGGCATGCCCGGTCTGCGGGTCACCCGGATCCGCCATTACCGCGATCAATATGAGCGCCAGCAGCGCTATTGAGCGAATTTGCTAGAGGTTGCCCAAATAGAGCCACTTCTTAACCCAGTTTAAATTACCCTCCGGTCGCCGGCCCGATTATCGTCGGGTCGGCGACATTTATGTCGAAAAAGTACCGCAGAACTGGACAGTTCCTTCCGAATCCGGAACAACCGTCCGGCATCGCGCGTCTGTGATGCCGGACGGGCCGCACATTGGGTTTATGCGGCCGCGCAACAGGAGGGAATTTGCTCATGATGGGAATTATCGTTTGGCTGATCGTCGGTGGCGTGTGCGGCTGGCTTGC
>JBDSEL010000106.1:0-3751 GCA_039920065.1 Sphingomicrobium sp. | reverse complement strand
TCAACATTCCCAACATCATTTCGGCGGCCGAAATCGTCCACGCCGACGCCATCCACCCGGGTTACGGTTTCCTCAGCGAGAACGCGCAATTCGCGGAGATCGTCGAGAGCCACGGGATCGTCTGGGTCGGACCCAAGCCCGAGCATATCCGCACCATGGGTGACAAGATCGAGGCCAAGCGCACCGCCGCCAGTCTCGGCCTGCCGCTGGTCCCCGGCTCGGCCGGCGCGATCGAAAGCCTGGCCGACGCCAAGGAGCTGGCGGCCGAGATCGGCTATCCGGTGTTGATCAAGGCGGCGTCGGGGGGCGGCGGTCGCGGCATGAAGGTCGTGCCCGACGAGGATCAATTGGAAAGCCTGATGGGCCAGGCCGCGAGCGAGGCCAAGGCGGCGTTCGGCGACGCCACGGTCTATATGGAAAAATACCTCGGCGATCCGCGCCACATCGAATTCCAGGTGTTCGGCGATGGCGAAGGTAACGCCATCCATCTTGGCGAGCGCGACTGCTCGCTCCAGCGTCGCCACCAGAAGGTGCTCGAGGAAGCGCCGTCGCCGGTGATCAGCGCCGAGGAACGCGAGCGCATGGGCGAGATCGTGCGCAAGGCGATGGCCGACATGGCCTATCGCGGCGCGGGCACGATCGAGTTCCTCTACGAGAACGGCGAATTCTACTTCATCGAGATGAACACTCGGCTGCAGGTCGAGCATCCGGTGACCGAGATGATCAGTGGCCTCGACCTGGTGCGAGAGCAGATCCGCGTCGCTTCGGGCCTCGGCCTGTCGGTGCGGCAGGAGGACATCGTCCTTCACGGCCATGCGATCGAATGTCGCATCAACGCTGAAGACCCCCAGACCTTCGCCCCCTCGCCCGGAACCGTGAAGGCCTATGTCGCCCCCGGCGGGATGCACGTGCGGGTCGATAGCGGGCTCTACACCGGCTATAAGGTGCCGCCCTATTACGACAGCATGATCGCCAAGTTGATCGTCTATGGCCGGACCCGCGAGGGCTGCATCCTGCGCTTGAAGCGGGCGCTCGAGGAATTCGTCGTTGAAGGGATGAAGACCACCATCCCGCTCCATCAGAAGTTGGTTCGCGATCCCGAATTCCTCGCCGGCGATTATACCATCAAGTGGCTCGAGCAATGGCTCGACCGGCAAAGCGACGGCGAGGCCTGATCCTCGCACTCCTTCGGGCGAGAACCCGATGCGCCGCCGTTCGTTTGAGCAATGATGGGCAGCTACACCGGAATTCCTGACCCCCAACAGCGCGCCAAGGCCGTCGCCGGTGTCGCTTTGGTTCATGTCGCGCTGGCTGCGCTCATCCTGAGCGGGCTAAATGTCACCGCGGTGCGCAAGGTCGCCGAAACGCTGACGACGATCGCAATCGCCCCGCCCCCGCCACCGCCGCCACCGAAACCACCGCCCTCAAAACGACCCGAGCGCGCCAAACTCGACGAAGGCGCTGCAGGCAAACAGGCCGAGCCGACCAAGATCGTCGCGCCCCCGGTCAGGACCCAGCCGGTCAATCCCCTGCCCGCAGCACCGGTCGCCGGCAGCGGTAGTCAAGCGTCAGCGGGGGCTGCAGCGGCGGGCAGCGGGACCGGCGCGGGCGGCAGCGGGACTGGGCGCGGCGGCGGCGGCACCGGCGATACTTCGCGCTACACACCGGCGCGGCTGGTGCGCAACATCGGGCGCTCGGACTATGCCTCGATCGTCGGTGGGCGAATCCCGGTCGGGTCGGCGGAGGTATCGCTGGGGATTTCAGCGACCGGCGCGATCGCCGATTGCCGCTTGCTGCGATCGAGCGGCGATGGCGAGATCGATCGCGGCCTGTGCCCGCTACTGGCGCGGCGCTTGCTTTTCCGCCCCGCGCTCGACGATCGCGGCCGCCCAATCAGCTATCGCACCAATTACCACGCCAGCTGGCGCCTCCGCTTTTAGCGCGATGCGCTCGACGGCGCGGAGCTGCCGAGCGCGGCGATCCCCGCTTTGTCGCGACTATAGACGTCGTCGAAATACGCAATCTTGCCATCGCCGCCCGGAACCGCGGTCAAATAGGTGATATACACCGGCACCGGCCGTTCGAGCGGGACCTGTTGCTCGATCGAGGCATGTTCCCAGTCGAGCGGGCGGTTGAACATCCATTCTCCCAGCCGCTGGGCATTTTCCAACCGCACGCAGCCGCCGCTGTAGAGGCGCGAGGCTTCGCTGAACAATTCGCGCTCGGGATTGTCGTGGAGGTAAATCCCGGCCTCGTTGGGGAACATGAACTTCATCCTCCCCATCGAATTGTGCGGACCCGGCAGCTGGCGGATGAGAATCTCGGTCTTGCCATCGGCGACCGCCTTCCAATCGACCGTCTTGGGATCGACCACCGTCGCATCCTCCGACCAATCGGTCATGACTTCATGGCCGAGGAGCTTGAGGTAACCGAGGCCCTGCTTGAGCACCCTGGGGGCGATCCGCTCCGCCGCGAGGTCGGGGGGCACGTACCAATAAGGGTTGAGCGCCGCGAAGCGGATCAATGCGACCATCATCGGGGTCGGGTTCTTGGGCTTGCCGACCACGACCCGCATCTCATCGACCCGCTTCTCACCGTCATAGGCGTAGAGCTTCTGCTCGGCGGCGTTGACGACGATGTAGCGCTGGCGGGTGACCGGCAAAATCCGCGCGCGTTCGAGGTTGAGCGCGAGAATTCCGCGCTGCTCGTCATTGGCATAGTCTCGCGCGACCAGCGCCTGGCGAAGGCGAAGGTAAATCGGGTTCACCCAGGCGAAGGTCTTGAGATAGGCCGACGGACTGGGCCCACGCGCGACATCTTCGAGGAGGAAGCGGGTGACCGGCGGCTGCGGGCGCAATTGCGGTTCGACATAGGTCACGCCAGGCCCCGGATCGCGACGCAAATCGCCGACATAAGCGACGAACGCCTGGCTCAGCAGCCGGTCGGCGCGGAGCACCGCAGCGCGATTGTCACGGCCCTTCTTCTTATCTTTCGGATCGATCGCAGCCCGCGCAGTCGCCAACGCCTGGTGGATTGCGTCGAGGCTATAGGCATTGGGGTCGAGCCCATCGACCCGTGCGCTCTCAAGCAGGGCGACCAACTCGTTCGCGGACGACCCGCCTTCGGGCGACAGCCACAGCGGATAATCGCGGCGATAAGCGTAGAAATCGGCAATCCCGGTGCCGAGCGGTTTCGGCGCTGCAACCGCTGCAATTGTCTTGCGGTCCTTGGCCTCGGCCGGCGTCGCAGCGAAAGCCAAAAGAAGTGGCGCCGCGGCAAGCACTAAGCCCGCCGCGACGCCTTTTGTCCGATTTTTGCGCACCGCCGCATGGACCGTGCGCATAGAACCCAATCGGTTCACTTAAACTCCAGTTCGGTTAGCCGCGCTCGCCGCTCCGGGTCGGAGTGGGAGCCGGCATCGGCGCCGGCGCAGCGGCCGGAGCACCTTGATAATACTGGCCATTATAGACGTAACCATCGGCAACGCCATCATTATTGCGGTCGGCATAGACTGCTCCGGCGAGACCGCCGACGGCCGCACCAATCACCGCGCCGGTAAGAACGCTGACGCCCGGAATAAGGGCACCGGCAGCCGCGCCGAGGAGCGCACCGCCTGCCGCGCCACCAAGGACGCTGCGGGTGGTCGTGTCATAGCCCTGCGGCGAACCCTGATAATATTGGCCATTGTAATTATAGCCGTCGACGTAGCCGTCGTTGTTATTGTCGGTCCAGATCGCGCCGGCGAGCCCGC